>CAIOTJ010000070.1 GCA_903861195.1 uncultured Planctomycetaceae bacterium | reverse complement strand
CCTGTTCGGCACCTGCCGCTGAAAAAAACTCTGTCGTTCGCTGACAGCCAGTTCGCTTCTGGCGCTGGGTTGGGCGGGGGTTGGCAGCCCGCGGGGAGGAGTCTCGATGAGGTTCCCAAGGGTCATTCGCAGCGACATTTGTGAGTTCACACACCGGGTGGCAAACCGGATGCGGCTGTGACCAGCGTGGGGGCCCGTTCCCTTCGAGTTGGCCTGTGTTCGTCAAATCCGCCGGCACACCCCTGGGGATCCCGCACTGCTCTCCCCCATTCCCGCATTGGACCACTTTTTGATTCTCTTCGCTCCTTTCCATCCACTCCTCTCTCGTCCCGTGTTCTGCTATCTTCCGGCATCGGCGCAGCATTCGCTGCGCAGTACCACATTCAGTGATCGGGCGACCACCATTTCGGTGGATGTGTGCCGAGTCGCCAGGAGTTTGAGATGAAGTTTGCCGGGAAGAACGCGCTGGTCACCGGGGCCAGCCTGGGAATTGGACGGGCCGTGGCGATCAAGCTGGCCCAGCAGGGGGCGAATGTCGCCATCAACTTCCGGTCGCATCGCGATCAGGCCGAGGAAGTGCGGGCCGAGATCGAGAAACTGGGGCGCAAGGCAATCCTGGTGCAGGCCGACGTGTCGGACCAGAAGTCGGTCGAAGGGATCGTTGCCCAAACCGTCCGCGACTTCGGCAGTCTCGACGTGTTCGTCTCCAACGCCGTCTACAGCGACCGCGAGCGGATGATTGATGCCGAGATGGAAGGGTTCAAGCGGACGATCGACGTGACGATGTGGGGGGCGTTCTTTGGCGTCCGCGCCAGTGCCCAGCAGATGGTCAAGCAGGGGAAGGGGGGGTCGATCGTCGTGGTCAGCTCGCCCCATGCGGTGATCCCCATTCCCACCGCCATGGCCTACAACATGGCCAAGGCGGCCATCGACCACATGGCCCGCACGGCCGCCATTGAACTGGCCCCGCACCGGGTGCGGGTCAACATCGTGCACCCCGGCTGGATCGACACCCCGGGGGAACGGAAATTCTTCAGCGAGAACCAGATCAGCAGCGGGGCGTCGAAGCTCCCCTGGGGCCGCATGGGAACCCCCGACGAAATCGCCGGGGCCATCACCTTCGTCCTGAGTCCCGACTGCGACTATATGACCGGCAGCACCCTCACCATTGATGGTGGGGTCAGCCTGCCGTGGTGGTCGAACCGCGATGGCGGCGAGATGTAGTCTCGCCCCCGGCCAACCTGTTCGGCCGCGGTTCCGGGCAGCACCCACGTCCCTGCCGCGGCCTTGTTCTGCTCTCCCCGTCGCCTGTTTCTCCCGTGGAGCCTGTGTCTCATGTCTTCCACCAACATCACCAGCGTGCTGCAGGAAACCCGCAAGTTTCCCCCTCCCGCCGAGTTCGCCGCCCAGGCGCATGTGAAGACGGATGCCGAGTACGAAGAACTGTGGTGGCAGGCGAAGAATGACCCCGTCTCGTTCTGGGGCTCGATGTCGACGCACCTCGACTGGTTCGAACCCTTCAGCAAGGTGATGGAAGGGGAGATGCCCAACACGAAGTGGTTCGTGGGGGGGCGCCTCAACGCCTCGTACAACTGCCTCGACCGGCACCTCAAGACGTGGCGCCGCAACAAGGCGGCGATTGTCTGGGAAGGGGAACCGGGCGACACCCGCGTGCTCACCTACCTCGACCTGCACCGCGAGACGTGCAAGTTCGCCAACGTGCTCAAGAGCCTGGGGGTGGTCGCCGGTGACCGCGTCACCATCTACATGCCGCTCGTTCCCGAGATCATCGTCGCCATGCTGGCCTGTGCCCGCATTGGGGCAGTCCACTCCATCGTCTTCGGCGGCTTCAGCGCCGATGCCGTCGCCGAGCGCAACAATGACGCCCAGGCCAAGGTGGTCATCACGGCCGACGGGGGCTGGCGTCGCGGCAAGGAGGTCGAGCTCAAGTCGGCGGTGGATTTGAGCCTCGAGAAATCTCCCTCCGTTCGTCAGGTGGTGGTGCTGCGCCGCACTGGCAGCCCGGTGCCGATGGTGCCGGGGCGTGATCACTGGTGGCACGACCTGATGGCCGAGGCCCCCCCGGAATGCGAACCCGCCTCGCTCGACAGCGAACATCCCCTGTTCATCCTCTATACCTCGGGCAGCACTGGAAAGCCCAAGGGAGTCCTGCATACCACCGGTGGGTACACCCTCGGCACGATGCTGACCTCGAAGTGGGTGTTTGACCTCAAGGACGAAGATACCTACTGGTGTACCGCCGACGTGGGGTGGATTACCGGGCACAGCTATGTCTGCTATGGCCCGCTGGCCAACGGCACCACCGTGATGATGTACGAAGGCGCCCCCAACTGGCCCAATGAAGGCCGGTTCTGGGAACTGATCGAAAAGTACAAGGTCACCATCTTCTACACCGCTCCCACCGCCATCCGCAGCTTCATCCGCTGGGGAGATGACTGGCCCAACAAGTACGACCTGTCGAGCCTGCGGCTCTTGGGTTCGGTCGGCGAGCCGATCAATCCCGAGGCGTGGATGTGGTACCACAAGGTGATCGGCGGCGAGCGCTGTCCGATCGTCGACACGTGGTGGCAGACCGAGACGGGCTCGATCATGATCAGCCCGCTCCCCGGAGCCACGGTCACCAAGCCGGGCAGTTGCACCCGCCCGCTCCCCGGGGTCGTTCCCGAGATCGTCACCAAGGAAGGCGAAGCTTTACCCGCCAACACCGGCGGCCTGCTGGTGATGAAACAGCCCTGGCCCTCGATGCTGCGCACGCTCTATGGCGATCACGAGCGGTTCCTCAAGACCTACTTCAGCGAGATCCCCGGCTGCTATTTCGCCGGCGACGGGGCCCGCAAGGACGAAGACGGCTGCTTCTGGGTGATGGGGCGCGTCGACGACGTCTTGAACGTCTCGGGGCACCGCCTGAGCACGATGGAAGTCGAAAGCGCCCTGGTCTCGCACCCGCTGGTGGCCGAGTCGGCCGTCGTTGGCTTCCCCCACGAGATCAAAGGAGAAGGCATCTGCTGCTTCGTGACCCTCACGACCGGCGATGGTGACGACGCTCTCAAGCAGCAGCTCAAAGAGCACGTCCGCAAGCAGATCGGAGCGCTGGCCACCCCCGACATGATCCGCTTCACCAGCGCGCTCCCCAAGACCCGCTCGGGGAAGATCATGCGGCGGCTGCTGCGCGACATCGCCGCAGGACGCGAGCGAGTCCAGGATACCACCACGCTCGAAGACTACGGCGTTCTGGCCAAGCTGCGGGCCAGCGAAGAGTAACGGGTGACTTCCGCAGACCAGCTCTTGCCCGCGTGGGCGAGAGCCGAGTCTGCGAAGACTTGAGAGCGCATTCGGCCGCGGGGGCGTTGATCCGGTCCCGCGGCTCTTGTGTTGGTGGACCCACCCCGATCGTCCCCCAATGACGACTTGGCGAACCCTGGGTCCACTTGCGAATTTCCACTCAAAACCTTCTGGACGCGACTCTCTCAACAAGCCATGAGTGCCGATCGTCAGCCCACCCCCGCGATGCAGCGCTACCTCGAGGTGAAGGCGCAGCACCCGGGTACGATGCTGCTGTTTCGCATCGGTGACTTCTACGAGCTGTTTTACGAAGACGCCCAGGATGCGGCCCGCGCCCTGGGCATCACCCTCACGACGCGCGACAAAGGTTCGACCAACCCGATCCCCATGGCCGGGTTCCCCTTTCACCAGCTCGACAACTACCTCCGCCGGCTGATCCAGGCGGGATACCGCGCGGCGGTTTGCGAGCAGATGGAGGATGCCGCCCAGGCGAAGGGAATCGTACGCCGCGAGGTGACGCGGGTGGTGACCCCCGGCACCCTCACCGACGACGCCCTGCTTGATCCGCGCGAGAGTAATTTTCTCGCCTGCGTCTGCTGGCAGCGCGACAAGGCGGGGCTGGCGTGGCTCGAACTGTCGACCGGGCGATTCCTCGCCAGTGAGATTCCGCACGCCCAGTTGATCGATGAAATCGGCCGGCTGCAGCCCGCCGAGTGCCTGGTTCCCGAAGACGATCCCCGAGTCGCTCCACTGGCCGAGACGCTGGGTCTGACCATGCCGGGCCGGGGTCAGCCGACTCCCGGCCGCATGCTGCTGACCGATCGTGCCCCGTGGTGCTATGGGGTCAGTCATGCGATGGAGATCCTGCAGACCCACTTTGGCGTTCGCAGCCTGGAGGGGTTTGGCTGGGATCGTGTCGACACCCCCGCCCTCGTCGCGGCGGGAGTGCTGCTCGAATACGTGCAGGAGACGCAGAAGAGCGCCTTGCCGCATATCGAGCGTCTCGAACCGTTCCGCCCCGGCGCGACCCTGTTGATCGACGAAGCGACCCGCCGGTCGCTCGAGCTGACCCGCACTCTGCGGGATGGCGCGCGGGCTGGCTCGCTGTTGTTCGCCATCGACGAGACGCAGACCGCGATGGGGGCCCGGCTGCTGGCCGAGTGGCTGTCCAACCCGCTGACCGACCGGGCCACCCTCGAAACCCGGCTCGACGCCGTCCAGGAACTGCACGAGCAGGCGGCGTTTGTCCGCGAACTGCGCGAGATGCTGGGAGGGATGTACGATCTGGCCCGCCTGACCGCCCGCGTGGCGACCGGCCGGTCGAGCCCGCGCGACCTGCGGTTCCTCGCGAATACGCTGGCCCTGCTGCCCGCCCTGCGCGACAGGCTGCAGGGGTGCCAAAGTCTCGGCCTCCAGGGCCTACGCGACCGGATTGATCCATGTGCGGATGTGCGTGGTCCCATCGAGGCGGCGCTGGTCGACGAACCTCCGGCCAACCTGTTGGATGGCGGGCTCATTCGCCCCGGATTCCATCCGCTGCTCGATGAACTGCGCGACCTGGCGCGCGGGGGCAAGGAATGGATCGCCCGCTACCAGGCCGAGGAAATCGAGCGGACCGGCATCCCGAGCCTGAAAGTAGGGTTCAACAAGGTCTTTGGTTATTACCTGGAAATCACTGCGGCCCAGGCAGCCAAGACCCCCATCCCGGCCGACTATATCCGCAAGCAGACGCTGAAGAACCAGGAGCGGTTCATTACCCCGCAGTTGAAAGAGCACGAAGACAAGGTGCTGCGGTCCGAGGAACGGTCGAAGAGCCTCGAACAAGAGCTGTTCGCCACGCTGCGGCAGGGGGTTGCCGCGCAGGGGGCCCGACTCAAACAGACCGCCGAGGCGCTGGCCGAACTGGATGTTTTGGCGGGACTGGCGACGCTGGCGCTGCAGCGCAATTACTGCCGTCCCGAACTGACCGATGACCCGGTGCTGGAGATTCGCGAAGGCCGGCACCCGGTGCTCGACAAACTGCAGCCCCCGGGACAATTTGTTCCCAATGACACCCTGCTGGGTGGCTCCCACGGCCGGATCGAAATCATCACCGGCCCCAACATGGCGGGGAAAAGCACCTACATCCGTCAGACGGCGCTGTTGACGATTCTGGCGCAGATTGGCTCATTCGTTCCCGCTCAATCCGCCCGCATTGGCCTGGCCGACCGCATTTTCGCCCGCGTGGGAGCCAGCGACGAACTGGGACGCGGGCAGAGTACCTTCATGGTCGAGATGACCGAGACCGCCCGCATCCTGCACGGCGCGACGCCGCGCAGCCTGGTGGTGCTCGATGAAATCGGGCGGGGGACCAGCACCTACGATGGGATCTCGCTGGCGTGGGCGGTG
>CAIOTJ010000069.1 GCA_903861195.1 uncultured Planctomycetaceae bacterium | reverse complement strand
GTTCTGACCCTGCCCGGACTGGGAGCGGACCGTCGCCCATCCGAGTTGTTGCGGTCATTCGCCTTCCTGGGGCGGGGCGATACTTTCCTGGACAGGCTGGGCGCGGGGAGTCCGGCCAACGCCCGCCAGAACCGCGAGGCCCTGCGGGAGTGGTTGGTGGGGGTCCGCGGCAGTGAGCACTCGCGGGCCTTGGACCAGTTGCTGACGGGAGGCCGCTACCAGGCCGCGCGGCAGGCCGAGCTGTTCAGCATCGCGGCGACCGATCTGCAACGCTGGAACCGGTTTGGCGAGGCGGATCAACTGCTGTCGCGCGCGATCCAGGAAACTGGCGATCTGCTCCTGGTCGTCCAGCGGGGTCTGCTGCTGGGACAATTGGGGCAACCCACCGAGGCGCTGCTGTTCCTGCGGGCGGTTGATGAGCGGATTCCGGGGCCGGCCGCCGAGGCGTATCGCAGCCTGCTGGATCGAAATCCTGGTGATCGCCTGCTGCTCGAATCGGTACGCGGTCGCCTGGAGGAGTTGACCAGGGGCGATCCATGTCCTTCGGCCCGCGCCCCAATGTTGCAATTGCTGGTGGGAATCCAGTCCCGGCCCGAAAGCCTGGCCGACGCTTTGCTCAATCATCAGCGTTTGTTGACCTTGCGACCCGATTCGGCCACTCTCCTCAACAACATCGCCGTTCTCGAGGCGTTTGTTCCCGACCTTGTCCAGAGCGGTCTACAGCACATTCAGCAGGCCATCGAGATGGATCGGCCACGTGTCGAGTACCTCGACACGCTGGCGCTGTTGCAACTGCAAAGCGATGATTTGCAATCAGGGCTGACCACGCTGCTGAGCCAGGCCCCCCTGTTGGTCCGCCCAGAGCATCGACTGCACCTGGGATTGGCAATGCTTCGATCAGGATACACCGAGCAGGCCTCCGTCATTGAGCGCGAGTTGCGGGAGTTGCTGGCCGACGGGGTGCCCTGGTCACCCCTCAACGCGGTGCTGTGGGAGGAACTCTGTGCCGGTGCCGCGGGACAGGCTCGCCGGAACTCTGCGGATCGCCGCCGGACCCAGAGTGGAGACTGGTCCACGACCGGAGTTCTTCCGGAATTCGTTCCTCCCGCCCCCTCCGAAGAGGCTGAGTCCGCGAAGGATTCGCCGACTCTCCTGCAGCAGGGATCTGCCACGACTTCCCCCGCCCGGCAGCCGCACGGAGAGTTTTAACCCTCCCGGCCGACCGCTGGATTCTCTGGCGACGGTGTTTCCGGAGAGCGATCATCCGGATGCAGATCGGGCGTCTCCCGCGACAGACCGGTTTCGGGCGACGGGGAAGCGGCTGGTTCGGCTCCACTTCCTTCGGACGAGGCATTCGGAGAACCCTGCCAAGTCTCGACGAACACTGCGGTGAGTTCGCGCAAGGCGGCCTCGAAAGTCGAGCTGACCGCTTCGTCGGACAGAAAATTCGGTGGTTCGAGGGGAAGCGAGCGGGTCAAGAGATGCAGCGAGACTTCGCGCACCTGCTTGTCCGGGGTCTGGACCGCGACTCGCGCCCGGATTTCGCAGGTCACATCGGGACCGTAGTCTCCCAGGTCCGGTGGGGGACCACGCACGGGACCATAAGCCCGCGATACGGGTTGCTCCCCGGGGAGTGGGGGGATCTCCTGAGGGCTCCCCCATTGGACCCCCGCACCGGAATGGACCGGACCGATGGGAGCTCCCATGCCTGAGGAGACTCCCAGGGTCAGCCGCAAATCTCCCCCCCTTCGCCAATGGGCAAGTGCCTCCCGTCGGGCGTCGGCGGTCTGCTCCCAGACGGTCTGAAGAGCCCGGGTCTTGTTGACCACGACCAGGGCGGAATCGAGGGTCATCACGGTTGGCGCGGAAGCGAGTCCGACGCGGCGCAGTCCCGTGAACACAGCCCGCCGCAACTCCTCCCGGGTCCCCTGCCAACCCTGCTGGTCGGGAGTACGAAACTGCGGAGGGAGTGGGGTCGCCCGGGAGCAGGCGAACTTTTCCAGGGGAACGACGGTGATGGCCAGTTCATAATCGCGGGGTGCAACAGCCCCCTGCCAATACTTCCGTTGCCAGGCGGGTCGGGCATCGCAGAGTTCCACGTGCGGCGGGGGCGGTTCCTGGTCAGGCTCGGCATCGACCACAAACCGCGGTCCGAACGGCAGGACCTGGCAGCCCAGCAACACAAAGCCCAGCAGGCCCTGCGCCAGAACTGCGAGGCGGCGAAGCCGGCGGGTCTCGGGCGGAAAATGGTCTGGGCTCATGAGGGGCTCGGCGGGCCAATGGGGCAAGTAACGACTGCCGGGCGTTGTCATCCCAGGGAGACGTTTGGTCAAGAGGAGTTCCGTGTGGCGCCTCGCACGGGGCGGGCAGGGGGGGCTTCCCGCTGTGAGAATCGTCTTGGGGAGAGCGCTGAGGAAAAGGAGAATTGCCTTCAGCAAAGGAGCCTTGAGAGGGGATTGAGGTTGAAACTCAAGAGTGGACCTTCCATACTGCGCAATAGATCATTGGGTTCGGTCGGTCGTTGCGAGCGGGCCTTGGTTTTCTGTCCAGTTGAGATCCACTCCGATGAGTTCCCGAGTTGAGTCGTCCCGCTCCACCTCGAATGGTTCTGGCCGGCAACGCGAATGGCATTTCAATTGGAAGCTGTTGGCGGCGCTGGTGGCAGTCCCCCTGTTGCTCGTCGGGCTGGGCTTTCTCAGCCATCGACTGTTTTTGGATCGCAATCTGAATGCGCTGTGGAAACGGGCGCAGGCAGACCGCGCGGAGGGGAACCTGCGGGAGGCATTTGCGAAGTCGCAATTGTATCTGTCGCAGCGGCCCGACGACTCGCCGGTGTTGCAGGAATTGGCAGGTTGGTACCGCGACGGGAATCTGGGTGTGGGACAGGCGCTCTCGGTGTATCGCACTTTGACCGAAGCCGCCCGGCGGAATCCCGATGATGCCGATCTGGCTCAGGCTGGGTTTGACATGGCCATGCAACTGGTTGAAGAGGCGCAGCGCGAAGGGCGTCTCACCATGTACACCGAGGCCCGGCAAATCCACTTCGTCGCGATGCCGCAATCGAAGCAGTTGGAACCTGCGAATCGCGCGCGGCTGGGTTTGTGTCACGCCGGACTGGGGGATGCAGATCTCGCCGCCACGGAATGGTTGGCTGTGATTGAAGCGGGCATGCAGGACGAGCGTCCTTTTCTGGATCTGGCCGAACTGGTCAATCTCTCGAACCCCGCGCGGGGAGACCAGTCGATGGAGTTGAAAGCGGAGGTCCGTAAGGAAATCCTGCGGGTGTTCGATGCGACAGGGATTGCCACGGTTCAGGGAGAGACCTCGTGGACGCCGTTGCAGCGGCGGCGGGTGACCGACCGGATCCTGCAAAAGATGGAAGGGCAAGTTGAGCCGGCATGGCGGGCCGCGTTGGCGCAATCGCAATGGGCGAGTCGGCGGGGCGACCTGGACCGGGCCGAGGCGTTGGCTCAGCATGCGGTGCGTGAGAGCGAACGGACGTCCGAAGCGATGCTCTGGCTGGTGACGGTGGAATTGCAGCGGGCGGCGGCGGCCGAGAAGCAGGGTAAGTTTCTGGCCGCGGAGAATTCCAAATCGGCTGTTCGGGAATTGTGTGACACGGGAATGGAACTGCATCCTGCGGATCCCCGGTTTCCCTACCAATTGGGGTTGCTGCAGTTGGCGGGAGGACAGGATGTTGTGGCGGAAAAGCAGTTCCGGGAGAGTCTTTCCCGGATCACAACGGTGTTGGAAAACCCCAATTCCTCCCGGATCCAACGGAGGCAGGCCGAAGCAGTACAGATTCCCGCCCGGATTCAATTGGCCTTCGCGCTGATCTCGCAGTTGCCCACCGACAACCCGCAACGCAAGTCGGAGATTGACACCGAGGTGGAGGCGACCCTGAAAGAGCTGGAGCGGTTGGGAATTTATGGTCCCGCCCTGGTGGGTCGCGCCCAACAATTGATGGCGGAGAAGAAATGGGAGGAGGCGGCCAAGGAGTGGAATGTTCTGGCCAACGATCCGCAGTATGAGAACTGGTCTCAAATGGCGATCTCGATGCTGTTGAATTGCCAGAGCGAACTGAAAAACTGGAATGAGTTGGGGCAGGTTGCGGAACGGGCCATTTCGCGTTGGCCCGGTTGGGGTCCGGCGGACCGTGCCTATGAGCGCTACTTGCAGGCGACCGGGCGGATGGAAGAGGTCGAACAGTGGCGGAATCGGCGGCAACAGCTCGATCCCGTCCTGGCGGTCCGCGACCGGATCGCGGCCGAATTGAAGAAGGACAAAAAGTCATGGAGTTTCGAAACGATCGAGCAGGATCTGGACCAGTTGGTGGCTGATCCGGAACGGGCGGGGGATGTACGGCTGGCGCAACTCCGCCTGCTGATTCTGCGAGCCCGGGGTGAATACAACCGGATCCACGAATTGCTGCTGTCGCTGCAGTCAGCCAGCCCGCGGGTTGTCGAACTCATGGTGGAACGGGTCGACTTTGAAGTCCGTCGCCGGGATGTCCCCCTGCTGCGACGGTTGCAGGCCGCCACTGCGGCGATCGATCTGTACCGCAATTCCTATGAGACTCTGCCCCGGCTGGGGAACGACCTGGTGGGCCCCGAGTCGCGTCTGATGAAGTCAATCGACTCCGAGAAAGCACCACTGATCGGGGTCGTGCGGGCGATGCTGTCGGAATTGACGGGTGACCTCGACGAAGCCCAAAAGCAGTTCGAGACCGCCCTGCAGGTCGCGGAGGGAAGAGGTTTGGTGGTGCAGAAGATCACCGATTACTGTCTGCGGCATGAATCGGACAAGCAGAAACTCAGCAATCGATTCCTGGATGTTCTCTGTTCAACCCTCCAGCGGTTACCTCCCGATATCGCAAGGTTGCGGTCCATTGACGCCCTCGAAGAGAGGCAGCAGCGGGGTAACATGCCGGCCGAGCAGCAGATGCAACTCGCGCGGCTGTTGGTCGCCTCGGGGCGGGGGGACCGGGGGGAACAGGTCTACGAGAATCTGGTCAAGGCATCGGGGCGGAATGTCCTGATCCTGATCGACTACGCGGGTTATCTGCTGAGTCTCAAGGAGCCGACCGAAAAGCAGACCGCCCAATTGGCGAGCCTGACGAAACAGATCGCGGTCCTGCGGCCCGGATCTTTCGAGCAACGTCTGTTGGAGGCCCGCTCCCTGCTGCAGGCCGGGGATACGGCGGCGGCAGTCACCCAGTTGCGGGCCTTCGCGGCCGACCTCGACAAAGTGGGGACAGGAAGCCTGTTTCGCTCTCTGTCGCTGTTTGGCCGGGCCGAAAATGCGTTGAATCGCGTTGTCACCGAAGAAGACTCCAACAAAGGCCCGCTACGCGATCTGGCCCGCAAGTTGGTCGCCGACCAATCGCCGCGGCTCCCCGACGCCGAATATCAAACCCTGATTGACCGGCCTGGATTCCCGGAAGCCGTACAGGATGAGACGCTGCTGTTGCTGGCCGAGACCCTGGCAGGGGCCGCGCAGTCCCCGGCTGCACAGTCGATCCTGGAGACCACGTTGCAAAAGCGGGAAAGCCCAATGCTGGGTTTGGGGGTGGCCACGCTCCTGGCTCGGGATGGCAAATTCACCGACGCGATTGCACTCTGGAAGCAGCACGCCCTGGGAGACCCGGATCCCACCGCCCGATCCATTCAACTGGCGCTGCTGTCGGGCCGCGATGGTCCATTGCGGACCGAGCTGACCCGGTTCCTGGAGGAATTTGTTGAGCAGCAGGACCTGACCGTCAAACACGCCCCCCTCATTCTGCTGTTGGCCGAGTTCAAGACCGCCCCCGACACGCTGCCCGCGGCCATCGCCCTCTATGACCGCCTGTTGGCGCTGGCACCCAACTCTCCGGTCGCCCTCAACAACCTGGCCTATGTTGAGTCTTTCAGTCTCGATCGACGCAAGAAGGCGCTGGAACATATCTCCAAAGCCATCGACATCGATCAGCCACGCATCGAATACATCGACACGCGGAGCGTGGTTCTGCTGCAACTGGGACGGCTGCAGGAAGCCCGGCAGGATCTCGAGCGGATCACCTCGCTGATTCCCTCCCCGTTGTACTATCTGCATTTGGCGGTGACGCATTACCGGCTCAAAAACAACGAACAGGCCATCGCCGCCCTGCGTCTCTGCCAGACGCTCAAACTCGATCCGGCTCAACTCCCTCCTCTGGAGCAGCTCTGGTTCAATGAAGTCCGGTCACTCTACGACGCGCTGCGTGCGGAATCTGCCACTTCAGGGGATTGATCCGCAACTCCTCCGCAGGGCCGATCGTTCCCGCCGTTTCTCGCGGTGGTCTCTGTGGCTGGGGCTGCTGATCGCGATGGCGGGGTGTTCCAGTGATCCCCCTTCGGCCCCACCCCCCGCACCACCGGCGTCCCCCCCGGTGTCCGGACTCCTTCCGGGTTCGGGCCCGGTCGCCGAACAACGGCCCAGTGAATCGCTGCCCGGCCCGCGCGACGTCGTAGCGTCCGGGACGGGGCCGATTTCGACAGCGACACCGGCCGATGCTGTGGCCAACAATGCTTCCGGTCGCGCCACCGGTGCCTCGGGCGTCGTTCGCCCCTTCCAGTGGATTGATGAGCTGCTGGCACAGGCCCGCCGGGCAGAAAGGAAACTGCTGACTGAGGGACTGTCCGCCGCGGTAAAGCCCCGGCAGATTGTGGAAACGCTGGGAATTTCCCCGCCCGGAACGGAAGGCGGACTGTCGCTGGAGATTTCCGCTGCTCCCCACCCCGATCTGTTGGTCTGGGAAGGGCTGCCAGCCACGCAGGGAGAGCAGGCCCTGTTCCTTGCCGAGTTGCCCGAAAGCCGGCCGCAATCGCAGGTCACTCACCACCCCGCCATCCGCAATGCTCTCGCTGGGGATCCCCAGGGCTTCGAACTTCCCGAGGGCTTTGAACCTGTCGACGAGACCGATCAGACCGCCGATGGATTTCCATGGAGGATCCGGTGTCTGGCCGACAATTCCCTCCTGGGACTGGTTCCCGCCTCGGTCGCGGTGATTGGTCCCGGAGTGCGGGCGGAATTGGATCCGTTCTACATCGATCTGCGCGAAGTCACAGTGGGTCAATACCGAACCTATCGGAAGGGGGAGCAGACCGACAAGAAACGGCTGTTCGATCCCACAGGCAAGGCTCGCTCGGACGAAGAGCCCGTGTGTGGTCTGATGTGGGTCGAGGCCCGGGCCTATGCCCGGTGGGCAGGGAAGGATCTGCCCACCGAAGCCGAATGGGAACTCGCGGCCCGAGGCCCCCGGGGATTTCCTCATCCCTGGGGAGCAGGAATTGCCCTCTGGCCCGCCCGCCCTCCAAAACTGGGCCAGGTGCGCAAGGTCGCGCAGAGCGTCAATGATCTCAGCCCGTTCGGTCTGTTCGACACGGCGGCCAATGCCCGGGAATGGGTGCTGGACTGGTATCAGCCCGAAACCTTCGACACCCTCGCCCGGGAACCACAACCGGTGCGCAATCCCCGGGGGCCGAAATCCCGGGAGGGAAATGATCAGCACGTCGTGAAAGGGGGCGATTCCGGTTGGCGACTTGCTGAGCGGGAGGGAGTGGGGGCCCGGGAGCGGTTACAAGATCTGGGATTCCGCTGCGTGCTGCGACTCAAGTCGGAGGACGAGCGACGCCGCGGCCCCGCCAGGAAGTAAACCCGCCCAGAAGGGGCCCCGCCCCCGCGCTGGGGCCGCCTCAACCACCACGCCGGCCCCAAGCCGCAAATGCCAGTGGACGCGGTGCGCTGAAACTGGGCCCTCAAGGGGGCCGATCGCGACCGGATGTTCCCCTTTGGGCCAGTCCGTCATTGTCGCCAGTCATCGTCGCCAGTCATCTGGGCCCGACATCATGGATCGTCGCTGCTCGCTTCGGGCTCGGTCCCTCGTTTGCGCGGTTTCCGCGCCGTCTCGGGAACCGTCAGCTCCACCGGGATCAGGATGTTCTCCCGCCGCACGACCAGCTTGAGGGTGTCTCCCGGTTCGAGTCGGGCCAGTTCCTCCCGCAGCATCCGCACCGATTGAATCAACTGGTCATTCACAAACAGCACCAGATCGTTCGCCTTGAGCTGGACGTCGGCCGCCCGGCTGTCGGGCAAAACCGCATCGATGAAGGCGGGAGTCCGCTGGATCACATCGGGCACCAGAACCAGTCCAAAATCAATCGGCAAGAAGCGGGGGGAAGAAAGC
The DNA here is from genome assembly GCA_903861195.1 of uncultured Planctomycetaceae bacterium. GTDB lineage: Bacteria > Planctomycetota > Planctomycetia > Planctomycetales > Planctomycetaceae > UBA10511. Next base: position 15,890 of record CAIOTJ010000069.1, on the reverse strand, counting down.
GGTGCCTCGAGCGGGTTGGATTTGGGCGTGAACGTCCCGGAGATGATGTCCTGGATCGCGGTCTTCAGCTCCGCGATCGGAATCGCATAGTTCATCCAGGTATTGCTCTGGGCGTTGCGCAGTTCCTTGCCCACCATTCCGGCCAACTGGCCATCGCGCGTGGTGAGGACCCCGCCCCCCGAGCCGGGGTTGTTCGTGATGGCATCCACCACCAACACCGGTCCGTTGTAGGCAGAATCGAAGACTCCCCGTCGGGCGGTCAGCCGTGTGCGGGCCGAGATCACCCCATGCAGCACCGAAACTGGTTCATCTCCCGTCGCCACCTTGAACATGTTGCTGAAGCTCAGCACCCGGGCCCCTACGGGCGGGGTGACCGCCTCGTCGAGCTCAAAGCAGGGGAGATCCTCGGCATCAATCTTCAGCACGGCCAGGTCGAGTTGGGGTTCAGCCCCCACGATCCGACCGGCGAACCGGCGGCCGTCGTGCAGCACCACCGTCACCTCCTGCTCATCGAGCACGTGGCTCCAGATCGTCACCAAATGTCCCTGGGGCGAAACCAGAAAGCCCGAAGAATAGGCATACAGGTTCTTCAGCCGGCCGGCCCCGAAGATCTTCACCACCCGCCGCGAGACCTGCTCGATCACCCGCTGCTGGCGGCTTTGCGCGGGGGCCTCGGCCGGGGAGGGGGTCACTTCTTCCGGAGCGTTCGACTGCTGCGCGGGGGCCACGGCCACCAGGCACATCAGCACCAGCGACAAACCCCAAATCGCAGCCCGCACGCAGGCGTCCCAGAGACGGTCAGAGGGCATCAGGCATCACCCCAGTTGGCGGCGCGCAGTTCGAACCGGCCATATTCCCGGTCGGCATGCCGCACGATGAGTAGCTTGGGAAACTTGCGTCCCTGGAACTCGGCGATTCCTTCGAACCGCACTTCGCAGGGGTCGACATCTTCATCCCGTTCAGTGTCGAAACCAATCAATTCGCCCGTCTGCTTGTCAAACAGGAATCGGGTTCGGGCGGTGAACCGTTCGGTGGCCAGCACATCCACCAGCGGACCGTTGCCATCCAGCGGTTCACTTCCGGCATAGTACAGCTCGCTGAACGCCTGGGGCCCCTTGGCCAGCAGCCAGCGCAGTTGATGCAGCGCCAGCAACAGGCCGCCGGTCGCGGGAGGTTCATCCCCCTGTTTCGCCTCGGCATTCGTCTCCTGGGCGAACGCCTGTTGGCCATCGGCCAGGATCAGCCCGCAGAGTTCGTCGGCCAGGGTGAAGACCGCCGGCAGATCGGCCGCCACCGCGTGCGCGGTCAGCTTCCAGGCACCCGTGGGGGTCTTGAAGTCGCCCCAGGCGGCCAACCCCCGCAGCACGCGTTCCTGTTCGAGCTGGTTGAAGTGGAAGTTGGCGAACCCCGGTTTTTCGACCAGGAATTTCGCATACTGCTCGGGAGGCTTGGGCTTGCCCCGGCCGGCGGGACGCGGAGGTTTGGGGGCCCCCGGTTTGCGTCCTTTGTCCTGGTCCTTGTCGCCAGGTTTGGGTTCCTCGGCAGGACGCTCGGGGGGCTGCAGGGTCATTTCCGACTGTCTGTGCAGGCCCCGCAGCCGCACGAAAATCTCCTGCTTTCGCCCCTCCCGACGGTAGACCAGCGGCAGCTTCCAACCCTTGGGATAGATCCCCAGGATGTTCTTGAATTGATTCACACTGCGAATCGGTCGACCGGCGAACGAGGCGATTTCATCGTCCACCCGCAGCCCCCGCCGGAAGGCCTCGCTGGAATCGAGAATATTCGTCACCACCATCGAACCGTCGTCCTTCGTGGCCACCGCCGCTCCCAGCGTGGCATGGTCGACAATCAGCCCTCCCCGCAGATGGTCCAGGAAGTGCTTGATCTGGTTGATCGAGATCGCGTAACCTGCCCCCGAGTTCACCCGGCCCCGTTTCTCAAACGAGCCCCGGCCGTTGATGCCCACGAGATCCCCAGCCGCGCTGAACAGGGGGCCCCCCGAGTTCCCGGGATTGATCGAGGCGTCGACCTGGATGCAGTCGGTGTATTCCAAAAAAGTCCCGGCGGGTCCCTGATAGCGATGCAGACCGCTGATGATTCCGTAAGTGACCGTGGGAGAAAAATCGGTCGCCAGGAGAAACGGGTTCCCCATCGCGTAACAGGTCTCGCCCACCGCCAGTTGATCACTGTCGCCAAGCGTCGCCACGGGAAAATCCTCCCGGCCAAACAGCTTGATCAGCGCGACGTCTCCTGTGGGATCAATCCCCACAATGACCGCATCGTACAGCTCGCCATTGTTCAAACCGCACTTCATGAAGTCACCCGCCCCGCTGGTGACGTGGAAATTGGTCAGGGCGAAGCCATCAGGGGTGATCAGCACGCCCGAACCTCCACCGCCACCTCCGGGACCGAAAATCGCCACGACCGAAGGAGCGCATTTCTGCACCACCGCCACCCGGGCGGCCTGCTCGGCCAGCACGTCGGGATCGGCCGCCCCCCGGGCTGTGGAACCCCCTTTGAGCAGCGTGGTCAGCGAGGCCACGGTGGCCGTTTGCAGCCAGCGACGACGCGAAATCTCAGGCCGGGAAGTGGGGTGCCAGGTCATAACGGTGCAGAGGCGGGAAGAGGGAGAATCCGAAGGACCACGCGTCACTTGGTCAGTTTGGCATCCGCCAAATCGAGAAAGTCGCCAATATTCAACTGGTCGGCTCCGAAGTCGACCAGAATTTCCAGTTCACGCACGCCCACCAGATCGAGGTCGATGGGGCGGGGGGGCTCGCCGGGGGCGAACTCGGCCTCGAACAAGGCGCGGCCATCCCCCGAGATCCGCAGCAGGGCCGAGGTCTTGAGCCGGGGGGCGGCGTCATCAATTCCAGCCACCGCCCGAAACCGCGAGTACTCCCCGGCGATCCGGTAACGCAGCCGGGTTTGGGGAAACAAACCCAGGCCGCGGGTGTAGGTTTGGCCCCCCAGAACCAGGGGCGAACCCAGCGCGGAACGGTCGCGCAGCATGTCGCGGGGAAGGTCAAACAACGGTACCAGTTTTTTATCGCGGGGATCGAGTTGCGAGAGATATTTCACCCGGCCCGCACTGAAGTCGAGTCCCGAGACCTGATCGATGGGCAGACGGAGCTCGATATTCCCGGCCAACTTCACCAGAAACTCCCCCGCACTCAGAGAGACGGCGGTCGCCTGCAACAGATCTCCCGTCGCCAGTCCCACCTGGCACACAATCTTGGCCGCCGGAGCATTCCGCGGTCGATAAATCACCCCGTAGACTTTTTCGCGGGCTATGGGAAGTTCTTCGCCATCCACCAGAAACACCACCTTCTCGGCCAGCCCCCCCGCCACTCCGGGGACAAAGTCGAGCACCTCGTCTTTGCGCACCACCAGCAGGTCGTTCTTGCGTTCGCGCTGCAGCAGATTCTTCCAGCCGTCGTCGAGCGTGGGGGATGATTCTCCCAGACGGATCGAGGCAAACCGGCTGGCCGGCAACTGCACCTGGGCGTCGGTGGAGAGGGTGAGCGTGGCCCGATCGCGGGTGATGGTGACTTCCTTGCACGACAGGCGGGTCCCATCGAGCAACTCGACCCGGGGACCTGGAGGGAGGGGAACCACCGGCAAAGCCCGCCGGATCTCCAGCACCTGAGCCGTCGGAATGACGCGGGTCTCATCCCCGATCTTCAGCGACAATCCCTGGTCGTTCAATTCCAGCAGCTCACCCGTCAGCCGTTCGCTCGAGATGGTCTCGACCTCGGCCGGAAGCGCACCCAGCAGGGTGGTCAGGGTGAGGCTCCATACCAGCGCGCTCACGGCTTGGCCTTTCGGGCGGGGCGTCCCGCCTGCTTGAGATTGAACTTCTCGACCGCCTCGGCGTAGTGGGCCCCGAATTTCCGGGCGATGTCTTCCTTTGCCTTGCTCCGTTCCTTGGGGGGCAGGTCGCCCCATTCCCCGGTGTTCTTGAACTTCTTCGGATCAACATTTCCCGGACCCGTTGAGCCCTTCACCACGCTGTCCTGGGCCGGGGCCGAAGACTTGTTGCTGTTGCCCCCCGAGCCCCCGCCGCCCCCCTGCTGCTCCTCGATCTTTTTGATGATCTCGTCGAGCTGGGTGATGATCTCCTCCTCCCGCTTCTGAACTTTTTCGCCCGTTCGCGCCAGCGACAGCCGGCGTTCGACGTCGAACATCCGGCGGGCCACTTCGTCCAGCGACTTGTCTTGCAGCGACTGCAGGTCGTACTGCATCAGACCCGCCAGCGTGGCATACCGGAGCGGAACCCCAGTGGTGTTCTTCAGCAGTTGGTCGATCGTGGCCAGGCCCGGCTCTTTCTGCAGCAGATGATGCTGGCAGACCGCCTTGCAGAAGAGCAGCGTGGCCGGGTCGACCACCTCGGCCAGAGACACGGTCTCGAGCAGGGCCAGAGCCTCGTCGTACAGCTGCCGCTGCACGAGGTAGTGACCGAAGAACAGAGACAGGTTGGCGGTAAAAAAGGCTCCGTCGGCGGCCCGCTCCAGTTGTGGTGCCATGGGGACGGCGAGCGTGGCCGACGTCAGATCACATTGTGAAACCAGCCTCTGGACCTCGGGATCAAACTGCTGAAAGGTCGCGATGGTGCGCTGGAACAGCTCTTCCGGGGTGGGAACCTGCTCGCCGAACGTCCACAGTTGGGCCAGCCGGTTGGCGGTGGCCTCATCGGCCTTGCCGCGGGCGGCCAGCCAGGCGGTCATTTTCCCACGCACCACCTCGGGAGTGGGGGGCGAGACCAGTTCCGCGGGGGCCGGTTTCGCCACGGGGCGATCCTCCGGTGGGACGGTCTCCGTCGGAGCGGGGGAATCGGGCGGGGGCTCTTGAGCCTTCAGCCGGGGGCTGCCGTTCGCCACCGGGGCCGACAGAGCCAGCAGGAACACGGCGGTTCGCCAAGCAACGGTGCGAAGTGTCATGGAACAGGTCTCGCGGAGGGTCTGTTTCAGGCGTGGGGCCGGGAAGGGGGGGAGGGTCACTTGTTCCGGCCGGTGGAAATGTCGTAGGTGGCCTTCTGCACGCGTGCCTGGCGTTCGGCCAGATCCTGCAGTTGGTCGATGACCTCGGTCGCCTCGGCCTGTTCCCCCTCCACTTCGCGCCCCAGGCGGCGGGTGCGATTGTTGATTCGCAGTTGCAGCGTCCGCAGCATCTTCAGTTCGGCCAGCTTGTCGACCAGTTCCTGGTCCTGCTGCTGCCCCTCCTGCTGTTGCTGCTGCTGGTCTTTCTTCTTGCTCTTTTCCATTTCCTTCTGCAGCGCGTCGATCATTTCCTCCAGGGCGTCGATGATGTCTCTCTCGATCGACTGGGTGATCTCTCCGACGTCGGTCCGTTCGAGCCGTTTCCCGGCCTGCCGCATGTCGTCACGCATCATCTCCACCGCCTCGGGGAAGGCCACGGCGGTTCCCTCTTCGCGCAGCAGGGTGACCGCCTTGGTGGCCTCCAGGGCAATTTCATCCTGTTGACGCGCCAGTTGCAGTCCTCGGGCCGATTGCCGCGACTGATCGGCGGCCGATCCCCGCGAAAGCTTCACCGTGCCATCGTAAACCAGCAGTTCCATCGCCAGCATCCGCTGGAACCGGGCTTCGAGCATCGCCAGGAACCGTTCTTTCTCTTCTTCCCGCAGTTGCCGCAGAATCTCTTCCAGTTTCTCCTTGGCCCGCTGCAGCTCGGCGACCGCGTCGTCCTGGTCGTCGCTGGCGTCCTGCCGCTTGTTTTTCTTCAGGTTTTCGAGCGCCCGCTCCATCGCCTCTCGGGCTCGTTCCAGTTCCTCCCGCCCCGGAGTTTTCTGGCCGCTCTGGCCCGACTCACCCGGTTGGGGGGGAGAGGGCTGTCCCGACTGGGGAGTGCCCGGCGACTGTTCGCCGGACTGGGATTCTCCAGGTTTGGATTCGCCCGGCTTCGATTCTCCCGCAGGCGATTCGCCCGGCTTCGATTCCGAGGGCTTCGATCCACCGTCGTTCTCGCCCGGTTTCTGTTCGCCCGGCTGTTTCTCAGCGGGCTTCTTGTCATTGGGCTTTGTGTCACCCGGTTTCTGTTCGCCGGGCTGGGCTCCCTCCGACTTGGGATCGGAGGGCTTCCCGTCGGGCGAGTCGCCCGATTTTCCTTCCGCCGATTTGTCGGGAGCTTGGCCTTCACCGGGGCGGGACCCGGGTTTAGCCTGGCTCTTGGCGTTCTTGGCCGCGTCGTCCTTGGAGATTTTCTGTTGTAATTGCTCGGTCTGTTCGCGGATCTTCCGCTGCTGGGCCTCGACATCGTCGCGGGGAGTTCCCCGTTCGTTGTCGGCGCGGTTGCCTTTTTCTTTCCCGATCAGCTTGTTGACCTCTTCCAGATAGGCCTTGATTCGCTTCTGCTCTTCCTGCAGTTCTTTCTGGCGGTCTTCGCTCAGCAGCAGGTCCAGAATGGTCTGCAGGTTGCCGATCAGGTCTTCCTGCTTTTCAATCGCGTCCCCCAGCTTCTTGTCGCGCAGCAGGGCCGACAGTTCATTCATCTGGGTGACAATGCGTTCTTCCTTGCTCTTGCCGATGGCCCGCAGCAACAGGTCGGCCCGCTCGGGGTCGGTCTTGCGGAGCGACTCGGCGATCCGATAGAGCCCCTCTTCGAACCGCCGGTACTGCCGCTGCAGCGCTTCCTGTGACGAATTGAGCCCGGCCTGCTTCGCGCCGCCGGGGGCTTCGTCACCGGCCGGGGAATCGCCCGCCTGTCCTGCCGGGTCCGCTTTGGCCTCATCCCCGGTTTTCGCCGCAGGGGTCTCACCGGCAGCCTGTTGGGCCTGGGCGATCCCCGGCAACAGGGCCACACTGGTCAGCCCCTCCACAGCGGGCAACCCCAGCACGCCGGTCATCACCAGGGCCACCAGCCAGAGCTGTCGACCGGTGGTCTTCCGCAGCAGTCCCCGCGACACGTCTGTCATGCTTCGCACTCCGGTAATCCTGGGGGCACCCCGCGGTGCCGGGCCTGGCGGTCACTTGAGGCCTTCGATGAGGCGCTTCTTCCGTTCGACTTCGGTCTGCTTCTTCAGGTCTTCCTGCCCGCGGATCACACCGCGCAGCATCTCCAGAACCTTGTTGTAGTCTTCGTTCTTCAGCATCTGGGTCAGCACTTTTTCGAGCTTCGCAATCACAGTTCCCAGTTCGTCGGCGGCGGCCTCGAACGGGGGCAGGGGATCCTCCTGCCGCTCGAGCGCCTCGCGCAGCTTCACCAGCAGGTCGTCGCAGTTGTTGAAGTCGACCGTGTTCACCTCGTGCAGCGGGCCGACAATGCCCATGTCGATCCGCTCCAGAATCGGACGCACATCGGGAATGGCGTTGTTCGCCAGTTCGTCCCGCACATCCCGAAACTCCTCCTCGATCGATTGCGTCTCGTTGTGATTCTTGCGCACTCCCGATGTCCCCCGGTCGACCGAGGTCAGGGCGGCGGTTTCCAGAACCGCCAACCGCTCGGCCTCGTCCCGGGTCCGGGTCTCCTGGGGTTTGGCCCGCAGTGGCCGGGCCTCTTCCATCCGCGTGCGATTGAGCAACAGGTCTTTGCGGGTGTTCCGCACCTCTTCGAGAATCTGCTCGAAACGCCGGCGGATGTTGAGCTCCTTCACCGCCACCAGCGCGATCAATTCATCATCCGACACAATCTGGAACGTGTAGGTCGAACTCGACGAAACATGCGGGCCTGTCAGTGTGTCGCCATCCCGCCCGGTCACCTTGAGGACCAGCTTTTGCCCCACCGCCAGATCGAGGTCCAGCACGGCGAACCGCTCAGAGACTGGCAGTTCCTTCCGGCCGGCCGCCGCCTCGGCAAAGGCCCGGTTCCGGAATTCTTCGGTTGGGGCGGCGGCACCCCCCTCCACCCGGTACTCAAACTGGGTCTGCAAGACGCCATAATCGTCGAGCACGCCGTAGACCTGCGTGCTTTCTTCCGCATCCCGAATCTGCCCCACCAGCGGAATCGTAGCCTGCCGGGTGATCGACGTGCCGATCCCCTTGAGCCGTACGTCCACCTGCGGCGGTTGGTCGGGAATGGCCGAGATGGTCAATCGGGAGGGCTCGGCACTCTGGATGTCATCGGTGTCCTGCAGCCAGAACCGGAGTTGGGCGTCCGCCGGCAGCGGCACGGGAACGGTCGGCTGGTCCCCCGAGGGAAGCTGTGCCGCGCCGGTCAGCAGCACCGGCAGACGGAACAGCCGGCCATCCTCCGACAGGGGGGGGATCGGCAGAGCGAGGGGCCGATAGGGGGCATCGGCAGGGGCGTCTGCCGAGCGGAAGGCCGCCCCCTCGCGCGTCAGTTGCAGTTCCCATTGGTCGGCCTGGAGCCGAACGCCCCGGAGCGGCTTGTTGACGCGGGCTTCGAGCAGCAGGTCGGAGCCCACGGGTAAAGACACCTGGGCCCCCAGCACATCGACCCGCGACCGCAATGCCGTCTTGCCGTCCGTATCGATCTCGTTCAACCCGGTGTAGGCGGGGTACAGCGTCTGCAGTGTGATTCCGTCGATCTGCGGCGGATCCACCACCTCCACCAACAGCGGTTGCCGGGTCCGGAAATCTCCGCCGCGAATTCGCAGTTCGATCGAGTCTTTCAGGCCGGCGAGTTTCTGGCGGAAGAGGCGCTCGCCCACTTTCGTCATGTAACCTTCCCCCGAGGCCGAAGCTTCCAGCGCCCGGTAGCCATACTGCACTTCCCGTGGGACAACAGTGGGGGCCACGGCCTCAACCGCCAGTGACAGATCGGCTCCCCGGGGATGCTTGTAGACGCCGTCGCGGAATTCGACCGGGCGCTCACCGGGGTCGGCCAACACCTGGATTTTGAGGTCTGTTTCGCGACGGTAATAGTCGTCGGCGAACAGCAGGTTGCGGCGGTACCAGGTATCGAAAACCTCGCCAGACACGAACCGGAAACCGGCAATCGAGACCGCCAGCCCCGCCGCCAGCCCCAGAGCCCGCCACAGAGGCCCGCGGTTGAAGACCTCACTCAGCTTCAGGCGGTCGAGGACCCCGCGGACCTCGCGGACCGTTTCGCCCAGCATGGCGGTGGTCAGGGGAGGACCGGTGTCGGGCTGGTCGGCCAGCTCCACCGCAGTGATCAACCGTTCGTTCAGCTCGGGGAACCGCCGTTCGAGCACCAGAGCCAGCGAACGATGACGCAGGCTGCGGATCACCCGCAGGAAGACGTACCAGAAGAACGCGGCGAACGCGGCCGTCGCCGCCAGCACCAGCAGCACCCGCCGCAGCCCCTGCGGCATTTCAAACAGGTAATCGAGACTCAGCGAGATCCAGAACGCCAATCCGATCGTACAGGCGACCAGAGCCACGCCTTCCAGGAAGACATACCGGCGAATGCGGCCGCGCAGCTGGTTGAGTACTTGCAGGACTTCCTGGCGAAGTCCAGTGGAGCCTGTCATGCCGATGCCGTCCCCGTTCACGCCAGTCACAGGTGCGTCCCCCTTGAAAATGAGGCGGACGACGGACACCCACAGCACCCGGCGGAGCCATGAAATCATAGCATGGGGTCGTGACCACAGACAACGGGGACGGGGCAGGGTGTGATCGTCCATTCGCGTGTGACCCGGAGAGCCGATTCGTGGGGGGTTGCGGCTGGCAAAACCTCTCGTCTCTGGTCGCATCGCCGTGCGGGGGTTGTTCCGGCACGGCTACGCTGTATGGGAGAGCCAGTCAGGCAAAACACCGGGCCCGCGGCCGCGCACGGGGGGCGGCCCGGTTCCCCGGAGTTCTCCGGAGAAACGCCACCCCGGTGCGGCAAACCCCTCGCGGGGCCGGATTGACCCGCTCGCACTCAGGAACCACAATGCCCTCGCATTTGTTCCCGGTGCGACAATTTCCCGAGGCAACTTCCGGACTGGTCCTGCGTGGCATGAGCCGCCTGCGCGTTGAACTGCTGCTGGTCGAAGACAACGCCGATGACGTCGTGCTGATCGGCGAGTATCTGGCCGACTCCCGGCAGGCCGACTTCGTCCTGACCACCGTGGAGCGGCTGGGGGCGGCCGAGCGGCTGCTGCAGACGCGCAGCTTCGACGCCATTCTGCTCGACCTGCAATTGCCCGATGTGCAGGGACTGGCCACATTCGAACGCCTGCTCAGCGGGGCGCGGGGAGCCCCCATCGTCATTCTGTCCGGAAATGACGATGAAGACCTGGCCCTCAAGGCGGTGCATGCCGGGGCGCAGGATTATCTGGTCAAGTCGCAGGTGGGGACGGTCATCCTTGAACGCACCATCCGCTACTCGATGGAGCGCAGCCGGACCCGCCGGGCCCTGGTCGAACGGGCCGAAGAACTGGCCCGTTCGGAACAGCGGCTGCGCGAACAGGCGGGCATCCTGCAGTCGATTCTCAACAGTATCGCCGACGGGGTGGTGGTGACCGACGACCGCGGCCGGCTGCTCATCTCGAACCCCGCGGCCCGGGAGATCCTCGGGGCCGTCCCGCGTGAATTCATCCCCGAAGAACTGACCGAGCAGTCGCTGTTGTTTCTGCCCGACATGGTCACTCCCTACGAAGTGGGGGAATTGCCCCTGGCCCGGGCGATGCGCGGTCTCGCTTCGCGGGAAATCGAAATGTACCTCCGCCGGCCGACCGACTCGCTGGGGATCTGGGTCTCGGCCAACGCCACTCCGCTGCGGGACAGCGGGGGACAGGTGCGGGGGGGCGTGGCGGTCTTTCGCGACATTACCGAACACAAGCAGGCCGAAGCCGAATTGCACCAGGCCAAGGAGGCGGCCGAGGCCGCCAGCCGGGCGAAAAGTGCCTTCCTCGCCAGTGTCAGCCACGAAATCCGCACTCCGATGAACGCCATCATCGGGATGACCGAGTTCGTCCTCGACACCCCGCTCTCCCCCCAGCAGCGCGAGTGGCTGAAGATCGTGCAGGAATCGGCCGAGAGCCTGCTGGGACTCATCAACGAAGTGCTCGATTTCTCGAAGATCGAGGCCGACAAGCTCGATCTCGAAGAGGTCGAGTTTGCCTTGCGCGATTCCATCGGCACCACCCTCAAGTCGCTGGCCATGCAGGCCCACCGCAAGCAACTCGAGCTGGTCGCCGAGATCGATCCGGGGGTTCCCGAACGCGTCCTGGGAGATCCCACCCGATTTCGTCAGGTGCTGGTCAACCTCGTGGGTAACGCCATCAAGTTCACCAGCGAAGGGGAGGTGCTGGTCCGGGTGCATCCCGAGTCTCAGTTGGGAGACGAGATGATGCTGCACGTCGCCGTCAGCGACACGGGCATCGGGGTGGCCGAAGAAAAACGGGAGCGCCTCTTCCACGCCTTCGAACAGGCCGACAGTTCGATGGCCCGGCGGTATGGTGGCACGGGGTTGGGCCTGGCCATCTCGTCGCGCTTGGTGGAGCTGCAGGGAGGCCGCATCTGGTATGAATCGCGGCATCCCCGGGGCAGTACCTTCCACTACACCGTGCGGCTGCGGGCACTGCCCGAAGAGACCGACGAGCTGGCGGCTCAGATCGATCGCCTGCGGGGAGCCCGCGTCCTGGTGGTGGACGACAATGCGAGTGTCCGCGCGGTGTTGGCCGAGGTCTTCAGCCAGTGGTCCCTGCAGCCCAGCGTCGCCGAAAGTGCCGAGGCGGCCCGGCAATTGCTGGCCGATGATCGGGGGCCCGGGTTCCTGCTGGCGGTGGTCGATGGCAGTCTGCCGGGTGAACAGGGATTTCGACTGGTCGAGGAACTGCGCGAGCACCATGTCGACCGGGTGCGGCACGTGGTGATGCTGATCCATTCCGGCGACCGTTCGGCCGATGCATCGCGGGCCGAGAGAGTGGGGGCCGACGCCTGCCTGACCAAGCCTGTCAGCCCCTCGGAGCTGTTTGATGTGCTCGCGGACCTGCTGCAATGGAAGCCCGCGATGCTCCCGCAGCCGTCCGAGATTCCACCGGGCTGGCTCCCCCCGGTGAAGGGGCTGCGAATTCTGCTGGTCGAAGACAGCCCATACAACCAGAAGCTGGCGGTGGGGTTGTTGGAAAGACAGGGGCACACGGTGAGCGTGGCGGGGAATGGCGCCGAGGCGATCACGCAACTGCAGGCCCAGCCGCACGATCTCGTGCTGATGGATGTGCAGATGCCCGACGTCGACGGCCTGGAGGCGACGCGGCGGATCCGCGCGGCCGAACGGCTGACCGGCGAGCACATTCCCATCATCGCCATGACGGCGCAGGCCCTGCAGGGAGATCGCGAGAAGTGCCTCGAGGCGGGCATGGATGATTATCTCACCAAGCCTGTCCGGGCCCGCGAACTGCAGGACCGCATCACCCAGGTGCTGGCGCGGCTTTCGGCCTGGAAAGAACAGGCCGTCGAAGAACCCCCCGAATCACGCCCGGGCGAGAAGATCAGCCCGACCGTTCGGGCTGAATCCGCCCCGGCAAACCCTGCGGGGGGGGCAATGGCGGTGGAGCCCCTCCCTTCCGAACGGGTCTCGACGGCGGCCTCCTTGGGCCCAGGACCGGCCGCTGCCCCAGCCCTGATCGACTGGAGTGGCGCCCTGCGGCAGGTGGATGGCGACCCGGGATTGCTGCAGACCATCGCCAGTGCCTTTCTGGCCGAGGCTCCTCCCTATCTCGACAGCATCGAGGGGGCCATCCAGGGGGGACAGGGGCGGCTGTTACAGCGGGCGGCCCACACCATCAAGGGGGGCTTTCGTCTGTTTGGAGCCGGTGAGGCCTACGACCTGGCCATGCGCCTCGAAGAGGCCGGCCGCAGAGGCCGCTTCGAGGGAGTCGAGGCGACCGCCGCCCGCCTGCGGTCGTTGTCCCAGGGGATCCTCCACGAGCTGGAGGTGTTTGCCAAGACCGGTTTGGGTTCACACAATAAGGAAATGCCGGATCCTTCAAACGTGACCGGCGAGCGTTGAGGACCCGTGCCGGGGACCGTCCCCCCGACCGGCCCCCAGCCTGATGCAGACGCACCCCGTGACTGGTGGCCCGACCTTCCCCGCGGCAGGTCCCCGCCGATTCGATGACGAGACAGACATGCCCAGCGTGCTCGTGGTGGATGATTCGCTGCTCGACCGATCCCTGGCGGTTGGACTGCTGGAGAAGTTGCCCGACTTCACCGTGTACCAGGCGAGTGATGGACAGGATGCCCTCGATCAGCTCGAACTGCATTTGCCCGATCTGGTCGTCACCGACATGATCATGCCCAATCTCAACGGGCTGGAGTTGGTGTCGGAGGTGCGGGAACACTACCCGCTGATCCCATTGATCCTGATGACCTCCGAGGGGAGCGAGGAACTGGCGGTGCAGGCGCTGCAGAAGGGGGCGGCCAGTTACGTTCCCAAGCGATCTTTGGCGAGTGAACTCACCGAGATCGTCGACCGCGTGCTGACGGGGTCGCAGGAGGTGCGCGGCCGGGCCCGTCTGATGAGCCGGCTGAACCGCCACGAGCTGAGTTTTACGCTCGAGAACGATCTTTCGTTGATCATGGCCCTGGCGGCGCTGCTGAGGGAAGACGCCCTGCGGATGCGCATTTGCAGTCGGACCGAGTGTCTGCGACTGGGCGTGGCCATCGAAGAAGCGTTGCTCAACGCCTTCTATCATGGAAATCTCGAGATCAGTTCCGAGATCCGTGAGCAGGATCATCACGCCTATCATCAACTCGCCCAGGAACGCTCGGTGCAGCGGCCCTGGTCCGACCGGAGGATCCATGTTTCGGTCTCGGTGACTCCCGCCGAGGCGGTCTATCGCGTTCGCGATGAGGGACCGGGATTTGATCCATCAGTGCTTCCTGATCCGACCGATCCAGCCAATTTGGATCGTCCCTGTGGCCGGGGTTTGCTCTTGATGCGGACTTTCATGAGCCAGGTTCGTTATAATGCCGCTGGAAACGAGGTGGTGCTGACGAAGGTGCGTCAGCCCGAACCCGAGTACTCTGGAGATCTTGATTCTCCTGAAGAATGACGGCCCCGTTGCGGCTGGCTGGGCGGTGATGGGGAGCGGATACGTTTGGGCGCGTTTGTCCGCACGGCGGTCTTCAGCCGTTCAGGTTTTCAGCCGTTGGTCACAATCCCTTCTCTCTCGCCCCTCTTCGGACGATCCGATGCATCCCCACCGCAAGCCCGCCGATTCGACCGAGGTTTTCCCCTCGGAATTCCTGCGGGAGTCTCCCACCCTGGCGGCTCTCGATTCCCCCCGGATTGAATACGGGGCCATCAGCGATCGGGGCTTGCATCGCGAGACCAACGAAGACAATTACTCGATTGTTCGCCGCACGCGCCGGCGGGAAGTGCTCTGCAGCAGTGTGCAGCCCCGGGCGGGAGAACTGCAGGACGACCACGCCTACGTGCTGGTGGTGGCCGATGGCATGGGAGGGACCAACTGCGGCGAACTGGCCAGCGAGTTGGTGCTGCGATTTGGCTGGGAACTCGCCGGGGGGCAGTCTTCGTGGCTGATGCGGGCCGAGCCCGAAATGTGGCCCCGGGTCAAGGAGGGGCTGCACCGGTTTGGCGAGCAGATTCAGCAGAAACTGCTGGAACACTCAGCCCAGCACCCCGAGACGAACGGCATGGGGACCACCTGGACCTGCATGTACACCCTGGGGTGGGACGCCATTCTGGCCCATGTGGGAGATTCGCGCGCCTATCTCTTCCGCCAGGGCGAGCTGCGTCGGCTGACGACAGACCATACGCTGGCCGAGCAGTTGCTGCGCATCGGGCACCCCGCCGAAGACGCTGTCCGCTACCGCAGCGTGCTGACCAACGCGTTTGGTTGCGGGAACGAGAGCGTCTCCATCGAGAGTGACCACCTGCTGCTGGAACCGGGAGATCGGCTGATGCTCTGCAGCGACGGACTGTACGACATGGTTTCAGATGCGGCGATCGCCACCGCGTTGGCCGAGCAGCCCAATCCCCAGGCGGCGGCCGAGCTGCTGCGCGACCTGGCCCTCGCCGGCGGCGGCCGCGACAACGTCACGGTCCTCGTGGTCGACTTCCACAACCCATGACCAAACGTCGTCTCCAGTCATCGCTCCGGGAGGGGGTACCTCCGTGTGAGCCGCGGGAGTGAGCCGGGGCTGCGCTCCCCACCAAAAACTTCCTTCGAATGGGGCCAAGATCCGCGCTCCAGCGCCGCCCCGCACCAGACCCCACCGACCTCGCGTCGGTTGGTGAATGAGATCAGCGGCGAATCCGCGGCCCCGCCGCGCGCCTCCTTCCTCTCCCGCCAAACAGCGTCCGGTGAGCAGAACCCATGTGGCCGCGGGAGAGGGTTGGGGTGAGGGTGCAAGGGCCGCGTGGCGTTCGCTGTCATTATGACTCGTGCATCGAACGAGTATCTCGCTGATTTTCCGTTGGTGACCTTTTTCTGCATTGCCTGGAGAAGGACACGATGCATGCCGGTGCGGCCGGAGGCCGAGAGTGGAGAGCATTGGAAAGTCGAGCAGTCGATCTGGTCGGGCCGAACGCGTTTTGCGCGTGCGGGAGACAGGCTTCTTGGCCGATGCATGTTGTTCGGCTGCCGGGCGCGGAGATGCTGCAGCAGCCAGTCGTTGAACCCGCAGACCTCGACGATGGCGAAATAGCCCGCCATCGGCGCGGCCCGGGCGTTGAGATCGTCCAGGAAGGCCCGGACTTTGTCCCACTGGGTGCTGACCTGCCGGCGGAGGACGACCTCTCCCCGGTCGTCCCGCACAGGCACGGTCAACTGCTGGCGATGCTGGTCAATGCCCATGGACTATATGAAGAGGTCCTTCTGGATGAATTTTGGGGATCGCTGGAAGAGACTGAATTGGGCGATCCCCAGTGGATACGCCGTGCTCTGACGGTATCCAGGGGGGCCCCCCTCTTTCATGGAATCAAAGTTCGGGTTTGATTCCGGGGTGATTCCGGGGTGGCCCCAAGTTCGGGTGGCCCTCAGTTGCCTCCGCGTG
>CAIOTJ010000068.1 GCA_903861195.1 uncultured Planctomycetaceae bacterium | reverse complement strand
TGCCAGAGACGATGCTGATTTCGTTGGCTCGCAAGGAAGCGGAGTTGTCATGACCATCCTCTTCCTTCACGGCTGGCACTCGGTTCCAGGTGGTGTCAAACCGACCTACCTCAAGGATCACGGTCACGAAGTCATTAACCCGGCTCTGGATGACGTTGACTTCACTGCGGCAGTCGCGACTGCTCAAGCGGCATACGATCAGCATCAGCCCGATGTCGTCGTGGGGTCGTCAAGAGGCGGAGCCGTAGCTCTGAATATTGATTCCAAAGCTACGCCATTGATACTGCTCTGCCCGGCCTGGAAACGCTGGGGCACTGTAACAAAGCTGAAGCCCAGATCGGTGATCCTGCATTCCCGGAGGGATGAAGTGATCCCGTTTGAGGAATCCGAGGAACTCGTCACTCGCAGCAGCTTGTCGCCAGAGACCTTGATGGATGTCGGTGGAGATCATCGACTGGCGGATGGATCGTCTCTGTCTGTGATGTTGTGGGCGTGCGAACTGCTGGTATCAAACGAACAATTCCTGGAGATAGAAGAAGGATCGCAGGGGCAATCGGCCACTTCAGAAGACGCCAGCTACGTCTGCGATGCTTGTGGCGAGGAGATTGTGATTCCGGTCGATCTCACAGAAGGCTCCTCACAAACATATGTCGAGGACTGCCCCGTCTGCTGCCGAGCCAACACGATCCATGTCGCGATGCATGAGGACGGTGAAGTCCAGGTCTGGGCGGAACCCGAGCAGGATCGTGAGTGATATTCAGGTGAGTGCCGCAGATCGAAGAGGGTGGTCACAAATGGCCAGGCTAAGAATCCCCCGTGGACCTCATCGGCCAGTCGGTCACGAGCATGTCGCCCCACGACATGTTGTGGGAGTTCTTTGAGTAACACACGTCGAAGCCAGCCGGTCCAGTCACTTCCCCGCCCGCTCCACCCTGATCGACTCGATCTCCATCTTGAACGGCCCGGCTTTCTTGTCACTCAGCATGAAGCCCAGACCGTTGACCGCTGTTGGATTAACTTGCCCGCCATTCTTGACGACTTGCCCGAAAGACGTGGCCTCAAACTTGTCCAACGGGATTTTGACCTCAATCCATTCGTCTTTTTGAGTCTGAAACACCGCTCGGTAGTTGTATGCGATCCTGAGTGTCGGAACAGAAAGATTCATGTGGTACTCACGCCCATCACCCCGGACTCTGGCAACCAACGTATCACCTTTCTCCAGTCCCAGCTTCTTGGCTCTGGTCCGCACCGATGCGAAACCGCCATTGTTCTCCAGTGACAGTGTGCCGAAAAACTCCATCGTCTTTTGTTCGCCGATCCTGAACTTGCCTTCGGAAACACCGCCCATCACGCCGTCATTGACCGTCTGCCACTCCTTCGCTGCATCAGCCCCAGTGAAGTCAAACAGGGTGAGCAGTTTGTCGTTGGCCATGACTAATGATCCCATCAGCAGGGCAAGAACACCCAGAGAGTAGGCAAATCTCATTTTCATCACACTTTCAATCGGTGGTACGTAGAAAGGGGGGTATCAACGCCTTATTCGATTCGTGGCCCGACGTCGTTCAATCGGTACTCTGACAGATTTCAGGCCTCTCTGTTGACACATTAACAGCTCGGAACATTGAAGCTGCCGAGTCTCGACCGAATCTCTTCTGAAGACGACGAACCAGCGGATAGCCGAGCCTGGTGAGGAAATGTCTGGGCTGGGAGAAAGCCAGAATGTCGTACCAAACCGAGTCGGTTTCACGATCCCATTCAATCAAGAACCTTTCCTCGCCGGTCTCGACATGGCCCGGCAGCGTACCGTAGGCGAAGCCATACATGGTGATCGGCCCTGACTGATCCATTGTGTACACAATACGACATGCGTTGAGCCACCACAGCCCCATCGCCCACCCCATGACCACCACAACCTGTCCGTGTTCCAGCGGTGTTTCCGGGGACCACGCCTCAACCCATCCCAACCGGAACTGCTGCCATTGCTGCAAGGCAGCCTTGGCCGAATCAAAAACAGATTGCCCCATCCCCAATTTGACACGGGTCCGATCGACGACGTAACCAGCAGGTGGCGTAAGTGCTGTCGCTCCTACAGCGGAATAGGTGAAAGGCAGCTTGGCCTGTTCTGCCACGAGCTGGCTTAGCGTTTCCGCAGATGGTTTCCTGAGCGACAACATCCCCATGACTGATACCACTCCGCTGCACATGTTCCTCGGTCCGTGATGCTGTAGACTGCGATTGTAGATGCTAAACCGCAGGGCAACCCGTTTCCTGGTACGGAATTCGAGCAAAGACCATGTCTCCACTGGGGTCAGAGGTGTCCGAAACACAGACTGCACTGACTGTTCTACTGACGGGAGCCTCCGGTTACGTCGGCGGACGACTGATCCCATTGCTCGAACAGCAGCCCGTCTTTTTGCGGTGCTTAGCCCGCAACCCGGACAAACTGCG
>CAIOTJ010000067.1 GCA_903861195.1 uncultured Planctomycetaceae bacterium | reverse complement strand
GTGATGGGTGATGGGTGATGGGTGATGGGTGATGGGTGATGGGTGATGGGTGATGGGTGATGGGTGATGGGTGATGGGTGATGGGTGATGGGTGATGGGTGATGGGTGATGGGTGATGACAAATGTCCACTGTAGGGCACGGTTTCAGGTTCAGGTATCTAAACTTTTGGCTCAATGCGGGTCAATCCAATGGACGGGTAACGAACCGGGGCTGGTGATGTCCCGATGGATCGAGCTTCGGATCTCCGTTGGCCGTAGCGAATTTGGAAGCTTGAGAACCATGCTTCGGGCGGCGACCATATGATCGACGGGGAGTGCTGCGTCCGCTACTTCTCGAGCCCCGATGGGGGTCGCACAGGCCCACGTCGGCCAGGGTTCGCAGTCGCCTGTTTCGGACGTGCGCGGCTCGCCTGTGACGACCGGGAATCCCGACGACGGCTTCACCCGGGCGAGCCCCGTGCCCTGAATATATGAATTGCTGTTGATGTGTTCGGTGGAGGGGGGGCTTGAGCGGCCGCATTGTATGTCAGGATGAGTTGCCGCGAAAAAGATTTGAGGGCCCCCGTCCAGGGAGTGGCGAGACGAGGCCGTTGGGCTGCTTCAATTGAAGCTGGAGATGCCCTGATTTTGTGGGCGAGTCCTTGCAGACGAAACGGAAAATACAATAAGTGGTCGGGGGAAACCGGTCTGATGGAAACAATGAGGGAACAAAATGGAATGTGGGGTGCAACGGCTGTTGGTACGAAAAAACAGAGAAACACATCGGGATTCCGAAACTGATCTCAGCAATTCCCTGATTTTTGTGAATCGGACTCTTTCGTGTGGCGGTTTCTGTTTTGTTTTCTTGCTCCTTCAGGTAACGTCAGTTCGTGCGGGGCTCTCATGACCGGGAGCCTGGAGGTCTCACGAAGGGAGGTTGGGGTTCGATCCCGATTTTGGGTTTGTTGACCCCGCGAGCCGTGTTGCTCATCGTTGCATTCCTTGTGTCCCGGCATTTTTGTAGGGGCGGGGAGGGAACGGGGAGTGGATTGGCGGAATGTCGTGTGGGGATTGTTAAGTCAAGACGGGCGCGGTTGATCGCAGCGGACATCTGAGATGTTGTTCCGCGACGAGATCTTCGATGTTGTTGCCACAACAGCCCGTCTTCTTATGGCTGGTGAGGTTGGGGTCGGCTGAAGTTGTCCATCAATTTCTGTTGGGCGCTGCGGCTGGTTCGAGTGACTCACTGGTATTCCCATCAAAGCTCCCTTTAACGGAACCCCGGAGAAAAATCATGCTGAACTCAACTCGGATGACGCAGATCTTCATTATTGACCAACAACCGGTCGTTCGCATGGGATTGCGGGCGTTGCTGGAACAGGATGGTGATCTCCATGTCTGTGGTGAGGCGAGCGATATGCTCGGTGCCCTGCAGCAGTGGAAGTCGACCAACCCCGATGTTGTCATCATCGACCTGGAACTGAATGGGGCCTGTAGTGGTCTGGA
The DNA here is from genome assembly GCA_903861195.1 of uncultured Planctomycetaceae bacterium. GTDB lineage: Bacteria > Planctomycetota > Planctomycetia > Planctomycetales > Planctomycetaceae > UBA10511. The sequence goes on along the minus strand of CAIOTJ010000067.1, from coordinate 2,356 downwards.
TTTGATCCAGCGGATCCGGGCGGTCAATCGTGAAATTCCGATCCTCGTCTATTCGATGCTGGAGGATACGCACTACGTCGAACGGGCCCTCTCGGCCGGGGCCCGCGGTTTCTGTTCGAAGCGGGACCGCCCCCGGGCGGTCGTCGACGCAGTGCGGCAGGTGCTGTTGGGGAAATTGGCTCTGGATGAGTCACTCTCCTCCCGGTTGCTGTCCCGGGCGATTGGCGGACGTCAGTTGAATGACGGGGTAAGTGACCCTACGGCCCAGATTCTGAGCAATCGCGAGTTGGAGGTCTTCGGGCTCATCGGCCGGGGGAACAAGACTGTGGAAATCGCCCGCTCGCTCAAGCTGAGCGTCAAGACGGTCGAAACCCACCGCCTGAGAATTCGCGAGAAGCTGGGGCTCACCGACTCGGCGAAGCTCGCCTATGCCGCTGTTCGCTGGGTGCATGATGCGCACGGCGGATCCGATGGAGCCAGCACACCGCAGTTGAAAGTTGCCGGGTACTGAGAACGCCGCAATCTGGGCGGGCTCCCGGCAGTCGTCCAGTGCTGATCGAGCGGGGAGCCCCCTGTCGTGGAGTGGGGCCGGCAACAGGCAGGTGACAGCGGGCTACATGCCATCCCGTGGCCCCCACGGCGGGATTGGTTCGATCCCGATCCGGCGTGCGGTGTTCGACCTGAGCCCAGGAGATGCCGCACTGCCTGGTGCGTCGGACGAGGTGCGGGGGGGCGAGACTGGCTGACCTTGAGGGGGATCGATCGGGTTGGTTGTGTCTTTTGCTCGGGGAGGTGCGCGTCGCGCTGCAGTTGCGATGAGTGCCGCGGGATGTTCTGTCCAAAGTCTGGTTGTCAGTGCGTTCCGGGATTGATGTTATCCGGGTGTGCGGTTATCTTGGGTGTGCTGTTGTTTTGGGTGTGCGGTTGTTTTGGGTGTGCGGTTGTTTTGGGTGTGCGGTTGTTTTGGGAAGCCAACCGGGTGAGGTGGAAGCGGTTGTCTCCGGGGCGATTTTGGGATGTCGCTCTTGAGAGGTAGGAGGAAGGGGGGTGATGAAAAGGGAGGGTTGCCTGATTCCAGTCGACTTTCCGAAGCCATCGCGCTCTTGGGGCAGGGCTTGGTTGCCTTTGTTGTCAGGGCAGCCGCCAGGTTGCCGCTTCCTTTTCATTTCGGTGAGCCTCGCGGAACCGGAGGGGAGGTTTCCCAGAGAGTCTCTTGGATCGGGAGTTGCCACGCATGTCTGTCAACCATCAGCCTCACCAGATTTTGATTATCGACCAGCAGGCGGTCGCCCGGATTGGTTTGCGGCAGTTATTGGAGCAGGAGGATGGCTTTGGGGTCTGCGGTGATGCGGCAGATACACCTGCGGCGCTGCAGTTATTGAAATCGACCACGCCCGATGCGATTGTGCTCGACCTGGAATGGAACGGGGCCGCCAGCGGTCTCGATCTGATCCAGCGGATCCGGTCGGTGAACAAGCAGGTGCCCATCCTGGTCTATTCGATGCTCGAGGACCTGCACTACGTGGAACGGGCTCTGGCGGCCGGAGCCCGGGGATTCTGTTCCAAGCGAGAATCGCCGGCGACCGTCGTGCAGGGACTGCGGCAAGTCTTGGCGGGAAAACTGTTCCTCAACGAGGGGATCGCCTCGCAGTTGTTGACCCGATCGATCGGAGACCGGCACACCACCGATGGAGCGTCGGATCCCACAGTGCAAGGACTCAGCAACCGGGAACTGGAGGTCTTTGCCCTGATTGGACGAGGATACAAGACCGGTGAAATCGCCCGGGCTCTGAAGTTGAGCATCAAGACGGTCGAGACGCATCGGCTGCGCATCCGGGACAAGTTGTCTCTGTCGGACTCGGCCAAGCTGGCCTTCACTGCCGTGCGTTGGGTGCAGGAGCATCAGGCCGACGGTTCCACGAATTCGGGTTCCCCTACAGACGGAACGTTGGACGACAAGGCAGAGTGACGCGCGCTCGGGTGGCATCGACAAGTGGACTTCCGGGATGAGCACTCGGGAGGCCGGGCCAGCGCTGCGACGCAAGTCTTCGGCGGACCCGCGGCGCTGCGGAGCAGTCGGGTAACGCCCCCTGTCCCCGGAGTTGGGCCTGGGGGACACCGCCGCTTGCCAAATTCTGGTGCCCCCCGACTCGATGAGAGACGGCGCCCCATTGGTCAGGGGGTCCGCCAGCGGCGGCCTCCGGGGCCGAGCAGGCGGTCGGCGGCGGCCGGGCCCCAGGTACCGGCGGCGTACGGTTCGGGAGGCTCTTGCGTGGTCGCCCAGCCGTCCAACACCGGGGTCACCAGCCGCCACGCCGCGTCCAGTTCGTCGTTTCGCATGAACAACGTCGAGTCT
>CAIOTJ010000066.1 GCA_903861195.1 uncultured Planctomycetaceae bacterium | reverse complement strand
GGCTCGATTGGCAGAAGTACGTGGTGGTCGACCCGGCGTTCTACCGCCCGGCCGAGGTCGACCTGCTGCTGGCCGACCCCACCAAGGCTCGCGAGAAGCTCGGTTGGGTCCCCGAATGCGGGTTTGAAGAGCTGGTGCGGCGGATGGTGCGGGCCGATGTGGAGGGTCTGGGAGGACAGCTCCCTTCCCGCCCCGGATCGGGCCGACGGAACGGGACCTGATGGGTGATGGAACCGGCTGCTGAGACAACGCCCGCCGCTGACCCTGCCCGCTGTCCTGGCGACCCCAGTGTCGTAGGGCGAGTCCCGGGCCCCACCGGGAAATTCCAGATTTGGCTGGAATGCTCCGCCACGCGTCAGCGGGACATGAATACCGGAATCCAACGGGTGGTCCGGAACATCGTGAACGCGGCCGCCGTCATGACTGAGCGCGGCGAGGCGCGGGCCGCGGGTCTGTGGTTTGACCGACGGCAGGGCCTGCAGTCCCTCCAGCGTCTGCCGCTCCCCGAGAACCAGTTGCCGTGGCAGAACACCGAGGTCCGCGGGTGGCAGCGGTGGGCCCGCGCAGGACTGAACCGGCTGGGGCTGCTTCAACTGACGCGCCGGGTGCGGCAAGCGGCGTCGCGCGGCCAGACGCAACTGCGGGCGATGCTGCGGGGAGTGGTTCCCCAGGGACTCTTGCCTGGCCGGGGAGACGTCGTGCTGCTGCTCGACACCACCTGGGAAATCCAGACGGTCCTCCGCGATCTCCAACGGGCCCGGAAACGGGGCGCGCGGCTGGGCGTGGTGGTCTACGATCTGATTCCCCACGAACATCCCGAATTCGTGGAACAGAATTTTCATCTGAATTCCGTGCGGGATTGGCAGACGCTGCGCACCGTGGCCGACTTCGTGATCTGCATCTCCCGCAGCGTGCGCGAGGATGTACTGCGTTTTGAAGAGCGAATGGTCCAGCACGGCTGGCCACGTCAGGAACGCCCCATTGGCTGGTTCACCCTGGGTGCCGAACTGGATGCCGCCAGCGACAGCGCGCCCTGCCGTCCCGAACTCGACCAGATGTTGCCCCCCGGAGCGGCCCGCGACGCCCTGTTGATGGTCGGTTCGATTTCGCCCCGCAAGAATCACCATCTGGCGCTCGATGCCCTCGAGCAGTGCTGGCGGCGGGGGAGCGCGCAGCGGCTGGTGATTGCCGGTGGAATTGGCTGGAACTGCGAAGATCTGGTGACCCGTCTGCGGAACCATCCGGAATTGGGACGGCGTTTGTTCTGGTTCGCCGACCTGCGGGATTCGGAGCTGGATCTCTGCTACCGGCGGTGTCGGGCGCTGGTGACTCCCTCGCTGGCGGAAGGATTCAATCTGCCCATCGTCGAAGCGCTGTCGCGCGGCGCAACAGTCCTGGCCAGCGACCTGCCCGTGCATCGGGAAGTGGGGGGGCGGTTCGCCGCCTATTTTCCCCCGACCGACGCCCCCGCTCTGGCGGCCCTGATCGACCAGTTGGCCGAGAGGTCAGCCCTGCCGGGGGTGGCCCCGCCCGAGCAGTTTCAGTGGCCCGGCTGGGATGTCAGTTGCCGCGAACTGCTGGCGGAGACCGAACGTCTCGCGGGAGCCTGCGGATGAGCCCCCTTCCCCCTGCCGACACCGCGGCGGCTGCCGGTTCTCGGTCGACACGGCCACGCCCGATCGTGGTGACCAGCGGCACCGGTTGCGATCCCGATCGCGGGACCAATCTGGGTCACGCGGGCTATTCCTATGCCTTCGTGGCGCGGCAATTCACCCGCCTGCTCGAAGCCGATTTCGAGCTGCGCCCAATCGCCACGCGGGAGGCTGGACAGCCGGGAGAGGGACCACCCATCGCGGCCCATCTGGGTTTTCGACCCCCGCACGAGTTCGAACTGGTCCCCGGGGTGAAGAATGTGTTGATCCCCGCCTGGGAATTCCCTGAGATCCCGCGGGCCCCCTGGGTGACCGACCCCCGTCAGGACTGGGCGCGGACGGCGAACGCCTGCGACTTGATTCTGCAGTTGTGCGAGTTCACCCGGGAGGCGTTTGAACGGGGCGGAGTCACCACCCCGATGACGGTGATTCCGGTCCCCGTGGCACCCGCTTACTTTGAAGTCGACGACTGGCGGGCTGACCGCGAAATCCTCCTCGAGACACCGGCGCTTGTCTTGGGAGGACGAAAGACCGGGGCCGACCGTGACATCCAGAGCACTCCACCACGACCTGCCCCCCCGGCCGCGTCGGGAGGCAGCAGCGTCTGGATGCGCAGCGTGCGGAGCATTTACCAGCGCTGTGTGCATCCGCTGGTTCCCGTCTGGGCGGAACGGGGTGTGAAAGCGGGACTGCGCGAAGCGCGTCGGCAACGCGCCCTGACACGGCGCGGCCCCGTCGAGCGGGTTGACCAGATCTCCCTGTCGGGAGTGGTCTTCACGACGGTGTTCAACCCGTTTGACCGCCGCAAGAACTGGGAAGACCTGCTCTCGGCCTGGCACAGTGCCCTGGGAGATCGGGAAGGGGTCACCCTGGTTCTGAAGCTGGTAGGAAGCGATCCGTCGGGAATCGACGAGGTGCTGTCGCGTTGTCAGGCGTTGGATCTTCGGGGGGGAGGACGGGTGATCCTGCTGACCGGTTTTCTGACCGACGCGCAGATGGTGGACCTGGCCCGCGCGACCACCTGGTATGTCACCCCGACCCGGGCCGAGGGGGCCTGTCTGCCGCTGATGCAGTGGCTGGCGGCGGGCCGGCCGGCGGTCGCAACCTGCCACACCGCGATTCGCGATTACTTCTCGCACGCCCAGGGACTGGTGGTCGAATCGCATCCCGAGCCCTGCCCCTGGCCGCACGATCCCTCGCAGGTCTTCCGGACCACCTGGCAGCGTACCGTCTGGTCGTCACTGGCCGAACAGCTGAGAGTGGCGCACCACATGGCGCTGCATGATCCGGGCCGTTATGCCGGGCTGTCGCAGGGGGCCCGGCAGGTGTCCCGGGAACGCCATCATCCTTCGGTCGTGGGGCCCCGTTTGCGACAGCAACTGGGGGAGCTGGTGAACGCGTCGCACCCCGCCCAACCCCGCGGGGCGTGACTGTCTGCTCCGGCCTGCCGGGTTCCCTTGGGAGTGATTCCTGTGTCGATGGACCGTTCGCGGCTGCATGGCAATCCGTCTGGTGCGCCAGAGGGGAGGGAACCGGTCGGCGCAACCGGGGGTGTGCGGCGGGTCTTCCTGGAGTGCACCCGCACCCGCTGCGATGGATTGAACACGGGAATACAGCGGGTGGTGCGGAACCTGGTGAATCAAGCTCCCCAGGTCGCCCCCGCTCTCGGATTGACCAGCCACGGTGTCTGGTTCGACCCATTCCGCGGCTTTCAACCGGTGCGGCAACTGGCCGCTCCCTCGGTTCAGCGAAACACGCATACCCGCTCGGGGACCGTTTTCCGCCTGGCGCGCGGACTGCTCGACGGGTTCGGTTGCCTCGAAACAATGCGTCGGGTGCGGCAGCAGCTGCGGCAAGCGCGGCAGGCGGCGCTGCGTCCCTGGCGCGCCTGGGGGGGGAGGGAAGTTCAGTGGCAGTCCGGCGATGTGCTGCTGTTGGCCGACCAGACCTTCGCCTGGGCGTTTCCCTGGAAGGATCTCGAGCGGGTGCGCCGCCAGGGAGGGCAGGTGGGACTGCTGATCTATGACATGATCCCCGTGCTGTACCCCCAGTTCTTCAAGACCGAAACCCTGTTGTCGCGCGACCGCTGGCTGCAGTGGTGGAGCCGGGTCCGTGAGGAGATCGATTTCGCAGTCGCCATTTCCGAAAGTGTCGTGGCCGATGTGCGGCAGATCGACGCCGGGCTCCCCCCCCGCCGACGTGGCTCCGAACTCCCCTTGCGGTCGTTCGTGCTGGGGGCTGATCTGGATGGGCTCGACCCGGCGGCCCAGGGGCCCGAGCCCGATTGGCTGGAGACCGTGTTTGGCGGCAAGGGAGGGCCCACCGGATTGATGGTTGGCACCATCTCCCCACGCAAGAACCATGTGTTCGCCCTCGACGCCTGTGAGCAGATCTGGCGCGGCGGCGGCGATGCCCGGCTGGCGATCGTGGGAGGTGTGGGGTGGGACTCGGAGGGACTCGTGCAGCGGCTGCGGCAGCATCCCGAGCTGGGACGACGGCTGTTTTGGCTCGAGCGGGTGGGAGATCGCGAATTGGCCCACTGCTACCGCCGGGCCGCGGCCCTGGTAACTCCCTCGTGGGCCGAAGGATTCAATCTGCCCATTGTCGAGGCGCTGCATCAGGGATGCCCGGTGTGGGCCAGTGATCTGCCCGTGCATCGCGAAGTGGGAGGCAGCGTGGCGCGGTACTTCCCGCTCGACAATGTCGGCGGACTGGTGGCGCTGTGGCAACGGGCGGCGGCCGGAGACAACCCCCGTCCATGCAACTTTCACTGGCCAGACTGGTCTCAAAGCTGCCAGTCGCTGTTGCGGCAGGTGGTCGACTTGGGGGCGGAATCCCGCCGCCCGTAGTCGCGGCCGCGGGAGAGATTCGCTGCTTCTCCCGGGTGCCCCGCGCCGGTCACCCGTGCAGTTCCACCAGGTCGAGGTCCGAGAGCACGTGGTCGCGTCCCACGCTCTGGCCGTCGTGCACTCCCGAGCCCCAGACGCGGGCGTGGGTCAGCCGTTCGGCCAGATCCTTGTGGACCCGCCCCGCCAGATCCTCCACTGTCGCGCCCCGCGGCACGGTGAAGGGGCTGGTGCGGTCGGCCGGTTTCCCCGGCTGTTTGGTGTAGATGCGGATCACATCGAGCAGCTGATAGATCCGGGAGCGCAGCCCGGCCAGCGATTCGGGCCGGTCGCACTCCACCAGCAGCATGTCGAACTCGCGCGGGTACATCTCGCGAAAGAACGCCAGCCGGTCGGCACACCCGGGGTCGTCGGCATGCGTCACCACCAGCAGCGTGCGGATCGAGACCTTCGAAAAGTCATCCTCGACAAACCCGGTGGATTGCCCCAACACGGTCTTGCGCGACTCGATCTGCTCGATCACCTGCTGCGTCTGCTCGGGAGCGTCGTCGGAAGAGCCGTCGAAGCAGAGCACAATCGCGTCGGCACACTTCAGGATGTTCGTCAGGTATGTTTCGTACAGACTGTCGGTGATGGGAGGGGTGTCGATCAACTGCACCACCACATCCTCCCAGGGCATCATCCCCGGCTGGGGCTCGCGGGTGGTGAAGGGATAGGGGGCCACCTCGGGGTTGGCGCTGGTCAGCTCCTTCAGCAGCCGGCTTTTCCCCGCGTTGGGGGCCCCCACCAGCACCACCTGTCCCGCTCCCTGCCGGGGAAACTTGAAGGTCTTCGCCTTCTTGGGGGCCGAACGCTCGGCCTGTTGCTCGGCCCGCGCATCTTTGAGCCGGGTCTTGAGCTCGGCCTGCACCTTCTCCGACGCCTTGTGCTTGGGCAGCAGCTGCAGCATCAGTTCCAGGCAGCGGATCTGCTCGTCGGTCGACTGCGCGCGGCGGAATTCCTCCTCGGCCTTGCGGTATTGCGGGGTGGCGTTGACGGCCATGCGTGGTTCCGAACGAGAGTGTCTGGCGAACGGGGGGACGGGGGACGGTCGGGGTCGGCTACATGCTCTTGCCCAGAGCCGTGGCCACCTTCCGGCAGGTCGCCAGTGTCGCCTCGAACTGGGCGGGGTTCAATGTCTGGGCCGCGTCACTCACCGCCTTGGCCGGATTTTGATGGACTTCGATGATCAGCCCGTCGGCCCCGCAGGCGACCGACGCCGCCGACATCGAGGGGACCAGCGACGCGATGCCCGTGCCGTGGCTGGGATCCACCACGATCGGCAGGTGGGTTTTCTCACGCAGGTAGGGGACGGTGGCGAGCGGCAGGGTGAAGCGGGTGTGGGTCTCGAAGGTGCGGATCCCGCGCTCGCACAGGATGACCTGCAGGTTCCCCTGGTCGAGAATGTACTCGGCCGCCAGCAGGAATTCCTCGATGGTGGCCGACGGACCACGCTTCAGCAGCACCGGCTTGCGTTGTTCTCCCACCGCCTGCAGCAGGTGGTAGTTCTGCATGTTGCGGGCCCCAATCTGCAGCACGTCGGCATACCGGGCCACCAGCTCGACATGGTGGGGGGTCATCACCTCGGTGACGACGGCCAACCCGGTGGCCTCGCGGGCGGCGGCCAGCAGTTCGAGCCCGCGTTCCTTCATTCCCTGGAAGGCGTAGGGACTGGTGCGGGGCTTGAAGGCTCCCCCCCGCAGCGCGGTGGCCCCGGCCGCCTTCACCAATCGGGCGATTTCCAGAATTTCGGCCTCTCCTTCGACCGAGCAGGGCCCGGCTATCACCCCAATTGTCCCGCCGCCAATCGTCAGGCTGCCGGTTTGCACCACCGTTGGCTCTTTGCGGGTCTCGCGGCTGGCGATCTTGTAGGGGGCCAGAATGGGCAGCACCTTTTCGACGTCGGTGTCACCTTCCAACTCGGCCTGGGTTCCTTCCTGTTCTTTGCCCGTCGCGGCGATGACGGTCCGTTCGACCCCCACAATGACGTGGGGCTTCATCCCCAGTTCTTCCAGGCGACGGGTTAGCCGGTCGATGGTGGACTGATTACTGAGTGGCTTCAGAACAATGATCATGATGGGGCCTGATGCGCGATCGAAGGGAGAAACGAGGGGCGTGAAGAGGGGAACCGGGGGGCGAACGAGTCAAACAACGGCAGGGCAGGGGAGGAAAAAAAACAGGCCCTGAAATCCGGAGATCTCAGGGCCTGCACGAGTCACGTTCTTGCGGCGTTCAGCGCACCGCAGATCGATTCGGGCCCTGTTCGCCCCGATACCAATAGCCATACCACCACCCAAAACCGCCGAAGCAGCCCCGGGACAGCGACATGCCCATTTGGACCTGAGACATGACAAGACGCCGAAAAAGGTTGAGACAACCTGGAGTACGAATGTAGATACGCACCCGGTTCCAGGACCGCTGAACAGACTTCCGCCCGCTCGACGGTGGAGACCACTTGGTCCACCACTGGGATCGGTCAGGAAGTGGTTTTCATGCTGCCTGAGCTGTTGCTCTGACAGAGATCGACGAGTCAACAAACGCAGCCCGTCAACTGCTTATCAGGCAGCACACCTCTGGGAAGTACAACACATATACTGAACCACCTCCTTCCGAATCGGGGACCGCCCGGGTTCGGTGCTTCCACTAAGACACCTACTGCCGGCTTGACACCAGCCCGGGACACGTCTGATCCGGGCCACCAACTCCACTACTTTTCTATAACGGGGGGCGCAGGGAGTCAACTTATTTTCTGCGCGGTTTTTTCTGCCGCGCGGTTCGCTCAGACACTTCGGCCGACCGCGCCGCCAGCAGGCTCAACATCCCCCGCCGCAGTTCTTCCCCCAACCCCGCCGGCAACCGACAGGCCGGGCCCAGGGCCCGCACCCCCAACAGATCGCACTCCCACGCCGTAACCGGCCCCTCGGCCCCCGTCCACACCCGGCGCTCCTCCCCCCAGGCCAGGGCCCGGACCGGATGCAGGCAGAATTCCCGGTGCCCCCAGCAGGCCACCAGAATGCCCGTCAGCCGGTCGGTCCAACGCTCCACCCCCCGGCGCAGAAATTCCAGGTCGGGAACGGCAAGTGGCTCGGCCAACCCCGCTGTCACCTGCAACGCCAACAACATCTCCAGCACGGCCTGCCGCAGCCTGAACAGCCGATCGAGAATCTGCGGCAACGCCTCGGGCAGTGCCCCCCGCGCCCACCCCAAAGGCTCTGTCCCCGGGCCTTCACCCGGTCCTTCCCCAGCCGGTGCAAGTGCTTGTCGGGACCAGCAGCAGAGCCAGAGGCGAACCACCAAATCGGTCGCCAGCGCGTCGGCCACAAGAGGACACGTGGCTGTCCGCACCCGGTCGGCGGAGAGTTTCCCCCGCACAAACAACTCCCTCAATTCATCGAGCTGAGCCTGGCACATCTGGGTGGTCTCGGGAACCCGGCCTGTCCAAACCGCGCACCGCGACCACTCGACCCTTCCCCAGCGCGGGCGGTCCGAGACCCAGTCCCGAGTGATCTGCACCGCCAGTTCCAACACCTGGGAAAGATTCACCGCACCCACCTGCACACATCAGTTGATCCACGAGGCGGGCCGGGCCCGGGTGTCGCCAGCGACGTCCGCGCCCCCTTCCAGCCGGCCGCTTGCCGCGCGGTCCCACTCGAAAGACTCCGTCGCCGCCCGTCCCACCCCGGACGCGCGCGCTCCCTAAATCTCGTCTCGGCAAATGTCGCGCCAAAGTCGAAGAACCGGTTCACCCTGGCCACGAACACCTCTCTGCGAGCGTTTGGCGTCCCGGGGAGCGTGGTGGTCCAGACGTGCTGTGGTGTTTCGTCAACATCCCTGTTGCCCTGCGACGACAGCCACCACCACTGGCTCAACGGTGGGCCGGGGGCCGATTGCCCCCGGGGTTCCCGTCCCGTGCGAGCCGGCGGCCCGCGTCCTCCGCGGCGGAACGCACTCGCGCTTCGCTTGTGTCCACCGTGCGGGGCGGGAACAATCAGAATCTTCCTCGTTCCCGTCTCTGCCCCTTGTTCGGGACAAGCGGGTTTTCCGGAGCCATTCATGCAGCCTGCCGTCCCTCCAGACACCCCTGCCGACTCGTCGTGGAAGCTGATCACCCTCGCGGTGTTGCTGGCTGCCGGGGGAGTGATTTACTGGGCCTGCCAACCTGGCCCCCCGTTCGCCCCTCCGCTCAAAAAGCTCTCCAGCAAGCAGCGTGAGGCATTGTTCGCCGGTCGGAACCAGGTGCTGGGCCAACTCGACAACGCCCTCAGCGACGCCCAGATCAACCCGGTCCTCCAGAAACTCGACGAACTGGAAAAGATTCTGCCGGGCGATCGATTTATTTCGCAAAATCGGGCCATCGCCTACGTGCTGGCCCTGCAGGTGCAGGACAAGGCCGAGGTTCCCAAGCTCGCGCCCGACGAGGTGCTGGCCGAACTGGAAGCCATCAAGCAAGCCGACCCGAAATCGGCCGTGCCCTGGCTCTTGGCCGCACAGGTGGCCGAGAAGAACAGCCAGGGGGAACGCATGCTGGCCGAGGCCCGCAAGGCGGTGAAGCTCGCCCCTCAAGAGCCGCTCGCCTGGTTTGCCGTGGCCAAGGCGGGAGAGTTCCTGGCGGGAGAGCCGGAAGTGGCCCGTGAAACCGAGACCGCCCTGGGGAAGGCGCTCGAATTCGATCCGACCAACACCCACATCCTGCGGCTGTTGGCGGTGGTGCTGGCGACGCAGCAGAAGCCCGAGGTCGAGCAGGTGCTGCAGACCCTGCGGTCGCAGACGGCGCTGCTCGATCTGGTCCGCCGGGACGCCGCCGCCCAAAACAAAGATCCCCAGGAGATCGATCGCTATTTCGATCAGGCGCAGCAGGCGGCCCAAGAGAAAGACTGGGACCGCTGCACCGGGCTCTGCACGCGCATCGGCAACCTCATCAAGTCGCAGGGCTGGGTGCAGTCGGACCGGCAGCGCATCGATCCCGACCAGCTCGCCTTGCGGTTCGTCGCCACCGACTTCAGCACGAAGTTGGCCCCCGCCCCCGCCAGTGACTCGACACTCTCCCCCCTGCAATTCGCCCCCGCCGAGGGGCTCCCCCCCTTGCCCGAACTGCCCGGGGTGGTCGATCTGCAGGTGGCCGACGCTGATGATGACGGAACGCTCGACCTGGTCCTGCTGACCCCCACCACCCTCCGCGTGATCTCTCCCCGCGATGGAAACTGGATAACCCTGTTCGAGCACACCGGTGCCGGTCCCTGGCGGCGCGTGCTGGTCGCCGATCTCGACCGCGATGAAAACAAGAACGCCCGGAAAGAACCGGTCGCGGGTGGGGCGACCCCGCCCACCGATCCCCGCACCTGCGACACTGCCGACGTCGATTTTCTGCTGTGGGGCGCGGGGGGCCTCGTGGTGCTGCGGAATGAACTGCAGGATCCTCCCCCAGCCCGTCAGGTGCTGGTGGTCGCGCAGTCGGACGAGTTCAACGCCCAGCGCGATCCGCGGGATGTGTGCCTCGTCGACATCGATCATGACGGCGATCTCGACCTCGTGGTGGCCCTCGACAAGACCGTGCGGTTCTGGCGCAACCGGGGTAACCAGACCTTCGAAGAGGTGACCGACCGCTCGCAGATTCCCGCCGGGTCTTTCTCCATCGCGAGCCTGACCGCCGGACCATGGAACCACGATTGCTTCATCGATGTGGTCGCCACCACCGCCGACGGAAACCTGGGGGTGTTCGAAAACCTGGGGCACTCGGCCTTTCGCTGGGTGCCGCTCGCCGACGCGGCCCAGGCCGCTCCGGCCGGAGACCGGGTGCTGCTGTTCGACGCCGATGGCAACGCCGACTGGGATCTCGCCACGGCCGGTCCGCAGGGGATTGGGCTGGTAAAGTCCCGCGCGCCAGAGGTGGGTCTGGTCGAGATCGCCTCGGCACACGCACTCTCAACCACCGCCGCCACCCAGCTATTCACCGCCGATTTGAACAACGACTCTTGGTTCGACCTCGTGGCCTGGTCCCACACCGCCGTCGTCACTCCACTGGTCTTCGCGGGAAGCCCGGCTGGACCAGTGGCCAAGGCAACCCCGCTGACACTGCCGGGACTGACCGCCATCCAGGCTCTCGCCACGGCCGATCTTGACCGCGACGGCGATCTCGACCTCGTGGTGGCCGGGAAAGAGGGTGTGCGGCTCTTCTTCAACACGACCCCCGCGACCGGGCACTGGCTTGCGCTGCGGCTGCGGGCCCAGCCCGACGACAAGGTGGCCCGGGTGAATCACCTCGGAATTGGCAGCGTGGTGGAAGTCTGGATGGGAGACCAGGTGCGACGGCAGATCGTCTCGCAGCAATTCACCCACTTCGGCCTGGGGGAAGTGACCGCCCCCGACCTGTTGCGCATTGTCTGGACCAACTGCGTTCCCCAGGCCCAGCTCTCTCCCGCCACCGACCAGGTCTTGTGCCAGGTGCAGGTACAGACCACTTCGTGCCCGTTCCTCTTCACCTGGACCGGCGAACGGTTTGAGTTCCTGTACGACTTCCTGTGGGGGGCCCCCATCGGTCTGCAGTTTGCCGAGGGAGTGCTGGCTCCCGCCCGGCCGTGGGAATACCTGCACATCCCCGGAGACCGGCTGCAGCCGCGCGATGGCCGGCTGGTACTGCAGATGACCGAAGAACTGCAAGAGGCGACCTATCTCGACCAGGTCGAGTTGCTGGCGATTGATCATCCCGCCGACGTCGAGGTCTTCTCGAATGAAAAAGTCGGCCCCCCCGACCTGGCTCCCTTCCACGTCCACACCGTGCGGCAGCGACGCGCTCCCGTGGCGGCCCGCGACCAACGCGGACGGGATGTGCTCGACGAAGTCTCTCTGGCCGACGGGCGGTATTTCCGCGGCTTCGGTTCCCCCCCGCGCACCGGCCGGGTCGAAAGCCACTTCCTGGAACTCGATCTGGGAGATCTCGGCCCCGCCGAACAGCCCAAACGGGTCTTGCTGGTGCTCTCGGGCTACATCTATCCCACGCCCACGTCGGTCTCGGTGGGCCTGGCTCAAGATCCCGCCAATCCCCCCGGCCAGCCCCCCGCGCTCTGGGTGCCCGATGCCGCGGGGGAATGGCGCGAAGTGCGCCCCTTCTGCGGTTTCCCGGGGGGCAAGAACAAGACGATCGTGCTGGACTTGAGTGATGCCTTCCTCGCCCGTGACTACCGGCTGCGGCTGGTGACCAACTTCGAGATCTACTGGGACGAGGCCTTCTTCACGCTCGACGAAGCCCCCGCCGAGATCCGGCAGACTCCGGTCGAATTGGCCCGGGCCGACCTGCACCACCGCGGCTTTTCCCGCCGGGTGACCAACCCCCACAACGCTCCCGATTCGTATCTCTACGACCAGGTCGACCCCTCGACCCTCTGGCTGCC
>CAIOTJ010000065.1 GCA_903861195.1 uncultured Planctomycetaceae bacterium | reverse complement strand
GGGACCAGGTTTGCGATCCAGGCTCCCCCAATCCTCCAAGATTCGCCACGCAATCTCATTCGCCCAAGGGCCGCGCGCAAGTCCTGCGACTCGAAACACGTCGGCTAACTCGGGAGACTCGCCACTCTTTGCCTTGGATTGTTTTTCGGCGTGCTGCGCACTGGGAAACAATTTCTCCAATTCCTTGACGGCGTTCCGCAGGGCATCGCGTCGCGCGATTCGTAACTGATTGGTTTCCTGATTTGTACCGTCTGCGATTGGCTGCGCCGCCTGCAGTAACCACCAGAGACCCGCCGCCAGGTGTTTCGCTAGACCTGTCGATTTACCTGCCGCCTTGGAATACACTAAGTCCGTCGGGCTGTCGAGAGACTTCAGTGTGTTGAGAAGCTTCGCGAGATCGACTGGCGTGAGTTGGCCTCTCTGGTCAGCGGCATGATGCCACCCAAAAGGATCGCGGAGGAAATGGGCCAGTTGCGACTGGCAGCCACAAAACGCGGCCACGTCGAGCTTGCCGTGTGTTGCCTTTTCGGCCAAGCCGTCGATTCGTAGCGGTTGTGAGTTCACTCGGCACCAACTTTCTCAAGCAGGGTCAGACAGGTCATGTGTCGCGTCATTTTTCAGGACCCGGGGTTCCCACCACGCAGGTGAGTGACCCGACCGTTCTCGAATTGCGTGCGAACCTCGGGCACCAAAGCAACGGGCGTGAGATAGATGGATCCGGTTCTCAGATCTTTGGAGGTCGCTCCTTGAAATAGCGACTTTAGACTCTCCCACGCATGATACCGCTGCTCCTTCACCAGCACAGTCACTTTCAGCAGGGCTTGTTTCACAGGTTCTCCTTCCCGTACCCATTCCACCAAGACAAATCCGGTCGGAAACGACACGTGCCAGGTGTTGTTCAGCGGGCAGTCGATCGCCACCGCTTCCCGGTCGCCGGTCAATCCCCAGAAATGTCCTTCCGGCAGTTGCTGGGGGTCCGGGGAGTCTTCATCGGCGACATCCGCCATCCCCAGGGAATATGACCTCAACGACTCAGCGAAGATGACCCCCGGACGCTCGTTCCAGCCGCGGGGAGTCCACCGGGACAGCGGTCGTGGCGGTTCCGCGACGGGCGCCGTGGTCAATCGGCCCAGCAACATCTCCTCCAGCCAAGGAAGTTCGCGGAAGAGGGTTCCCTCGGGCAAGTCTTCGCCGTCGAGCCAGGCCTCCAGCACCGCCAGTTCCCGCTCTTCTGCTGCCATCTGGGCCTCGTTGTGAACGCTCATTGTCTGTCTCCTGAGTGAAATGTGAAAGATGGACCAGCCGCGTCGACAACCGACGCGGGTACGTCAGCCGGGGCAACGAGGTCATTCCTCATCGACGTCGCTGGCGGGGTCTTCGCCATGGATTTCAAACTGCCTCGCGGCGTCATGCAGTTTGTTTCTGGCTGATTTTTCCCGCAATTCGACTTTTCGAGCGGTCCATTCTGGCAAGTGCGACTTGAGCAGGTCGGCCACTTTCTCCCGCGTCATTGGGCCAAAATGTGAAACGCCAGTTCGCAAAGCCAGAACCGCATGTTCTTCGGCATTCAAATTCTCAATCCCCTGCAGCGCGAGCCAAGCCAGCCTGCGGGCACGGGAATCGCCGGGGGCGTCACACGAAGCGAATTCGTCCGGTCCCGGCGTCATCCGCGAGAGCGGGCGCGAATTCCAGCGTTTGTCAGGGGCACGGTCCGCCCAAT
>CAIOTJ010000064.1 GCA_903861195.1 uncultured Planctomycetaceae bacterium | reverse complement strand
CGGGTAGAGGAAACACGTCGGGCCGAGGTCGAAGCGGTAGCCCTCGGGGGTCGAGATCGTACTCGTACGTCCGCCAGGAAAGGGAAGGCGTTCGAGGATCCGCACCCGGACGCCAGCGGAAGCGAGCAGCATGGCGCAGGCCAGTCCGCCCGGGCCCGCCCCAATGATGTTGACTGTCTTTGCCATCCGAGCGTTGTCCATGACGAACATGACGAACATGACGACCGTGCCTTGCCCGACCTGCCAGAGGGGCAGCGGGCCATCACAGGCCACAGCCATCGGGCCGCGACCGCTTGGGGCGTCGAACCCGCGGGCGTCGAACCCGCGGGCGTCGGTACTATAGCACCGCGGCCGAGCAGGGGCAGGCCGTGCCAGCATCGCTCACAAGAGGGCCGTCGGCGATCAGTAGGCCGGCCAGTAGGCGCCGCGGACCGGCCGCAGACCACCGAACGGGCCCCGGCGATAGAGGGGGACGGCCACGGCCGTGGGGACCATCTGCACCGGCTGAGCCACCGCCACCGGAGCGGCTGCGTAGACCATCGTCGGGGCATAATTGGCCGTGGAGGCCGGGGCGTAATAAGACGTCACCGCCACCGGCCCGGACACAGGCGACATCAGTTGAGCACTCGGGGCATAGCCGACGACGGTCGGTGCAGCGGCGTACATTGGTGCGGCGGCAAAGGTCGGGGCACCGGCATACGAGGGGGCGTAGTACGCGGTGACCGGACGGGCAACGGTGGTCATCGCGGGAACAGAGTAGCTGGTGAGAGCGACGGAACTCGAAGGCACAATCGCAGTGAGCGGAGTCGAAATGGCAGCCATCGGGACGCCAGCGGCCACGGGCGGCGAGAACGCCGAGACGGCGGCATAGTTGCCCGACGGGTTGTAGTTGGCGACATAGGGACCGGCCGCCGGGGCAAACTCGGTGACGATCGGACGGTAGACGATCGTTTGGCCGACGGCGTCGGCAGCACTAAACCCCACCCAGCCCGTGCCGAGCAGGCCGACCACCGACGCGAGGAAAAACCCGCCGAAATGGCCGGAAACCATCGCTGAAAAGGTGTGGGAGGCGGTCATCGGAGGGTTCCTGGGAGGGGTGCGGGAAAGCCTCATGCCTTCCCGGTTCGAGAATACGTCGCTCGTCACGGTGTTTGCAAACCTTTGGTAGTCTGCCGCCGGTCCGCTGCTGTTCCCCCCGCGACACTCGGATTGATTGGGGGGGAAAAGCCGATTGTGCCTGGGCCCGCCCGCCCGCCGGCCCCGGGAATGGTCGGGTGTGACACCTCGTTGCGATCGTCGCCCTGATGGGGGTCGGAAACGCCCGGACCGGGGCGTTTGGCCCCCCCCTCTGTCACTCCGAGCAACCACCGTGGATAGCCCATCCCCCAGCCTCACCCCCTCCGCACTTCCGCCGAATGCTGCGGGGAACTCGCTCTGGAGGGGCGGATTCGCCGCGCTGCTGGTCGTCCGCGCGCTGACGCTCGTCAACGATCACGCCATCAAGTGGCTGGCGATCGGGCTGGGGAAGAAGCTTGTCGACGAGGGGCGCGTCAGCCTCGTGCTCACGATCGGATTGGTCGGGCTGTCGCT
>CAIOTJ010000063.1 GCA_903861195.1 uncultured Planctomycetaceae bacterium | reverse complement strand
GGGGTGGGCGATGTGAGCAAGACGAACGTTCTCTACAAGAAGGTCACCCGTGCTCCTGACCATGTCGTCTCGCCGCTGGTCGTGAACGGCCGAATCTGGTTCATCAAAGGTGGGGGCGTCGCCAGTTGCTTCGACGCACAGACCGGCAAGCCGCTGTGGGAGAAAAAGCGGATCGGCAATGAAGGGGCCTACCTGGCCTCTCCCGTCTACGGCGATGGCAAGATCTATGTCGCGGGGCAGAACGGCTTCATCGTGGTGCTGAAGGATGGCCCCGAACTGGAAGTGCTGGCGAAAAACGACATGGGCGAGGCGGTCACCGGCACCCCCGCGATTGCCGACGGGCGGCTGTATCTGCGCAGCCGCAACAAGCTGTTCTGCATCACCCCCTAAGCACCACCACGGCAGCTCCACTCCAGCCCCCCTTTTTCCCGCCTCGTTCCGGCGCCCCCCCATGCCCAGCACTTCCCTCCGCCCCGTTCTGTCGACAGGCCTGGCCGCGTCGATGCCCCACGTCTGGTTACTCATGGTCATCGGATGGGGATTGGTGGTGCAGGACGCTCCACCGGCCTATGCCGCCCCCCTGAAGGCGGGGGTCGCCAAAGTCGATGTCTCGCACCCGGATGCCGGCCCGCCCCAACCCCCCTGCTACGTGCGGGCGCTGGCGATTTCCGATGGCACCACCACGGCGGTCCTGTGCAGCATCGACGCCGTGTCGATCGGCCAGATCGGGCACATCCGCAACGACTTCATGGACAAGGTGCGGGCCGCCCTGCAGAAAGACCACGGCCTGCCTCCCGGAAACTTTCTGATCAACGCCAGCCACTGCCACGGCGTGATCTGCGCCGACGTCGACCAGCGGACAGTCGCCTGCGTGGCCCAAGCCCTGGCGAACATGGTGCCAGTGAAGGCCGGCATGGGCATTGGCCACGAGGACCGCATCTCCGAAAATCGCCGGGTGCGCCTGAAAAATGGCAAGGAAGCCGACGTGCGGCACGCCTACGCCCTGCCGGGGAACGACCAGATCGCCGAGATTGGGGCAATTGATCCGCAGATTGGCGTGCTGCGTCTCGACCGGCTCGACGGCCGGCCGCTGGCAGTGGTTTACAACTTCGCCTGCCATCCCATCATGGGGGTGCCGACGGGAGCGAACACCGCCGACTTCACAGGATTCTCTTCGCAGGTGATTGAAGAAACCCTGGGGAACGACGCGGTCGCCCTGTTCGTGCAGGGGTGCGGGGGAGATATCAACCCAGTGCGCTACAAAGACGTGACGCAGCCGCGCGATGGCGAGCCGCTGGGGAACCTGCTGGCCCTCAGCACCTTGAAAGCGGTGCGGGCGATTGAGACACGGGCTGAAGCTCCTCTGAAAGTGCTGAATGAACCGCTCGAATTGCCCCGGGCCGACCTGGCGGAACGGATCGAGGCGCTGGAGGCCGAGATTCCGCGGGTGGTGAAAAACCTGCGGGGGACCAGCCTCAATTTCCAGACCTTCCTGCCGTTGATTGTGAAGTACGACGTGGGAGCTGAGTTTCCCTCGGCCCCCTCCCCCGCCTACCTGCTCGACCGGAAGTTGGGCCGGGCGAATCTCGACAAGCTCGACGCGGCG
>CAIOTJ010000062.1 GCA_903861195.1 uncultured Planctomycetaceae bacterium | reverse complement strand
GTTTTCTTGTTGAGAGCCGCGAGCGAGGCGGTCTCGCCTCCGGGGGTGCAGACCACGGCGTCGCCATCGACCAGCACCGATTCGGTGTAGGCCCACAGCCCGGGCTTCCCGTCGAACTCGCTCATCAGGTTCCGGGACCAGACCGACTTGCCATCCTTCGCCTGCAAGCACGAGAGCTGGCCGTCGGAAGCGAGCACGAAAAGATGGTCGCCGTCGACGGTGGGGGTGCTGCGGGTGCCGGGGTACTGCGGTCCCTTGTTTTCTCCCACCTTCCCGATTTCGACCGACCAGAGCTGGTCGCCCGTCTTTTCATCGAGGGCGAGGGCGAATTCCTTGCCGTCGCGGGTGGTCTGCAGACAGACTCGACCCTGAGCGACCGAGGGAGACGAGTACCCCGTCCCCAGGTCGGTCTTCTTCCAGCGGACCTTGGGGCCCCCTTCCGGCCACTTGGCCAAGAGGCCCGCTTCCTTCGAAACCCCCGTGCGGTCGACCCCACGCCATTGGGGTGATTCTTCGCCGCGGGTGGCCGAGACCGACCCCACCAGGCCCAACACCAAACCGCTCACCAGACACAGACCGAAGCGCAACATCAGAAGTCCCTTTCCACAGGGGAGAGTTGGAGCCGGGTTGGGGTGAAGAGAGGTCTTCGCCCACCCTTGATCCCCAGTCTCCCCGCGGCGCTGCGTCTTGGCAACCGAGGAAGTCCCCCCGCGGACCGCGCGGCAGGTCATCGCCCGACGGCTGTCAGGGATTGGCCGAGGGGTTGGTGCGCGGTTTTCGCGAACGCCGGTGAGAGCTGCGGTACGCCGTGCGGCGGGCGATGGGCTCAGCCGACGTATCGTTCGAGAAACAGCCGGCGGTATTCGAGCGGCGTTTTATCGAACTGACGGGCGAATTCGCGCTGTTCGAGCGCACCGTGCTGGAAGCGTCGTTTGGGGAAGACCGGCATCGACAGCCCGGTGACCGCCTCGACCCCCGCCCGCACCACGGCCCCCTTGAGGGCATAGAGCCGGTCGTGGCTCCAGTCGGTCATCTCAATGAAGGGGATCCCCTCGGCCACCTCGATGACGTTCGGCAGGGCGAAGGGACTGAAGCCCTCGAAGCCCAGCGCGCGGGCCGGGGCCGAGGTCCGCACATGCCCGCGCGACTGTCCCCCCGAGTACGTCAGCGAGTGCTTGATGGCCCCCACTCCCCACCCTTCCTGGTAGAGCATGGTGTTGTTCAGCACGCTGCGGATGGTCAGCTCGGGATTTTCCTCGATGGGATAATCCTTCAGATTTTCGTCTCCGCCATCGCCGTCGACCAGGTATTTCCAGTCGGGATACCGCTGTCGGATGCCCTGGCAGAGAGCGAGGGCGACGGCGGCCGACTGCACATCGAGCGGCTTGTAGTCTTCGATCACCCGGATGGTCTCGCGCAGATCGATGGCGCTGGCGGGCATGTCGATGGTCTCGAGGAACAGCCCGAGATCGAGCGCTTCGAGGAACTCGCGGGCCTGGGCGGCGTCGGCCCCCTGGCCGTCGACCGTGAGGGTGAACGCCTTGAGCCGGGCCGGGTTGTCGCCCCGCCTCAGCAGCCGGTCGTAGAGCACGAGGAAGACCGATCCACTGTCGATGCCTCCCGAGAAGAGCACCCCCAGCGGAGCCTGGCGGTCGATGCGGTCGAGCCAGCGGTCGAGTTCGTGGGCGAGGGCACCGATGTAGGCCTGGCCGATGGCCGACACATCGGCGGGCAGCCGGTTCCGCTGGGGGGTGAAGAACCGGGTGTAGGTGGGATTGGGATCGGGGCACCCCACCAGGGCCACCTCGGTGAGGTGATGGGCGGGGACCATGCGGGTGTACGAGGGGTGGAACTGCCCCGCGAGCCCTTCTTTCTCGAGGAAGGCGTGGATCTCGTCGATGCGTTCGGCGGTGATCAGGCAGGGCCCGTCGGCCCGTTTGGCGATGAAGTACCGCAGGGGCCGGCCGATCGACCGGGCCATCCGCACGATGCGGCCCGTCTTGGAGACGAAGGCGAACTGCCCGTCGATCTCCCGCACCCTGGCCGGGTCTCCGGAAGCGACCCGCTCGAGCGCCTCGGCCGGAGTCATGTTCAAAATCACATTGGCGGCTGGATCGACCAGATCCACCAGACGCTCGATCGTGGCGACGTTGTGCATGAAGGTCACGCCTGCAGGAGAGGAGAACGGGGGAAGAGCGGCAGCACGATCGCGGGCCGGGATCACTCCCCACAAACACCGGAAGCGGCAGAGGAATCGCCCGGACGCCAGCCCTCGACAACGGCTGAGTCCGACGCGCGATTCACCAGAGAATTGCGTTCAGATTGATCTTCCCGCCGGGCAGCGTCAAGCACGCCGGGTGCGCGGGCGCAGCCAGACAAGCACCCCGCCCGCCATCGCGACCAGGAACCAGCGGGTTCCCGTCTCTTGCCGATGGACATACTCGATGACCGGAGGACGCTCGAAGCTCGACTGGTCTTCCGATCTCACGAACAGCAGGTCCTCCGACCCGGGCCGGGGGGAGGCGCGGTCTTCAAACTCGGTCAACCGCCACGGGCCGGTCCGCAATTCGCCCGGCAGCTTGAGGTGTGTGAGCCAGTGCGACTGCTCTTCTGCGGCCAGGTCTCGCGACCAGGCGTGCGTACCGGGCCAGGGGTGCTGCTCGGCACCAAGGTGCCCCTGCACCCGTTCCGGTCCCAGGAAATACACCCGCAGCAACCGCCCGGCCAACCGTCCCTGGCGCGCCAACTCGAGCACCTCGGCCGAGGGGGCCGGCTCGCGATACGGATAAAACGGCTGGTCGGTGACGAACGACAGGCAGACCGCCCGCGACTGCAGGTCTCCAGGAGCCGTCTCGTTGCGCGAAAACCGGAACGCCGTGATCTTCCAGCCCTGCTCGACATACGGGGCCATCCACATTGCCAGGCTGTCGTCGACGCTGTATTCGTGCTCTTTCAGCCAGTCGGCAATCGCCCCGGCGTCGGCGGCCGAGAGGACCACCACATCCTGCCCGGCAATGGTCTGCTCGGCATGCACGGTCACCGCGGGGGCCATGGGGAGGGGGGCATCGACGGTGGTCCGGGCGGCTTCAAATCCGGTTGAAGAACACCCGCAACCCCCCGCGGGCACACTCTTCGGCCGCGTCTGCCGGATCACTTTCGGGGCGGTGAGAGTCTTCAGATCGCGGAACAGCCGGGTGTCGACTTCCGAGAATTCCGGCTCCGACGGCGTCGGCACCAGGAAGCCGAAATCGCGCGACGAGGTCGCGAAGGTTCCTTGCCGGATGAAGTGCTCGGTCTTGTGCTCGGCATCCCAGACGATCACCGCCGTTTCCTGGGCGATCTGCACCTGGTCTCCAGGACGGGGGGCGACGTAACAGCTCCAGGCGACCGAACTGGCGACAGCCGCGAGCAAGACAGCCGCGGCCACGGTCCGGGTCCAGCGAGTCCGACGGGGCATGATGAGGCTCTTTTGGGGCAGGCGGAAAGGCAAGGGGTGATCACTCACCGTCATGTGTCGCGGGGGATGTCGGAAAAGTTCTCGCCGGGTCGAGTATCGGGGCCACCCCTGTTAGTGTATCGGGGCCACCCATTTTAAGGGGATGCCGGAATTCGGGTGGGGCCCCTTCATTCCCCCGCCGCCCGCTTGCGTCGGAACTGGGGACTCAACACGATTCGTTCGATCTGCGTGCGGAAGGTCAATGGCTCGCCGTCATTCCCGCGGCCCAGTTCCCCCAGCAGCGGTTCGTCCGACAGCAGCAGGCTGCGCCCGAGGGCGTAGGCCAGCAACCGCCGGTTGAAGCTGGCGACAAAGTCTCCCCGGCGTTCGGTCGCGAGGTAGGCCCGCAGCCCGGCGACCCCCTCCCGCTCGTGGCCATCGGGGAACTCGACCCGCGTCTGCACGG
>CAIOTJ010000061.1 GCA_903861195.1 uncultured Planctomycetaceae bacterium | reverse complement strand
TGCACGGGCCGGCTTGAGCAATGAAACACCAGTCACCTCACTTTAAGTATCGCCGCAACGGCGACACGACACTGGCGCAGGGTTGCCGCGCATGTGGCTATCCTGGGGTAGGCATCCCCATACGGTGCAGAGCCCTGAGGGTGTTCGGTTGATGCTTGGGTCGTGAATTCTTCGTTCCTTTCAGAACGACGGATGATCGACACACAGTGAAGGCCGTTCGGATTCTGCACAACTGCCGCGCACTCGCAAGCCAATCCCTTCAGGATTGATGGATCGCGGTCGGACCGACACCCAGGGTAGCCGCTGCGCGGCGGACCCTGGGCTATCGAAGACAAGTCCTTCAGACTTGGACGGCGTGCACCCGTGTCTCCACAGTATCGATCGGCTCCAACTCCACGAATTCCCCCAAGCAAACGCGCGTCGCAAGGACCAATATCGTGAAGGGACAATTGTCTATTGTCTGGCGACACTGCTCACCGGCGCGCCTTCACCGTGTCGCAGGCCTGATCCGTCTGAATCTTCAAGACCACCTTCCAGAGATCTCCCAGTTGCCTTTCTGAATGCGGATACGTAAAGAAGCCGCCTGTCTCCGGGGCCACAGACATCATCACGTCATGGCGATCACAGCTGTGGATCTCCACAGACCAGTCAACCTTGACCCGGTCCAATGGCTGCCTGCCAAGAGCCTGCCATGAGGTTGGCCAGACCCTGTTCTTCTCGACAAATGCAGTGATTTCAGAAATCGCTGTGGCTGAGTTGTATTCGGGAGCGAGTCCAGACAGAAAACGTGCCCAGTCTCCTCCGATCGCACCAATTCCCAGACCGGCGAGGAAGACCAGGATGGTTTTCAGCAAGCTTCCTTGCGTCGGTGGTCGATCTGGTACTGGCATCGGGTGTTCTCCGGCCTGTCGACCAGGCCCATCCGCCCGGCTCGAATGGATGGTCGATTCACTCGCACAAAGTGGCATTGAGGGTTAGCGCAGACCCGGTTCACCAGCGAATGGTTGGGATCAGTCCCGTTCACCGTTCGGCATGGGCGGTACTGACCGTCACTCCCCGAGCGTCTTTGACCGCCAGGTAATAAACCAGCGGGCCGGTGCCGGGGAGTTCGGCCGAGATGGTCTCTCCGTCGATCTTCGCGGGCAGCGATTTCCACTCGCGGTTCTGCCAGGCGCCGCCATCGGTTGTGTAGTGCAGCAGCGCCTCGCGCAGCTCAGACGGGCTCTTCACAGTTGCCGAAGCCAGGCTCCCTTCGGTCTTCAACGCGCTTAGCTGGGCCAGACCGGTTCCCTCCCGCAACTGGCTGTCGAGAAACAGATCGACCTCGGGAAACGTCCAGATGTGTCCGTGCGGCAGCCGGGGAACGACCGCCACCATCCGCTGCTTTTCCGGGACCAGTGAATACGACTTACGATAGCTGTCGAGCGGATAGGCGAAGTCGTTGGTGCCGTTGAGAAACAGAATGGGACAGGTCACCCCCGCCAGGTATTGCGAGGGATCGAACAGCCGGACCCACTGGGCCCGCTGCTCGGCCGACATCGGCTGGAACCGCGGTTCCAGCCAGACACTGTTGTCGGCCAGATACCCGCAGCCATAGACCGGCACCGAGCCCTTGAGCCGGTCGTCAATCCCCGTGACGATGCAGGTGAGGTAGCCCCCCCAACTGATCCCGGTAATTCCAATGCGGTCGCGGTCGACCCCAGGCTGAGCGGCGAGCAGCGAATGGCCCCGCACCACCGCCGCGACCGCGTGGTAGGTCCACATGTCGCGCAGGGTCTTGTCGTCGAACGGGCGGAATTTCGTATCGTCTCCCTGGTCGGGCCCGCCGTCGGGGAGGCGACCATTCGGGCCGTGCCCGGCCAGGTCCATCGCCAGGGCGGCATAACCCCGGTCGGCCCAGTGCTGGGCCCATTCACGGAACGCCTTGCCCCCTCCGCCATGCACCAGCACCACGCCGGGGAATGGTCCATCACCTTTCGGGCGACCGTACCAGGCGAAGACCCGGGTCGGATGGTTTTGATAAGGCTCGCCGGCGTAGTAGACAGGCTGTACCAAACCCTCGGCTTCGCCGAAGGTGGCCGTCGGGGTCTGCTTCAACTCGGTCATATTCCAGGGACCGGTGTTCCGCTCGGCCGCGATCGCCACCAGGGAACAGACCCACACGAGCGCCAGACACCCCACCCGAGTCCGCCAGCCGATCATCGCTTGTTCCTTCCTGGTCCCAAAACCGTGGTTCTCGAAAGCCGCATTCCCCACTCGACAGAGGTCCCCGACAGACATCGTTCCCGTCATCCTTTGAACACAAGCCACATCCGCACCGCCGTTGAATGGTGTCCTTCACAACGACTGCTTCCGCAGCGTTCAACGCGCCCGTTCGAGCAAAGCCCGGTACACATCGCGGGCCTGTTCAAACTCGGTCAACGCCTCGGCCGAGAGGATGCCGCGGTTGCGTTCCAGCTCGGCCGAGACCTGCTCGACAAAATACTGCACTTCCTGCCGACGGGGCCGGGGAGCTTTCCCGCCGACGCGAATGTACCACGAAGCGGTGTGCGCGAAGCGTCGCCGCCCCCCGTCGCGCGGTTCGACGGACCGGACGGCGACCCAAGTCGATTCCGGCACACTCACCCGGGGCCGCCAGGTACCGCGCCAAGCGCCGGTCGAAGTGCGTTCCAAGTCGGGCACCGTGCGGTCCACCACATCACCCCCAACCAGCACCTCCAGTGCGCTGACGGGCTGCTCGCTGATGGTCTCGATGTTCAGCTCAAACTCGTGGGGCCCGGTCGGCACTTCGAATCGCTCGCCGGGAAGCTGGTTTGCGAGGGTGGCGAACAGCATGGGGCCCGTTGTAACGAAACTGCGTCCCCCCTTCAGCCCCTGCCACCACGACTCGAGGTCGAACTGTTCTCCCGTGTGCACGTACACCCGGCTGTGACCCAGTGGAACCGGGTGGACTCCCGACGCGGTTCCCGCCGTGGGGGCGATCTCGAACCCGCAGTTGAGCAGAGCGTACCAGTGCTTCCAGCCGTGATTCAGCCAGCCCCACTCGGTGAAAGTGGTGGGGCTGTCTTGCTCGACCCGAAGCCAGTCGGGGAGTTGGGCGGGGGCCTGGCGAAAGCCGAATTTCGTCCGCCAGACACTGTTGTTCGAGAGTTCGAACAAGTCGATTTTCGCGACGGGAACCAGCATCAGCGACCAGGGCCAGTTGTGCTTGTCGAGGTCGAGCAGAGCTCCCTCGGCATGCGCCTGGCGGGCGATGGGACTGACTGGGGGTGCCAGCGCGGTGAAGGCCGAGCGGTGATTGAGGACGAACATCGCCCCCAGCGTGTGCGGCTTCCCGTTGACGTTGAAGATCTCGTACTCGGTGTTGCGCGGGACGATCACGTGACTGTTGTCGACCCGGATCGGATCGGTGCCACGATCTTCCCGGGGACCAAACGGCGAGAGCCCCTGCCGCCGCAACGGTGACGGCAGCAAATTGGGGGCGTCTTTCGACGTGACCGTCCAGAAGGTGACCGGGAACGCGACATTCAGATCTTCGGCCAGCATCACGTTGGGGAGTTCGACCAGACGTCGATGCACGTGCGTTTCGCCCGAGTACCAGCCGCGGGCCGACGCATTCACCCAGCGTTGCAACCGCCAGGTCTTCTGAAGCGGTTGATCGCCTGCGGTAAACACCTCCCGCAGCGGGCGGTACTCTTTGCCACGTTCGATTTCGACGGTGATCTCACCGGCCGGCAGGTCGACCCGCCAGGGATGAGCCGAGACGGTGGTATGCCGGTCGCTGGATCCTTCCAGGGGGACCCACTGCTCTTCGTAGCGGAATGCCGAGCCTTCGGCACGGGCGGACTCGACGAACAGGTCCTCTCCCGCGGCGGTCCGCAGGTAGACCCGGGCGGGGAGTGGGTGTCCCGTGTCGGCATCCACCACCCGGCCAGTCAGTTCCGCCGCCCGGAGGGGTGCTGTCGCGCACAGACACCACAGAACCAGCAGCAGCCCGAGGGAACAGTGCCGGGCGGCACGCGGGGTGGGTCCGCAGGGGGGAAGGAAACGGCGAAGAGGCCCGAGCGAAAACGGCATGCGCAATCGGCGTTGAGGGGACATAGGGACAACGGGAACTCAAGCCGACTCGGCCTGCTGGGCAACGGCCCGCATTTTTCGCAGGCCGGTCTGGGCGACCTGCAAGGGGTCTTGCTTCCAGTACTCGCGGTTGAACAATTCGAGCGACAGGAAGCCCGAGAAGCCCACGGTGCGCAGCGTGCGCAATAACGGCACGAGGGGGGCGACGCCATCTCCCGGGAAGACCCGGTGCGAATCGTTGATCTGTTCGGGGCCGGGCTGGGCGGGATAGTCGTTGAGGTGAAAGACCTGCATCCCGAGCCCCGAGAGCAACCGCACGCCGTCAAACCCCGAGCCTCCCTTGTGGAGGTGGTACACATCGGCCAGCAGGCAGGCCTTGGGATGGTTGGCCCCAATCACTGTGTAGGCGGTCTCGGAGAGTTTCGAGAGGGTTTTCGAGAAGCCCCAGACTTCACACTGGGGAATGACTCCCAACTGGTCCCCCAGTTCGAGCAGGACGCGGTAGCGCTGGCTGATGGTGGCCAGATCGGGGCCGGGCTTGTCCTGGGCACCGACCGGCGGGGCGGCAATCCGCTGGCCGCCAATCTGGGCCAGCAGGTCCATGTCGCGCCGGGCGGTTTCGAGCCCCTGCTTGCGGGCGTCGGCATCATCGACGATCCAGTGCGCGAAGCCGATGGCACTGGGGACCACCAGCCCGGCATCCAGCAGGCGTTTCTTCAGGTCGGACAGCGATCCGCCGTCGGCCACGTACTGGTGCAGGGTGTCCATCCAGGGCTCGATCGCATCGTACCCCGCCTCACGGGCGATCTCGATCTCCCGCACGATGCCGACTTTCTGCTCGCGGATGGTGCTGGTGTTGAGGCAGAAGTGAAACCGGGCGGGGGGGGCCCCGGGCCGGTCCTGGGCGGGGGCGGGCTGTGTTCCGGCGACCAGGGCCGCTCCCGCGAGGGCGCTTCCCGACTGCAGAAAACCACGACGCGTCGACGAGACAGACATCAGCAACTCACACAAAAAGGGACAGTCTGAGGGAAGGCACAGACTCGTGGAGCTGGCCGATGCTTCAGGGATCGGCCGGAATCAACAATTGCAGGGGAGCGGGCAGGTCCTCGACCTGCAGGGCCGGCTTGGCGCGGAACGGATTGTACAGCGGATCCCCCACCAGCGTGATGGCCCACGACTGCAGGGGATTGGTGAGGGCGAAGACCTCTCCCAGGCAGAGCTTGCCGGTCATGAGCAGGGGAAAGAACTCGGCCGGACGGGGAAAGGCGACGAGGTACGGTTCGAAAGTGGGGCCAAGGGTGACGGCGACCCCTTCGTCGAGCATGCGTTTGCACCAGACCTCGCTTTTGGGATCGCGCAGCGTGACGGCCTCGCTGCTGGCGATGTGGTAACCGACCGCTCCCCGTTTCCATTCGAAGGCTGGCACATATTTCCCCAGCGAATACCAACCGCAGTAGAGGGCCGCCTCGGGACAGTCTCCCTTCTGGAACAGTTCCTGCTGGTCGTCGAAGGTGACGGGGAGGGCCGACTTCTCGCGCAGCAACTTGGCCAGCTCGCGGAGCGACTGGTCGTAGTCGCCGTACGAGCCCGGCCCGGTGCTGGCCTTGATTCCCCGGGCGTCGATATAGATCGTGCCAGTCAGTCCTTCTTTCTCCACCGCCAGCGCGTCGTTGACCAGCCGCTTGGCGATTTCGACGCTGGGTCCATCCAGCCGGGAGACGATGAGCGTCGGCGGCAGGGCGCGTCCGGCAAGCCCCTGGGTGTGGTTGAGTGGATTGGGGATCCAGCGCAGCAGGGGGTGGTCGGCCCACAACACCAGGGAAAGTTCACTGTCGAAGCTGGCGGTGGTTTCGTTCTTCTTCCACAACTCGGCCTGCTGGGAGACCCAGTTGTACGCCCCCAGCAGTCCCTCCATGAGAATCCGCTGCGCGATGATCAGCTCATCCCGTTCGGGGCTTTCGGGAAGCTGCTGCAGCGCCTGGACCGCGAGGGCCAACCCAGCCAACTCGGCCCGTTTCCGCTCGAGATCTTGAAGCAGCAGCGTCTTGGGGGCGGCGTTCTGTTGCAGTTGTTGATCTAGCAATTGCAGCGAGCCGGCGACTCCCAAGGCGAGGGTATAGTCGCGATCGAGCTGCGCCTCGGCCCGCTTGACCGCCGGTGTTCCGGGCGACTTGGCCGCCAGTTCGCGCACATTCTTGAGCGCCTTTTGGAACGGCTCGTTGAGGGCCTTGCCCAGCGTGGCAGCGTCGGCACCTTCCGGAAAGGGCTCCAACGGACGGGCGTTGGGGTCCAGCAGGGAATTGAATTCGCCCAACACCACCCGCAGCCGTCTCTGCAGGTCGGCGCGGGATGCCTGCAGCCCCTCCGCCACAGCGATTCCGCGGGACGATTTGGCGTCGACCGGCCCGATCTTGAGCGGGATATCCCACAGGGTGACGAGACAACGGATGCGCCCCTGCCGCCCCTCTGACTGCAACCACTTGCGGACCGCGGGTCGGAGCTTGGTCTCCCAGAACTGCCGGGGAACGACGGCGTTGTTCGAAACATCAAGGACCAGCAGGTTTTCGGCGGGAATCCCTCGGGCCTGCATGTAATGGCGGGCCAGGTCGGCGGATTCCCGGCCCCGGGCACTGGCGATGACCCCGACCTGCTCGGGCTTCAATTCACTCCGGGCGGAACGTGCCGGGACGAGCAGACCGACCAGCAGCCACAGACACGCGCAGAGCAGACGACGCATTGCATCAACCTCGGGGGAACAGCACGGGAGGCCGGGCGCAGATGCCCGGCCACTCGACTTTCCCGGCGAGACGGTGAGCCGTCAACCGAAAATCCCGGAATTACCGGCAGCCCCTTCGACCGCAGCCCGATCTAGAAACTGGCGCGATGCAATACGGGACGGCCAATCCTCGCCATCCAGAGGGCAAGGGAAGTCGCGAGGACTAATGGTTGCGTACGAACTTGTGGAATCGTTCCAGCAGGTTTTTGGTGACTGGGCCGGGCTTGCCGTCGCCGATCAGCCTTCCATCGAGGCTGGTGGCGGGAATGACTTCGGCGGCGGTGCCGGTGAGGAAACATTCATCGGCCACGTAGATATCGTGTCGGATGAGGGTCTTCTCGCGCACCTCATAGCCGGCCTCACGGGCCAGCTTGATCACACAGTTGCGGGTGATGCCTTCGAGAATGCCGGCATCGGTCCCGGGGGTGCTGATCACACCGTTCTTCACGAGGAAGATGTTGTCGCCCGTGCATTCGGCGACGTGCCCGAGGTGGTTCATCATGACCGCCTCGACACAGCCGGCGTCGGCCCCCTCGATCTTGGCGAGGATGTTGTTGAGGTAGTTAAGTGACTTGATGCGGGGCGAGAGAGCCTGGGGATGGTTCCGCAGCGTGCTGGCGGTGATGAGCTTCAGCCCCTCCTGATACATCTCGGACGGATACAGGGCGATCGAATCGGCGATGATGATCACCTGGGGATCCGAGGTCTTCTTGGGGTCGAGCCCCAGCGTCCCGGCGCCGCGGGTGACCACGAGGCGGATGTAGCCATCGCGGATGCCGTTCGCCGCCACGGTCTCATTCAGCGCCTGCGCCATCGCGGCGCGGGTCATGGGGATTTCCAGGCGAATCGCCTCGGCACTCTCGTAGAGCCGCTCGACATGTTCGTCGATCAGGAAGACCTTTCCACTGTACACCCGGATTCCCTCGAACACCCCGTCGCCGTAGAGCAACCCGTGATCGAAGACACTGACGACGGCATCAGCTTTGTCGACAAGTTTGCCGCAGATGTAGACCTTGGTCATGGCGGAAAGATCCAGTTCGCCTCGCAAACCCGGCCGGGAAATCGGAGGGAATCGGGGAGGTTGTGGGTGAGGAAGAGGGAGGACAGATGACAGCAGCGGCACACAGTCCGGCACTGGGAAACGTCGAGCCGCGTGTTTCGCGGTTGGCCCTCACCGTCACGGCTTGTAGGCCGGCTGGGGGTGGACCTCGACGCAACCCCATTGTGGCGACTCGGGGGAGATCGTGCGAGTTCCGGGAGTGAATTTCTACCGGAAGTCCGGGGGGACATTCCCGGGAGCGGCGGTGGCCGCGAGGGCTGTGGAGCCGGAAGGACTGGCGACCTGGTCAGGCCGCCTCGCCCCAGGCCTCAAGCCGCCCCTCGGCAAGCCGGACGGTCCGATGGGCCCGCTGGGCGATCGCTTCGTCGTGGGTGACCATGATGATGGTCAATTCGTTCTGGGCGTTCAGCGAGGTCAGCAACTCCATGATCTCGGCTCCGGTCTTGGCGTCGAGATTGCCGGTCGGCTCGTCGGCCAGCAGGACTTCGGGGCTGCCCATGAGGGCGCGGGCGATGGCGGCCCGCTGCATCTCGCCCCCCGAGAGTTCGCTGGGGCGGTGAGTCAGGCGGTGCCCGAGCCCGACCTTGCCGAGCAGTTCGGCCGCCTGATCGCGGAACGCGCTGCGGTGTCGCCAATAATCCCACAGGGTGTGGCGGATCATCACCGGAGCGAGCACATTTTCCAGCACGCTCAGTTCAGGGAGCAGATGATAGAACTGGAAGATGAATCCAAACACCCGGTTGCGGAGTTCATCGCGTGAGCGGGCGGGCAGGTCATCAATGCGATGGCCATACAATTGCACTTCACCCACGTCGGGAGAATCGAGCAGCCCCAGCAGATGCAGCAGCGTGCTCTTTCCCGAGCCCGACTGGCCGATGATCGAGACAAATTCGCCCCGGCGGACCTGGAAATCAACTCCCCGCAACACGGGGATGCGATGTTCCCCCTTGGAGTACGCCTTGGCCACGGCCAGCGAGGCGAGGTGGGTCTGGGGCATCTTGATGGTCTCGGACATGTCGGTTCGTCCTCGCGCTTGCTCTGGGCAGAGATCTCTCGGCCGACGGTGTGGGCCTGGTTCGGTCTGGGTCACCGCGGCCTATTCGGACCGCAGGGCCCGCACCGGGTGCAGCCCCGCCGCCCGCCGGGCCGGCAGCACGCTGGCCAGCACGGCAATCGTCACCGCTCCCACCGCCACCCAGAAGACCATCAGCGGATGGATCTTCGTGGGGATCGACGGGAAGTAGTAAATCGTCTCGTCGAACACCTTCCGCCCGGTCACCCAGGTGAGGGTCCGCTCGATTTCATTGATGTAGCGTACGAAGAGCAGTCCCACGACCACCCCGACGCCGGCCCCCACCACCCCCAGGGAGACACCGTACGACAGGAAGATGGTCATGACTCCGCGCGAACTGGCTCCCAGCGACTTGAGAATGCCGATGTCGCGGGTCTTCTCGACCACGATCATGTAGAAGATCGCGAGGATGCCAAACCCCGCCACGGCGATGATGAGGAACAACAGCACGTTGAGAATCATCGACTCGACTTCGACGGCAGCCAGCAGCGGACCCTGCTTCTTTTCCCAGGTGCTGACGTGGAACTTCCCGGCGGGAAGGGCCGCCTTGAGCCGCTCGACCACCCGGTCGGGATCGACCCCCTCCTTCAACCGGATCTGGATGCGGGTGAAGGCCTTTTCGCCTGATTCGGGATCGATCATCCCCCGCATCCGCTGCAGTTCTTCAATGTTGCAGAAGACCAGGTGCGAGTCGTACTCGCTCATCCCGCTCTTGAAGGTGTCGACAATGGTCGCGTAGAAGTGGCAGGGCTGCGGCGGACGGCCGGCGGTCACCGTGCTGATCTTGATGTCGTCCCCCGGCTGAGCCATGGTCAACTGGCGGGTCTTGCCCGTCTCTTTGTCGACGTACGGGACCGAGACCAACTGGTAGCCAATGTAGACCCGGGCCCGGTGGGGGGCGGCGGGATCCTGCGGTTCTTCTTCGGTGTTGCCCGCCACGAAATCGCGGACAGCGTCGTCGGTTTCAGTGGCCCCCTCGGCGGCGGTCAGGCCGGTCGCCGGTTCCTCTTCCTCCTCGGGCTCGAAAACGCGGGCCCGGCTAATGCGGTCCCGGCGTTCCTCCATGTAGGTGGGGTGCAGATCCCAGCCCGGAGGTTCATTTCCCGTGTACAGCGGCCCCCGCACCTCAACTCCATTGTCGTCCTTGAGGGGCTTGTAGTTTTCGAGGTGTTCGGACAGGGCCCCGACCTTCGACTTCGACACCGGGTCGATGCCCACAATCGAGACATTCTGGGTGATCCAATTGCCGCCGTATTTGAAGCTGATCAGCCCGAAGACCTCGACGGTGGGAGACATTGCGGCGATGTCTTCCCCCGCGGCTTCCTGGATCAACTGCATATGGCGGTTGGGATCCCATTCGCCATCCAGGCTGAAGGTCTCGACCAACACGTCGGACAGCAGCCCATGCAGGCGAAAACGCATTTCGGTGCTGAACCCAGCCATCACACTGTTGACCACGATCATCGTGGCCACCCCCAGCATCACACTGATGATGCTGGCGAGAGCGATGAAGCGCGTCCGCAGATAGCGGGTACACAGCAGCAGCTTGTACATGGGCCAGTCCCTTGGCGACGAAGTCAATCTCTGACGGCTACCCGGGCACGGTCTTCCAAAACCCGGCCTGGCAGACTCTCCCCCGGCGAAGTCTCTGCGGGGTCGAGCGACCGAACATTAGTCATTCTGGAGAATTCTGGGTAGCCCGGATTGCCAGCCGATTTCCCAGCCCCTCTCGATTGAACCGACCATCTGAAAAACTGCCTCTTTTACCCCAAAAATGAACAGATGAACCCATTCCATTCCCAGGAGTGTGTGGCAGATTTCGTGATTCCGCCTGACCCGAGACAGTGCCGGCCCCGGAACGCCCGGGGGTTACCGCCGCACCGCCGGTGCGGGGGTCAGCAGCCAGCCCAACAGGTCCCGCATCTCTTCGGGGGTGATCTTCTTCTCCAGCCCCTCGGGCATCAGTGAGACCCCGGTCGAGTTCAACTCGGCGATCGCCTCGCGGAGGATGGTCTCCTGCACATCGTTGGGACGCTTCAGCGTGAGGCTGGTGGGGGTTTCGGTGGCGATCAATCCGTTCGCCACCCGCCCATCCTGAAGCAAGACCGAGTATTCGAGGTAGGCGGGAGTCACCTCGCGGTTTGGATCCAGAATGTTCGCCAACACCTGCTGTGGGGTGTGGTGGCGGATCGTTTCGAGGTTGGGTCCCACCGTCGCCCCTTTCCCCCCCACGCGGTGGCAGGTGGCACATTCCCGCTCGAACACTTTGGCGCCCCGGTCGGGACTGGGAGTTCCCTGCAGCGCACCCTGATAATTCGCAATGACTTCGCCGCGGGGAGACACTGTGTCGGAGGCGAACAGAGCCCGCGCGCGGTCGCGAGTCGCGGGGTCGGCATGGCGCATCAGTTGACCACGCCGGCTGGGTGGGATCTGGGCCGCTCCGATTCCTCCCTGCTCGAGGGCGGTGAGCAACCGGGGGATCCGTTCGGCGCGACCCAGCAAGGCCTCGATGATTTCACCGCGCAGGGCGGGTGTGGCTCCGGACCAGCGGGCGAGCAACAATTCGGGAATGTTGGGTTCGGCAAACCCCGCCAGGGCCCGCACAGCCGCCAATTGCACGCTTCCCGCGGTGGCGGGGGACAACGACGCCAACAACGGCTCGCGGGCCGACTCCCAGGTGCCCAACGTCAACAACTGAATCGCCTGCTCGCGGGCCCCCGCTGCCGCCTCCGCCGACGCAGCCAACTGTCGGGCGTCGGCCAACAGCGCGGTCACGAGTGGCGTGGTGCCCGGCAAAGTGGCCGCCAGCGTCCGCTTGGTCCGTTGCAGTCCTTCCCCCAATCCCTGCACCAGTTCCATCTTCCAACCGCGGTTTTCGGGGGTCAGCGGTTCCTGCGTGAGGAGCCTCTCTGCTTGCCGCAGCTCCTCTTCGTCTCCGCGGGCTCCCACCGATCGGGCCAGTTGCCGCAGCCAGGGACGGGCGGGCTGACTGGCCGCCCAGTCTCGATCACCCAACAGCGCCTCCAGCAAACCCCCAGCGCGGTCAAGGACCGAACTGAGGACGGCCGCCCGGACAAACTCGTCCCCCACATCGTGCCGGGCGATGGAGGCCAGGGCTCCGATGGCCGCCGGTTCGGCACTGTTTCCCAGAGTGAAGGCGACCTGCATCCGCACCCGCGGTTCGGCATCTTCGGCCAACGCCAGGACCCGGTCGCGGACTGCGGCTTCGCGGAACAACCAGGGCTCGGCCAGGCGGACCGCGTGTTCGCGAAGATGGCCATCGGCATCGCGGGACGCCGCGAGGAGGTCGGCAGGAGTCAGGGCACCCAGGCCCTGCAGCCCCCACAGCGCCAGCAACCGGCTGCGCGGCTGGAGGCCGGATTCGGCCAGCTTTCGCAGCGGTCCGGTCGCCGTCTGATCCTGCCGTTCGAAGATCAGGCGGGCGGCCGTGTCGCGATGCCAGCCATTGGGATGTTCCAGCAGGTCGATCAGGTCGATCGTACCGAGACGGGCGAGGGGTGTGGCGGGGGGCCGGGGGTTGGTTCCCGTCCGCTGCACTCGCCAGATCCGTCCCCGGTCGTTCCCGCTCCGCAGGTCGAGCGCCTCTTTGATGTCGTCGGGAATGGACCAGGGGTGCTCGATGGTCTCGCGGTACATGTCGACAATGTGCAGCGTTCCGTCGGGAGCGTTGGTGAAATTCACCGGTCGGAACCAGGTGTCGGTTGAGCGGACAAACTCGGTTTCGACATCGATCCGCTGAGCCGTGAACGTGACCCCTGCCGGGGTCAATTGCTGGCGATGCACGAGGTTGCCCGCCACGTCGGCGACGAAGACCTGCCCCAGTTCGTCGGCCGCAACTCCGGCCTGCGGATTCCAGGCATCGCCACGGAAGACAGTGACGCCACTGGCCGAGGTGAAATAGCCCCCGGGGACCAATTCGCTGCGCGGGTAGAGTTTTCCTTCGGGATCGGTGGTCCAGCGGGTGGCGCGAAAGGCCCGCCATGGTTCGGGAGGGCTGCTGCGGTAGACGGGAAGAGTGTCCCCTGTGTCCGCACAGTCGAACAGGCTGCTGCGGGGCGCGACAAAGGGATTGCGGGCGAGTTCGTGGGCAGGCAAGACCACATGGATGACCGGATTGCGGATGTTGCAGAGAAACCGATTGCCCCAATCGTCGAGAGCGTGTCCGAACCGGGCGCCCCCCGCCTGCAGCCGAAATTGCCGGGTGCGGGGGTCGAGGGCGAAGTCCTGGGCTCCCATGGCCAGGGGGGGGGCGAGAGGGTCGGCCACCGCTTGAATCGTGCCGCCGTTGCTGCCCCCTGCCCCGTGGATCTGATGATCGAGGCCCCACCGCAGGTTGTTCATCACTGCCTGGATGTTGAACTTGCGGAAGCCGGTGTAGAGTCGTTCGCGCACGTCGGCGATCCCGTCGCCATTGGTGTCCTGGAAATACCACAGGTCGGGGGTCGCGGCGACGAACACTCCACCGCGCCAGAACGCGAGCCCCGTCGGCCACGAGATCCCTTCGACGAAGGTCTGCGCCTCGTCGAACCGGCCGTCGCCATCGCGGTCGGTCAGGACCCGAATGCGTCCCAGAGGGGCGTCCGCCGATTTGTCGGCGAACGGTTTGTCGGTTGCCGGATCGGTGAAGGGATAGTCGTGCATTTCCAGCACCCACCCCCGCCCCCACTCGTCGTACTCGATCGCCACGGGCGAGCCGACCAGCGGCTCACTCGCCACCAGCTCGATCTCGAATCCGGGCTGGGTCTCAAAGGTGCTGCGGGCCTCGGACGGCGGCGTGGGGGAAAACCGGGGGAACTCGAGGCGGTCTTGCCCGACGGCTACCGCGTCTGGAGACAGAATTCCAGCGACACAAAGGACACAGCCCAACACGGCAGCCCAGTCCTGGACGCGAGTCGGCCGCCGAACTGCCCCAGTATCCATGACGTCATCCTCTGCAAAGGAAAGACACCGTCCGCACCGTCGCCCAGACTGGGGGCGATCTACTTCAGAAAACGCTCGAGAACGTTGCGGGTCAACTGCGAAACGATCGGATCAACCAGGATCGAACTGGGCCAGGTGATCGAGCCGACCGAAAACACCTCGCCCCCACTGGGGGTGTCATACGTCACGATGTCGGCCCCCCCATTCTCGGGATTCTGACCATGTGCCAGGATCCGCACGTTCTTGGGGGAATGAGGCGAGACCTTGTCGGTCTCATGCCCCGAGGCGCCTCCGGGGACGCGACGATGCAGACTGGCGTGACCGAACAGATCGCCATTCTTCATCCCTGTTCCCTGGTAGGCCCAGTGCGAGGCATCGGTCACCTGGAAGGGAGCGCTCGTCATGATACCGTCGTAGGTAAAGACCACCCCCAAGAGGTTGGCCTCCGACTCGTGATAGACGGCGAACCGGCTCTCGGCCACTCCTTTGGCGATCCGGTCCCCCTCATCTCCGTTCATCACCACCATGGTGGTCTGGTCGGTGAACCGTACCTCGCAGTTCAGGCCGTTTCCTCCCAGGTAAATCAGCTTCCCACCACGCTCGTGCACCCAACGTTTCACGCCAAAGTACATCTCTTGTGACCAGTACTCGGGATGGGTGCTGATCATCAGGGCGTCGTAGTCGTCGAGGGGCAGGGTGCCGTCGTGCAGTTGCGTCTCGGCATAGTAGTCGTACGCGAACCCTTCCCGTTCGAGCCAACCCAACAGTCGCCACTCCGCCGGAGCGAGATGACAGGCCGCCCGCCCCTCGATTGGCTTGTCGATCGTCTCATCTTCGGGGATGAGGTTGATCGCCTCGGGCCGTTCGAACGACAGCGGGGCATAATCCCAGACGCCGTAGTTCTTGTAGTTGGGATCGGTGTAGCGGTTCAGTTCCTGCCGCGAGTTGACACAGGGCACCGGCGGCAGCTTGTCGGCGTTGATGTAGTTGCTGCGTCCGCCGAAGGCGTTGTAGGCGTTCCAGGTGATGTTCGACGCCAGGACCGCGAGGTTATGACGGGGCTTGGCCGGGGCGACAATCCAGGGGAAGGAAAAGTAGTGCCCCGACTTCGTGCGGGCCTGGAAGTAATACAGCCCCGAGGGGGCGGGGGCGGTGACGTACTGTTTGAGAGCCGGGTTGGCGTAGCCGAACTTGTTCCACTCGACCCCAGTTCGGGTGTAGTCTCCATCGGGGGTGATCTGGACGGTGGCCCGGGGGCCATGTTCGTCATACCAGCCGAGCTTGCGGATGAGCTGCTTTTCGAGACCGCAACGGTACAGCTCGAGTTCGTAGGCCTCGGGGGAGTGAACACGGAATTCAGACTGTTCCCCCTCGCGGACCCACTTCGGCCAAGGATAACCCAGCAGACAGTCGGACAGCAGTCGGAACTGGTAGGGGCTGCCGGGAGAGACCGTCATGTTCACCCGTTTGCCGCCGTACCCGGGCTTGTTGAGTGTCACCCGGTATTCACCCGGCGGGAGATCGAGATAGACCGAGCCCGAAGCCCGCGAACGGGTCTCCCACGAGCCTTGGCTGTTTTCGAACTCCAACAAAACGTCGGGAATGGCGACATAGCGTTCGTCGCTTACGTAACCCACCAGCATCGGTTCGCTCCTGCACGGGACCAGTTCGAACGCGTTCTACGGAGGACAATCCCCACACGACAGCGAATCCTGATGGATTTACCGCCGTCGACTGATCCGAACGCCAAGAGACGACAGCGGGACCGGTTGAGTCAGCCGGGGCCGCCAGGCACTCTTCGCGGGGAATGTCAGCGCACTCCCTCCGCCAAACCCGCGGGAACCGTGAGATTGGCCGAGGAGGCTCCCTCGACTTCCACAATCTCCAGTTCGGGAAGGCTGACCTTGGCCCCCTTGCGGCCGAAGACCACCGGAATGATCTCTTTCGAGACCGCCGCGTCGAACGTCAGTCCGAAGTACTTGTGCGCGGGGGTCGACAGCCGCAGCACCCACTTGAAGAACTCGACCCGCAGCGCTTGCCACCACGGTAGCTTGCGGTGGGTGATGATTTCCTCCTCACCCACCTCGATGATCCAGCGTTCGGCGGCGATGTTGATTCGTCCCTGCCGGTGCAATTCCCTCAGTGCACCACGGATGTCGGGCTGTTCCATGTAGCCGTAGGTAACAATGACCGAGTCAATGTCATGTCCGATGTTGACCACCTCGTAGCGGTCGGAGGTGGCAATCTCGGGGATCGACACCTGATTCACGTAGAACAGGGTCACATGCGAAGGGAGCACACCGTATTTTTTGAGGAAAATCCGCAAGCTGACCGGCACATAGTCGTCGAGGCTGCGAATCGGACGCGAGCAGAGAAAGACCGCGGCCCGGTCGCTTTCAACCAGGCGCCGCCGTCCCTGGATGAGCGAGCGGGCAAACGGCAGATTTTCGCGCAGGGTCACCTCGAGTTCATCCAGTAAGTCGCGGAGTGCAACCAGCCACTCCAGCTTCTTTCCATCGCGGACCCCAAACTCGTAAAACGCGTTCGCCAACTGCCGTCGACCCCATTGCCATGTGACCATGATGGTCACCAGAACGCCCGCCACCATCACCGGGAAATACCCGCCGCTGGTGAATTTCAGCAGATTGCTGAAGAAAAACAGCAGGTCCACCAGCATCAATGGAGTGCAGACCGCCAGAACCTTCCACAGCGGCCAGTTCCAGCGGTAGAAGGCGACGTAACCGAACGCCAGAGTGGTGATGCCCATCGTACCTGTGACCGCAATACCGTAAGCCGCCGCCAGGTTCCCCGAAGTGCGAAAAAGCAACGTCACGGCCACGCAGCCGAAGAACATCGCCCAGTTCACCAGCGGAATGTAGACCTGCCCCTCGGTATCGCGACTGGTGTACCGGACCGCATGCCGGGGCGAGAAACCCAGCACAATCGCCTGCTTGACGATGGAGAACATCCCGGTGATCAGCGCCTGTGAGGCGATAAACGCCGCCACCGCGGAGATCAGCAGGTCCACAATCCCGATCACGCCGTCGATCGACGGGTTCCCTGTCTGGGGTGTCAGTGCGTAGAACGTGTTGGCCCGAGGGGGGACCCCCTTCTCGAGCAGATAACTCACCTGCCCGGCGTAATTCAGCACCAGACAGGGGAGCACGATGTAGAGCCAGGTGAACATCACCGGCCGCCGCCCCGAGTCGCGCGGATTCACACACTCCCCATCTCGGAGCGGGGTGTCGGTGTGGGCGGTGAAGTGGCCGATATCGGCATACTTCGCCTCTCCCCCGGTAATCGCCAGCACCACCACCCCCAAAATCACAAACGCCCCAATGCCGGGAAAGTTCCACAGGAACTCCAGGGCATATTGTGGGTTCAGCGCGGCGAACACCTCGGGATGTCGCAGCATCCAGGGAAGTCCCTTGAGGGCGATCCAGGGAAACCAGATCAGCAGCATGAACCAGCCAAACAGCCCGCCAATCTTGCTGGTGCCGCGCCACTGCGGCTTGAACAGCACAAACAGACTGATGAGGGTGGCCCACAGGGCCAACTGCTCCCCCAGCGGCTCATAGGCCCCCAGCATCGAGATGGGCGGTGTGATGATCCCGTCCGCCGCGAGCAATCCCGCCGCACTGACCACCAGGAACGTCAGCGTGGTCATTCCGGCAATCTTGCCGGTGTAGCCCTTGAGCAGGCCCCACAAGGCGAAGGTTCCCCCTTCACCCCGGTTGTCGGCCTTCATGATCAGCAGGTCGTATTTGACCGTCAGGAAGATCAAGGCCCAGAACACCAGGCTCAGGCTTCCCAGGGCTTCGCCTCGCGAGACCAGATCGGCCCCCCCCTGGGCCACCAGGGCATCGACTTCTTCGGCGGGCAGATTGTGGTACTTGAGATGAATGGTCTCGCGGGTGATTTCCATCACCGTATAGAGCACCGAGGTGCCGATATCCCCGTAAACCGTCCCGGCCGCTTCCCGCATGCGGGTCATCAGGCTGCCGTGGCCGTGCGAGTGGGCCTTGACGGCGTGGGCGGCGTTGTCTTGCGGGGTGGGAGGCGGAACTGCCGCGGGGCGCCCGGAAGGATTCCCTGAAGAGACGGACGAATTCACAGCCGACGACGAACGCGATGGATCAGACATGCCGCAGAGAACCCCGGGGGGCTCTCCTCCGAATGAACACGGGTGGATTACCCGCGGGGGGCAATCCGTTCGCTTGAGACTAACCATCCCCAAGGGTGTGATGCCAGCATACTGGGTCGCCGCGCGTTGGCAGGCTGCCCCTTTCTTCGGCAGCCCCGCTGCCGCCTCGCTTGACAGCCGCCGCGACCGACATTCCAGCCGGGCCCTGTGACCGGAAAGACATTTGACCGTTTCCAAACAAAAACGGCGTGATGGAAGTTCCCATCACGCCGTGCGATTGGATGTCGGGGGGCCGAGAAACGTACGACGGGATTTCGACCGCGATGGCTTGTCGGTTGAATCTGCCGCAGAGAACGCCCATCGGCCAGAGCCTGCAGGCAAAGTCGAGACGCGTTGTCCGACCTCCCCTGTCAGCCCCCACAGGCGGGGAAACTCACTTCACCGGAATGCCGAAGTCCCCTTCGAGATCACGCCAGTACGAGTGGACGTGGTTGGCGTTATTCTGAGTGTTGTTGTACTCGATGAGGAACGTCGGCCCCTGCAGACGGTAGTAGTGCCGCTGGTTGCGGTCGGGCTCCCCCCACCAGGCGAACTGGATGGTGTCGAACCCGGCCTTCATCAGGCGGTCGCGGCGCTTGGCGGCCACGTCGGCGGGCATGTTCTTCAGATACTCTTCGAGCAGAGTATTCAGCAGCTTTTTCTGGTCGGCCGACATCTGGCCGGCAGCCAGACCTACGGCGGGGGTCCGGTCGGCCTGCGCGATATTGGCTCCCCGCAGGTCATCGGGAGCCTTGGTGTCGATGAGAATCGTCTTGAGCTGCTCAGGAGTCGCCAGCTTGAGCACCTGGCGCGCCAGGTCTTCCTCGGCCCCCAGCACGCGGACGGCCCGCTCGGGACCGGCATCGATCAGGGCGGGGTTGGTCCCATAGAATTCGGGGGTGCTACCGACCACTTCCCCATTGTTGAGGGTGAAGTTCAGCGAGAGGTGATGCCCTTCCAGACGCCAGCCCCACTGCCCCTTCGCCGAGGGAGTCCCGAACATGCTGAGGTAGTATTTGCCAGGATTGCGCCGTTCACGCCGTTCACCCCGGTCGCCCCCCTCGAGCAGATACAACACCTCTTCGAGGCTCATGATGGCGAGGGTCTGCTCGTAGCCCGCCTTCGAGAGACCGCTGGCGATGAAGTCCTGGGCCGCCTTGAGGGTTCCCCCCTCCAGTTCGCGCAGGGGCAGACCCTTGCGCTCACGCGGAATGAAGTGCCAGTTGAGACGCTCGGCATCGTCGAACTTGAATGAGGCCTTTTCGAGCTGGGCGGGTGAGAGCGACTTGGTGAATTTCTCAGCCGCCTGGAACATGCCCTGGGCGGCGGGAACCTGATTTTCGGCCTGCCCACGCAGCAGGGCCACCATGCCGACCAGCACCAGACTGGCGGCCAGCCATTTCGAGAGGGGACGCGACATCTCGGAAACACCTCGCAAGAGCCAAGGGGGCTGCACGCCACGGCCGACGGAACGGTTGTCCCGCACCGACCAGGACCGGTGTCCTCCACCAGTCCCCCAACGCTTCGCAGGGTAGTTGGCCCGACCTCGGGAAGTCCAGTGCTGGATGGCAACCCAACCTCCGCCAGGCCCCCAGTTTGCCTGGGAGAGGACCTACTCAAAAAGCTGCGGCCCATCCCTCACCCCTTAAAGTCCCGGCGACACCCACCAGCCGAATTTCACCAGCCCGTATCTTCAGACTCACCTTGCCCTGCCGTTCGGTTCCGCATTACAAAGCCGCGCTTTTGCCCGGGTTGCGACAATCCGGAATCCTCACCGCGAGAACGAGTTCCGATGTTTTCCAACCCGCCGAACCGCCATTGCCTCGGGGCCGTCGCCCGCTCCCTGGCATGTCTCGCCAGCCTGCTGACGGCCTCTCAACTGCCAGCCGGCGAGTCGGGTTTGATTGCCCCGGAAGGGTTCACCGTCACCCGGTATGCCCCCGATGACCTCGCCCACGACATCCATTGCCTGACCATCGATTCCCTCGGTCGGGTCGTGGTGTCGGGACCCGGATATGTGAAAATCCTGATCGATCGCGATGGCGACGGCCAAGCCGACGAGTCCAAAACCTTTGTCGACGGCCCCGAGTCGGGTGCCCAGGGACTCTGTTTCGTGGGCCGCGACCTGCTGTGCATCGGAGACGAGGGGCTGATCCGCTACCCGGACGAAAATGGGGATGATCGGGCCGATGGTCCACCGGAAACCTTCCTCAAGATCAAGACCGGGGGCGAGCATCACGCCCACGCCATCCGCCGTGGGCCCGATGGCTGGTGGTACCTCATCGCCGGGAATTTCACCGACGTCAACGGCAGCTACGCCACCACCCCGACCAGCCCGATCCGCTCTCCCAACGGGGGAGTTGTGCTGCGCCTGACTCCCGACCTGTCCCGGGGAGAAATCGTGGCCGATGGACTGCGCAACGCCTACGACTTCGACTTCGATTCACAAGGCGAGATCCTCACGTACGACAGCGACGGCGAACGGGACATTTCCCTCCCTTGGTACCAACCCACCCGGGTGCTGCATGTGCTGCCCGGAGGGGAACAGGGTTGGGTGACCGAA
This sequence comes from uncultured Planctomycetaceae bacterium, assembly GCA_903861195.1. GTDB lineage: Bacteria > Planctomycetota > Planctomycetia > Planctomycetales > Planctomycetaceae > UBA10511. Next base: position 13,646 of record CAIOTJ010000061.1, on the reverse strand, counting down.
ACGTGGAAACGCCCGAACTACTTCCTCGACGCGGCTCCCGTCGTGGCCGCCACCGGCCGGGGTTCGCCCACCGGGGTGGTCTGCTATCAGCACACGCAATTCCCCGCCAAATACCGGCAGGGACTGTTTGTTCTCGACTGGACCTTCGGTCGGGTCCTGGCGGTGCCGTTGGTCCGACAGGGGGGGACGTTCGCCCCCCGTGCCGCCGAGGAATTTGTGAAGGCCGATGGTGCCGAAGGTTTCGCTCCAACCGACGCCGAGGTGGGGCCCGACGGCAGTCTCTTCATTTGCGTCGGCGGACGGGGGACCCACGGCACCGTCTACAAGGTACGGTACGACGGCGCCAGCGAGCGTGAGCGTCAGCCACAGTTGCTGTCGCTCTCGGCCCAGACTCCCCCGGCCCAGCAACTTCAGGCCTGCCTGGAACCGATCCAGCCCAATGCCAGCTGGTCGCGCGCCGTGTGGGCGCCTCTGGCCCGCCAACTGGGGGAGGCCTCGTTCGTGGGCGCGGCGCTCAACGAGCAGTTGCCCGCCGAGCGACGAGTGAGGGCGATCCAGATCCTGGTCGATCAGTTTGGAGGATTGACTGACCAGACCCTGAAGAGTTTGACGGGATCGAACCAACCTGCGGTTCGCACCGCAGCTGCCTGGTCGATCGGTTTTCAGACCAAGCCCCGTCCCGCGGACACCACCCTGGCGGCCTATCTCGGCGACTCCTCGGCCACGGCGCGCCGCCGGACGCTGGAAAGCCTGGCCCGACTGCAGCCTGATTACAAGCCGCTGCTGACACCGCTGGCCGACTGCCTTAACCACGAAGACCGGGAAGTGAGACTGGCCGCGGCCCGGCTGGTGGTCCGCATGCAGCCGAATGAAGTGCGGGGACTGGCGGAACTGGGGCGTCCGCTGGGCTGGCGCGCCGCGCTCTCCAGCACGATCGGTTACGTGTGGAGAACCTTGCAGGAAGGAGAGGGAGTCAATCCGTTTGGCATCGATTTCGGAACGCGGGTGCTGGCGGGGAATCATCCCGCCGCGATGAAGCTGGAAGCCGCCCGGCTGATCCAGATGTCTCTCGGAGACCTGGGGGGACGGGGAGGAACGCCCGGCATGTTCCATGGCTACACGGGAACTTTCGCTCCTGATCTGGCTCTGCCCGAAATCTCCCGCCTGGTGACGACGCTCGAAAAGATCTTTCCCGTGGGGGATCGGGGAGTGGATGCCGAATTGGGTCGGATCATCGCCATGCTGGCTCCCCCCTCGAGCCGACTGGCCGAGGGGTTGCTCGGACAGGTCACCCCACAGAGCCACCCGGTGGACGACATCCACCAGCTCACCTGCGTCTCGCGGCTGGATGTGACGCTGTCGGAACGGAACACCCGCCAGTGTGCCGACGCCCTGCTGGCGATTGAAGGGAAGATTCGGGAACGGCAACTTCCCCAGGACGCCAACTGGAATGACCGTCTGGGGGAGCTTTTCAGTGAATTGGTCAATCATTCACCGGACCTGGCCCAGGCCCTGGTCGCATCGCCCCGATTCGGCCAGCCCTCGCATGTGGCGTTTCTCTCCAAGCTGGAGGAAGACGACAGCCTGCGGGCGACCGAGGCGTTCACCAGGGCTGTGCAGGCCGCAGCCAACTATCCCTGGAACAACGATCTTGTCTACGTGGTGGGAGGTGCCCAGACCGACGAAAGTCGGCAGTTGATCCGTCCCCTGTTCGAACGGCATGATTTGCGGCTCTCGGTGCTGATGGTGCTGGCCGAGACCCCTCAAGAAGAAGACCGGCCGCTGTTTGTGGAGGGACTCGAATCGGCTCCCCCCGAAACGTTGGCCGCGTGCGTCGGGGCCCTCGAACGGCTGCTCGAGACCGAAGCGACGCCGCGCGAGTGCGTGGCGCTGGTCAAACTGCTGCGACGACTGGGGTCCGATCGCTCGGAGTTCCCCTTGCGGGAAAAGGTCGCCCGGCTGCTGGCTCGGCAGGCCAAGACCGATCATGAATTTGTCTTCGGTTCGGCGGGTTACGTCCCCCAGGCTGAAGTCATCCAGAGATGGACCGAATGGGCCACCGCCACCTACCCCGAGGAATCGCGGGAACTGCTGGGGACGGGAGACATCGATGAACCTTCACTGCGCGAGCGACTGGCCGCCGTCGACTGGAGCGCAGGGGACGTCGAGCGGGGCGAAGCGCTGTTTCGCAACCGCGGCTGCGGCCAGTGCCATGGGAACGGGCAAAGCCTCGGTCCCGATCTGTTGGGGGTGACCTCGAGATTCTCGCGGGACGATCTGTTCATCGCCATCGCCCTCCCCAACCGGGATGTCTCGCCGCGTTATCAGACCGTGCTGGTGGAGACCAAGTCGGGCAAAACCTACTCGGGCCTCGTGGTCTACGACTCGGCCGACGGGATCCTCTTGAGAAATGGGGTCGCCCAGACCTATCGGGTCGATGCCCGCGACATTGTCAACCAGCGGACCCTGCCGAACTCTCTGATGCCCGAAGGTCTGTTGAAGGATCTCGACGATCGGCAATTGGCCGATCTGTATCTCTATCTCAAGTCGCAGTCGAACCGAACCGCCGCGAGGGACACGGGTGATTGACCCATCGCCGGTGCTGGGGGGTTCCCGGCACCTGGCGGATACACGCCAACTTCTGTGACAATCGGACCGCAGTCACTCCCCGGACCGCTTTGGAGTTTGTCGCTTCGGTTTCGGGCGTTTGGGCGCAACGGCAGAGCGGCGCACTATGGGTTTGCGCGGGGATTTCGCCCCGGCGTGGTCTGAAGACGGCTGGTCCGTAGGCGCCCGGCCGGAAGACGGCAGGGGTCCTGGCAGGGGCTTCAAGCCGAACCGGTCACACAAAGTCAGAAGTGGGCAGTCAGCACAGCGGGGGCGGCGGGCGATGCAGACCCGCCGACCGTGATGAATCAGCCGGTGGGAGAAGTTGATCCATTCCTCGGGGGGCAGCAGGGCGACCAGATCGCGTTCGATCTTCACGGGGTCAGTGTTGCGGGTCAGCCCCAAGAGTCGGGTGATCCGGCGGACGTGCGTGTCGACCACCACACCGGTCGCCATGCCGAAGGCGGTCCCCAACAGGACATTGGCGGTCTTGCGGCCGACCCCCGGCAGCTTCGTCAACTCGTCGACGGTGCGGGGAAGTTCTCCCTGATGGTGATCGACCAGAGCCTGAGCCATGCCGCGCAGGTTCTTCGCTTTGGCGCGGAAGAACCCTGTCGATTGGACCAATCGTTCGACCTCTTCCTGGGAAGCGGCGGCCAGGGCCTGGGGAGTCGGAAACTGGCGGAACAGTTCGGGGGTCACCAGATTGACCCTCTCGTCCGTACACTGTGCGGACAGAATCGTCGCCGCCAGGAGCTGGAATGGATTCTCGTGGCGCAGGGCGCATTCGGCGACGGGATAGTGCTGCGCCAGAGCTTGGGCGACAGCCTGTGCCTGCTGACGGCGGGCCTCTTGGCGACGCGGGGCACGGGTTCGAACCATGCGACTCTCCAGACCGTTAAGACCGCACGGAAGTTGGCGGGCAGTTGCGAAATGCGGCGCCCACTTGTGGACAGACGGCGCCGTAGACCAGTACATTGCAGGGCCGTGTTCACACCCGAAAGCGCAACCAGATGGCGGCTGACTACCCGGAACTCTATCGGCAGGGCTTGCGACTCTTCAACGACGAAGAGTTCTTCGAAAGCCACGAGGTTCTGGAAGAGCTGTGGACCGAGACGCAGGACGAACGGCGTAAGTTCTATCAGGGACTGATCCAGGCCGCGGTGGCACTCCTGCACTTCGGGAATGAGAACCTGGGCGGGGCGAAGAAAGTTTACCTGTCGTCCCGCAAGTACCTTGAACCGTACCAGCCCGAGTACGAGGGGCTTGATGTTTCCGGGTTCCTTCAGGCGATGCACCATTGCTTTGCGGAACTGTTGGAGAATCAAGACCTGTATCCGTCGGGTGTCGTCCTGCAGGACGACCGGATTCCCAAGGTGAAGATTCCCGGAGAGTGATTGTCGTTCATGCAATACGAACCAGAGTTCAGTGCCGACCTGACCGGCTTCGAAGGGCAGGTTCCTCTGTTTCCTCTCGAAGGGGTGGTGTTGTTTCCGCATGTGGCGATCCCCCTGCACATCTTTGAACCGCGCTACCGGCGGATGACTGCCGACGCTTTGGAAACCCACCGGTTGATCGCCCTGGCTGTCCCCCGGCAGGACCGGAGGGATTCGGGCCTGACACCGCTGCACGACGTGGTCTGCGTCGGGCGGATCACCGCCGAGGAACGGCTTTCCGGGGGGCGTTACAACCTGATCCTCACCGGACTGCAGCGGGCCCGCATCGAGCGCGAACTGGTGAACGATCTCCCCTACCGCATTGGAGAACTGTCGCTGCTGCCCGACAGCTACGACCCCGCCAATTCCCGGGATCGGTCCGAGAGGCAGCGCGAGTTGCTGACGGCGTTCAAGGGGCTCTCGGGAGCGGCTGCCACCGACACGTTGTTCCAGCAATTGCTCGACGCCCAACTTCCCCTGGGAGTGCTCTGTGACCTGCTGGCCGCCGCCATCAAGATGCCCGCCGCCTCGAAGTATCGGGCCCTGTCGGAAGTCGATGTCGATATCCGCAGCAGATACCTGCTCGAAACGATCTCGGCGTTGACGACTCCCGCCGATCCGGCACCTCAGCGCCTGCGGTTTCCACCACGATTCAGCCTCAACTGATTTCATGTCCCAAGACAAGTCACCCGTTGACCTGGCACGCATTGAGCGGGCGGTCCGCGAGATCCTGGCGGCGGTCGGTGAAGATCCCAACCGTGAAGGACTTCTCGAAACACCCGCCCGCGTGGCCCGCATGTATGCCGAGATTTTCTCGGGCCTGCACTCGCATCCCGAGAGACATCTCAAGCGGGTTTTCCACGAGACCTACGACGAAATGGTCCTCGTGAGGGACATCACCTTCAACAGCATGTGCGAACACCACCTGCTCCCCTTCCACGGCGTGGCCCACATTGGCTACCTGCCGAATGGACGGGTCGCCGGCCTGAGCAAGCTGGCCCGCATCGTGGAAGACATCTCGCACCGCCCCCAGCTGCAGGAACGGATGACACACCAGATTGCCGACCTGATGGAGCGCGAGCTCGATGCCAAAGGAGTGGTGGTGGTGCTGGAGGCCACCCACACCTGCATGACGATCCGCGGCGTCCGCAAACCGGGCAGCCTGACCATCACCAGTGCCGTGCGTGGCCTGTTCAAGCGGAACGAATCGACCCGCGCGGAAGCCATGTCGCTGATCATGAGCCGCAAGTAACCGGGCCGACCTTCCCATGCCCGAAGCCATTCCTTTCTTCGCCCTGCGGCTCATCGCCGGGATTGGATTCATGCTGCTGGTGATGCCCCGGCAGCGGGTCACCAGCGAGTTCTTCCGGATCCTGCTGCTGGTCTGCCTGGGGCTGGGGGTCGTGGCGGCCCTGACCTCCGCCGGTGGCCCGTGGGGTTCCATCCTCATCGGGGCGGTCGCGTTTGTGGGTTCAGTACTTTGGCTGCTCGAACGCCGGACCGGAGGTGAGGTCTGCCTGATCCTCATTACGGCAGTCGGCTTGTTTGAGACATTCCGGACAGTCCTGCGACTGGCGGCTCAAGGAGACATTCCCACCGGGGAACTGGCCCTGTCGACCGCCGCCTCGCTGGGAACTCTGGGTTCCACTTTGGCCGGGATGCTGCTGGGACACCGCTACCTGACCGCGCCGGGCATGCCGCTGGCCCCGCTCGAACGCCTCAACAACGCCGTGGGGCTGGCGGGCCTGCTGCGCCTGGGAGTCTCGGCCGGCATGCTGCTGCTGCATGGATTTCCCAGCCTGTCGAGCGTGGCCCTCGCGTGGTGGCTGCTGCGCTGGGTGGGAGGAATCGTGGGGCCGTTGGCCGTGTGGTGGCTGGTCCGCCGCATTCTCGTGTATCGCAACACCCAATCGGCCACTGGGGTGCTGTTCGTGGGGGTGATTCTCACCTTCCTCGGTGAGTTGTCGGGCGATTTGCTCTGCTGGTCGACCCACACGCCCTATTGATGGCGTGCGGAGGGGGCGGGTTCACGTCGCCCGCGCCAAAGTGGCCTCTGAACGGGCCGTGCCCTCAGCTCCGTGGCTGCCAGTTGCGACTGTCTCTTCCATTCCAGTCAGCCATTCCCCCGAGCCGTGGGGGTGCATAAAAACAGCCGGCCGAACTCCCCTGGGGAGAATCCGGCCGGCTGCGGGTTTTTGGCCTGACCGCAGTCGGGCAGGATTACAGCTTCTTCAGGCTGATGTTGCGGAACTTGACCGGATCACCGTGACCGGCGAAACCGAAGAAGCCCGACTTGCGATCCTTCCCGGGATGGGGAGTGTTCGCCATGTACTCGGTGATCTTCGACAGATCGGTGTCGAGAATGGTCACGCCGTTGAGTTCGACCTTGATCGACGATCCCTTCACGGTGACCTGCTCGTAGTTCCATTCACCGACAGGACGCAGATAACCCCGGTGGGCGGCCGCCATGCCATAGGCCGAGCCATGGGCCTGACGCGGATCGAGACTCTTGTAGTTCGGGTGCTCGGTGTCGAGGACCTGCAGCTCACACATGCCGGCGTAAGCGGGATCTCCCTGGCCGGGATAGCGAATGGCCAGCCCGTTGTTCCCCGCGGCGGGGAGTTGGAATTCGACCCGCACGATGAAATCCTGGTATTCGTCCTTGGTGTGCAATGCCCCCCCCTTCCCGGGCTTGCACATGATGGCGGCCTCTTCAACCTGATAGTTGTCGACGGCCCCGGCCCAGCCAGTGAGGTCTTTGCCATTGAACAGCGAGACAAATCCTTCGGGATCCTTGCCACGCAGCAACTGGTTCGCTTCTTCGGCCGGGATTTCGCGGAGGAAGATGTTCTTCCACCGCATCTCACCACCGTGCGTCTGCAGCTGGATCGAACCGCGGGGGAACAGCGGGAGCTTGCGATCCCAGTAATTCTCGAGGGGGGCCTTGTCGACAATCAGTTTGTCGTTCAGGCGGATGGTGGTCTTGTCACCCACCTGAATGATGTGGAAGCGGTTCCACTCCCCCAGCTTCTTGTCGGCCAGAACCAACGGGTCCTTGCCGGGGTTGCCAGCGGTGTTGTTCCACAGGCCTCCCGACCCCTTGTTGGCCCCGAGACTGAACTTCTGGGGATCGGTGAAATCCCAAATCTGGATCTGCGGAGTGGCCCGCAGGTAGATGCCGCTGTCTCCCTTGGGCACCATCTTCCAGTCGATGTAAAACTCGATGTCGCCGAATTCCTTGTCGGTCGTCAGGTAGGCCCCATCGCCGTCATTCACCAGGTCGCCATTGGCATCCACCCGCCAGTGCTTGAGGGCGTTGTCCTGGTCGGCTTTCCGCTTGGCCTGCAGGTCGGCTTCGGACATCTGCTTGAACTTGCGGGGATCCATCGTCTCTTCCCCGTGCCAATTCGACAGGTCCTTCCCGTTGAACAGGGCCATGAACCCCTTGGGTGCGGTGTTATTTTCCTGGGCGGGCAAATGCCCGGCCCAAGCCAGGGTCAACAGCCCCAGCGCCAGGCAGCCAATCGACAATGAACGCACAGTCTGTCTCCTCTGAAGTTGCGGGAACTCAAATTCCACTCAGCGGCATTCTAACGGCACTGCGGCGGCGTGGTAGCGAACGCAGGCATCCGCCCACCCACGACGGTCCGCCGTACTCGGTCCAAGACTCACTCGGTCAAAGACTCACTCGGTCCAATAATCAACGACCAGCGCTTTCTCGATCCGGGGGACCGCCAGTTTCACGAACTCCTCATGCACAGGATGCTTGAGATAGGTGTCGCGGTCCTCATTGCTGGCGAACGTGACGAAGAAACAATGCGTGAAGCCCTGGGCCAGATTTTCGGGACTGACGTTCGTGCCCCGTTCAAATCCCTGGATCTCGCGGATGCGTGTGGGCAACGCCTCGAAGGCCGCCTCGACTTCGGCCACCTGGGCGGGCGTGGTGTCGGACTTGAACTGGAACAACACCACGTGCCGCAGCCGCCGCTCCCCGTCATCCACACCGTGCAGCGCCTCCCCCACCTGCTCGGCCACAAACCGGTTGCCCGAGGCATTCAGGTGGACGCCATCCGAGGTCAACACTCCCTGCTCGGCATTCTTGGAGTTCGCCTGCCGCAGCCGGGAGACAAACCGTTTCCGCAAATCGAGCAGCGGAGACTTGGTCTGTCGGGCGACCTTGCGGCTGAGGGCGGAATACTCCTCCAGCATTTTGTCGAGCGGATTCGAGCCGTCTGTCTTCTCACCAATCACACTGGGAGTGCACAGCACGACCCGCGCTCCTGCCCCCTGGATCTTCTTGATGAGGCGCTGCAGCCCCTGTTCGTAATCTTCGCGGGAGGTTCCCCGACCGTTCTGCGAGTGCCAGACATCGTTGATCCCGATGTAGATCACCACGAGATTGGGCTGGCGAGACAGCACATCGCGCTCGAGTCTTTGTTCGAGGTCGGGCACACGGTTGCCGCTGATTCCCGCCCCCACAATCTCCACTTTGACGTCGGGATGGGCCTGCGCCAGTTTCTCGCGGACGAGGGCCACATACCCCCCCGGTTGAGCCCCCGCTTCAGTGATTGAATCCCCCAGGAAGATCACCCGTTCTCCCGACTTCAGGAGTGGCTCCGCCGACATCACCGTTCCTCCCATCAACCCCACCAGGCCCACAAACACTCCCAACCCTATTCCGCACAAGCGAAGCATCGGCATTCCCAATCTTCCAGAGAACAGCAGCAGACGAATCAGAATCCGAGTGGTCAAAACCGAGTGGTCAAAACCCGGTGGACGATTCGCCCCGGCGCAACACGCCCACCCCGGTCTGAAATTAGCGACATCGGTGCCTCAAGCCAATTGCTCAAAGTGAGGCCCCGGGGCTGTTCGATGCATCGGGCAGCGACGGGAGACGTCCGACCTAGCCGTACAACGGAGTGATCACACTGCCGTTGAGCAGTTTATTTGGACGCCCCAGCGGATCGAGGATTTCCACCTCAGGATCGACGCCGAGAGCGCTGAAAACCGTGGTTCCCACATCGGCCGGCGACCAGGAACGGGAGACGGGATACGCGGCGATTTCGTCAGACTGACCGATCACCTGACCACCATTCACTCCCGCTCCCGAGAACAGTCCTGAATAGACGTGTGCCCAGTGATCGCGGCCCGGTTCCGTCGAGCCCGGGAGAGTGGAAATCCGAGGGGTCCGGCCAAACTCCCCCATTACCACCACCAGGGTCTCCGACAGTCGGCCACTGGTTTCGAGATCGTCCAGCAGCGCCTCCAGTCCCTGATCGAGTTGGGGCAACAGCACGGTCTTCAACCGCCCCCAATTGTCGACATGAGTATCCCAGGTCTGCACGATGCCCATGGCGGCCTGAATCATCGGCACTCCCGCCTCAACCAGCCGGCGGGACAGCAACAGACTCTGTCCCAACTTGTTGCGCCCGTAACGTTCGCGGGTCTCGGCTTCCTCCCGATGGATGTCGAACGCCTGGGTCACCCGGGCGGAGGTCAGCAACGAGAACGCCGCCTCCTGCTGCGACTGGAAGCCCAGAGCCCGGCCACCACGATTCGCCACCACCTCCTGCAGACCAGACAGCAGTGCGCGACGGTTTTCCAATCGGCCGGGAGGGACTCCTTCCCGCAGGGACAGGCTGTCGACCCGGAAACCGGCTTCGTTGGGATCCTGGTTGATCGACCACGGATCGTGCCGCACCCCCAGGAATCCGGCATGCTGCCCGGGCCAGGTCAGGGGACCTTCAATCAGATAATTGGGCAGGGAGACACCAGTTGGAATTCCATCATGTCGCGGCTGAACGTAGTCGAGTGCGGCGGCGAAATTCGGAAAATCGGTGCGGGACTGGACCCGGTCGAGATCACTTCCCCCGCGGGGCACAGGGGTGGGTCGCCCCGTGAGGGCGACGTGGGTCGCCAACAGGTGATTGTGCTCGGTGTGCGACAGCGATCGCACCACCGCCACCCGGTCGGTCCGACGGGCCAGGCGGGGAAGGTGTTCGCAGATCCGCAATCCGGCGGTGGCGGTGTCGATCGAAGCAAATTCACCGCGGATGGCGTCTGGCGCCGCGGGCTTCGGGTCCCAGGTATCCAACTGGCTGGGCCCCCCCGAGAGCAGCACGATCACGACCGACTTCGCCCGCCCCACCACACCTTCGCGGGCGGCGAGTTTCCGGGCGGTCAACGGCAGCGATCCCGCCACCACGCCACCGGCGGAAACACTCAGGAAATCGCGTCGGGACAAATTCCGGAGGTTCATGGTCACACGTGGGAACAGGGGGTCTGCACACAGAGTTCCACTGGCATTCCAGCCACGCAGAGCGGAAACAACTCCACTCGGGACGACACAGGGGAGCATTTGTCTATTGTACCCGCGCGCCCCCGAACACATCAACAACAGCCGCTGAAAGCCGATGGCCGCAGGGTCGGCCGGGGACTGCCAGCCCCGGTCACGCGAAGGAAAACCGCCGTGGCACCTTCCGTGAGGATGCCCTCACTTCGTTGTTCGCCGTGGGCATTCAAATCACTGGGCCGCTGGCACCGATTGCGGAGAGTGATCCGCCACCATCAATTCAGATCAAATCCTGTCAGCAGATGCTCGATCGCATCGGCCCGGGCGGCCACTTCCAGCACACTGCGGCGGATCTCTTCCGCGTCGACCGTGGCTCGGGGATAGGTGTCGTGCACCATGAAGCGGGGCCGCCCTCCCTCGTCGTGGATGGCGATGCTGCCGTGGGGAATTTCAAAATTGAGCCGCAGGGCCTGTTCGAAGAACGCTGGTTCGGCATCGCAGCACATACTGGAGATAACCAGCAATCTCTCGGCCGCCGCATGGCTGCTCGCCTCAACAATCACCGTCTGTCGCCTCCCCGAGGCGAATTTCACCCGCACCAGGTGACGGCGCCCCTCATTGGTCGACTCCACCGCGGGATCATCCCGAAAGGCTTCGTCCAACAGGCTTTCGAGATCGCGGGTCTGCCCCAGAATCGCCTGCAGCAACTGGGCTGCCTTGATGCCATCCTGGGGACGATTCGCCGGATTCCGGTCCAGCAGCAGCGACAGGCACTCGGCCATCTCGAGTGAGACCTCGGGAATGATCTTGCGGATGTTGGGGAGCGGTTCGCGCAGCACCTCACCAACCAGCACCGCCAGGGTCTCCCCATGAAACGGCAGCCGTCCCGAGAGCATCAGAAAATAGGTCACCCCCAGCGAATAGACATCGGTGGTGGGACTGGCCACCGCTCCGTCGAACAATTCCGGAGCCATGAACTGCGGGGTGCCACACAGTGGTTCCCCGGTACGTCCCTCGCCATTCGAACGGACACTGCGGGCCAGCCCGAAATCGGCGATCTTGGGAATGCCCTGCAGCGTCAGCAGCACATTGTCGGGCTTCAGATCGCGATGCACGATCCCGAGCCGGTGGGCTTCGGCCAGCCCATCCGCAATGCGGGCCGCCACCGCCGTCGCCTTCACGGGAGACAGGACGTGCTCATCCCGGATGATCTGCCGCAGCGACCGCCCCGCGACGAATTCCATTTCGAGAAAGTACAGGTCGTCGAGCTGCCCGACGGCATGCACCGTGATGACATTCGGGTGAATCATCGCCGCCGCCGCCCGCCCCTCATTGAGGAAGCGGTCCACGTACTGGCGGTCATCCCGCACCAGTTCGGGCATCAGGACCTTCAAGGCGCACAGGCGGTGCAGATCGCGATGCCGGGCCAGATACACCTTCCCCATCCCCCCGCGACCCAGCAGCGAATCGAGGTGGTAGACTCCCAGATCGGCCCCCACCAGGGGGTCTGGCGGGACCGGCTCGGCTGGTGAGAGCGCAGCCGCTTGGGAGTGGGCGACGGGCATCCCCGGCACGAGTTCAAACACCGAGGTCTCACCCACGGAGACCGGACGGGGATTGCGGATTTCGTACCCGCAATGGGGACACTCGATCACCAAATCAACGGCCAACACCGGCTTGCCACAGCGCGGGCAGTCTTTCTGGGCATCGGGCAGCGGATTGGAAGCAGGATCGTGCGACATCAGACTTTGACCGCGGGTTCTGTCGGAACTAGAGTTCAGTTTAACTTGTTTCGTGGAAGTTCCTAGTCCCTGACATTGTGCCCGATCCCCAGAGGCGCGGGGTTCACGATCTGTCTGCCATGGAATGACCATTCTCCGGGAAGCACCGCCTCATGCCTTACGATCCAGACATTGAACGCGCGGAACCTCTGTTTGAGAACGAACCGTCCCCCACTGTGAACAGTTCGGATCCGGCGGCTCAAGTCGGCCAGCCCACGCCTGTGCCCGCACCGTCCCCCGAGGTGGAAAGGGAACTCCCCCGACGTCGATTCGCCGGCCCAGGTTGGCTCGAAGCGATCGGCTGGGCCGCTCTGATGTTGCTGCTGCAGTTGTTCGTGTCGGTTGGATTCACAGCGGTGGCCATGCTGATGTCCCTCTCCGCCGGAGCCAGCCCCCCGGTGGCCCCCCCACCCGCCGTCGAGGCCGAAGCCGCTCCGGCCGAAGCCGCCCCGGCCGCTCCGGCCGCTTCGCCGGCCCCAGCCGAGCAAATGCTGCAGCGCATCAAGCCTTACATGACACGACTCATGCCCTGGATGTTCGCCGCGGTGGGATTGATGAACTGCATCTACGCCCTCGCGCTGGGCCGGTTGCGACTCGGATCCCAGGAATTCCACCAACTGGGCTGGCAGTGCCCCACCCTACAGCATTTGCTCCTGTTGCTGCTGATGTTTATTCCCCTCTCGATCGTCTGCTCGTCGTTGCAAGGGTGGGCCATCGAGTTCTTTCCGGAATCGGGGCGCGATCTCGCTGAAATGTTCGGCAGCATCCGTCATCTGCCGCTGCCTGTGCTGATGCTGGTCCTGGCCGTCGCGCCGGCGGTTGGCGAGGAATTGGTGTTCCGGGGAGTCATCGGCCGTGGCTTGCTGGCCCGCCACGGATGGTTCTGGGGCATCGTGGTCACCTCGGTGATGTTCGCCGGCATTCACCTGTCTCCCGCGCAGGTGATCGGGGTGCTGCCCCTGGGAATCGTGATCCATCTCGTCTATGCCGCCACGCGCAGTTTCTGGGCCCCCATGCTGGCGCATTTCCTCAACAACGCCCTCGCGTCGGTGATGCTGAAGCTGTCTGATCCCACGGCGGCGGAATCAGCGGAGGCGACGGGCGAGACCTTCGACCTGCGATTGATCGGCCTGTCGGCACTGGCCCTGGTTTTTCTGATTTCCTGGCTGTGGACCACCCGGGTCCGTTTCGTGAACGCGGGCGGTGTCGCCTGGAATCCGGCCGAGGCCGACTGCGGCGTTCCTCCTCACGACAGCGAATTCCAGCGGGAGATCACGCCGCCACAGGGCTGGCAGGTGGGGGGAGCCTTGGGGGCACTGGCCGCATTGCTGTGGCTGGGCCTGCAAACGAACTGATCCCTTCCAGGCCGAGTCCGGCCCCGCAGTTCCACCCGCGGGCGGTCAACTCCCGCGATCCACCGATCGGCCTCGATCCCCCGGCACTTCGTCGGGGATGCTTGAATAGAGGGTGTCCAAGAGCTCCGTCAGGCGGCGCAGTTGATCGTGGGGCAAGGGGCGGAACAGGTGTTGG
>CAIOTJ010000060.1 GCA_903861195.1 uncultured Planctomycetaceae bacterium | reverse complement strand
TGACAGCTCGTCATGCCGTTGATCCTCGCCATGTTCACGAACAGACTGACAAGCCTGTTCCCCGGTCCAGCCATGTCCTGAAGGGACATTCTTTCCTAGCCCAGGGTTCGCCGCGCAGCGGCTACCCTGGGGACCGGTCCCCCCCAGCGCCTCAGCCCTGAAAGGGCTGGCTTCCACCGGCCATCATCCGCAACCACCCCGTCTTTCGCCGCTCTCTGACCACCCGCCCCCCGCCACGCGCACCCCACACCGGAAACCGACGTCCGGCCCAACGGGCCAGCCCTTCCCCCAGCCCGGCCCAGCGGGCCGGGAAGCGTGTCCACACAACACGGTTCGTCGGCCCAACGGGCCAAGAATTCGTCGTCGCCCGGAACGCACACACACGGGACGATCCGGGGCAGGTGGAACCCGTCGGCGTAGACCTGTTCCGATCCCACTGGCCCAGCGCAAACACCGTCCGACCCCGGCACAACCGACGCCGGCCCGTCCAACCGCAGCCCGTCCAACCGCAACCCGTCCGACCGCAACCCGTCCGCCCTGGCCACGACCGACCCCGGTCGGGGTCACAGAGGGTAGCCGGGGGTCGAGCGCAGCGACCACCCCCGGTGACGCCCCCCATAAGACGCCAGCACCCCGAAGACGGTGCGAGAAAACGTGGGTGAAAAGACCCAACGCCGTGGTGGATCACGGCACCCCCAACCAGGGTGACAACGCCCGTGCCGTCTCGCCGTGCGGCACACGGTCCCGTCCGTACGGTGCGGTCCACGAACATCGCATGACTGGAAACCGTCTCTGCCATCCCAATCCCAGTCCGGGTACAGTGCGTCATCCTCACTGCAATTGCGATTGGCAATGGAGTGCTTTACGATCCACGCGGCGCAGCGGCAGGGGACAGATAAACGTCCTTTTTCTCGGCAGTGCTGCGCGGCCGAGGCGGCCAGCGGAAAGTCGTCGAGGAGGAGAGAGACACGCTGCGAAATGTGTGTGAAAGAAGGAGCATGGTCTTGATCGACGCCGACTGCAGCATTTGTGGTTCCAGTTACTCGGTGGATGACGCCCATGCCGGCAAGACAGGCAAGTGCCGGAAGTGTGGAGCGCCCATCTGCATTCCGGAAGCCGTGGACGACAAAAGCGAGTCGGCGGCACCGCAGATCGACGAAGACATCCTGGCGGCACCCGTCTGTCAAATCACCACGACAGACTCGATTCAGGGCTGGACCATCGCCAGCTACAAGGGGCTGGTAACGGCACATGTTGTCACCGGTACGGGATTTCTCTCCGACTTCTCGGCAGGATTGAGCGATTTTTTTGGTGGTCGCTCACAGACCTATCAGCAACAAATCGCCATGATTGAAGGCGAAGCCCTTAACCAATTGAGAAATGCAGCGGTCGAGCAAGGAGCCAATTGGGTGATTGGCACACGCATCGATTTCGACGAAATCTCCGGCAAGGGCAAGCAGATGTTCATGGTCTCCATGCAGGGCACTGCCGTACACGCCATTCCTGCTGTGAAGTTTGAGCCACATCCAAAAGGCATGGTGAGCGTGCCCGGCAATTCCGTCCGCATGCAGGTTCGCAAGGATTCGATGCGTCGCCGCCTGCCTGCCATCGCAGCCGAAGCGGCAGTGAGCGCGGACGTACTGGAATCGCTGTGCGAGTTCCGGCTTCCGGAGGCGGTTCCGCTGTGTATTCGGGTTGCCCTCGATGACGACAGCAAGCAGGCCCCACGCACCAAACAACTTGCGCTGCATGCACTCCGCCTGTCACCGCGCCAGACCACACGCGCTACACTCCACAAGATGCTGCTGCAAGACCCACCGGTCCAAGGCGTATTGGGATTGTATGGTGATTTGGGATTGCTCGATTTGCGGTGGGCGCTGCAGTTGATTGAGGGGCCTGACAAACACGCCCGCATCGTTGGAGTCAAGGCGCTCTGCCTCGGTTTTGCGTCGACCTACACCACTCAGGATCTGGCGCTCATCCGGGCTCTTCGGGTCTCGATCCCGAGGGCATTTCCCCAGACAGGCCGAGAGGTCGAGGTCAAAACGCTGCTCGGCGGGAAAGGGACAAAGTGGCGTTGTGAAAATGGACACGACAGCCCCATGGAGTACCGACGCTGCATGACCTGCAACGTCGACTGGCACGGATTTCCTCACGAGGATTTCAGCCTGGAGATCGTCGATAGGGTTTTGGAGAGCACACTCTCGATTTTGGAATCGCAATTTCGCCCATGAGCGCAATTGTCAAGCGGCGTCGGCCCTGTTGGCAGTACGTCCCGTTCCCGCATCATTTCTCCGGCGTCACACGAGTTTGGCCATTGGCGTGGTCGCAACCATTCGCAGTGCCAAGACCGGTCGCTCCCGCCTCCAGTTCACGACCGAATTGTCGAGCCTGCTCGTCACCCTGTCGACGTCCGACCACTCCATCAACCTCTACGGTCTTGTCGAGAACGAGATCCCACTTCGGATCTAGACCGATGTTGTGTAGGCACCATCCGGCGGCATATGCCGCCGGATGGCGTTTACAGACCGTATATGTACCTGTCCCCTTTACCGTCTCCGCAAAAAAAAACCTGTCCCCTCTACTGTATTCCATTGGACAACACCCAAACCTGGTTAGGAATTGCTCATGTTTGTGTGAATATCTGCCTGTCCTCTTTTAGGTCCTCTCACGCAGTATCCGTTTACCAAACAGTTGACGGCGAAACGCTAACTGGACTGGTCCTAAAGGGCAATCACCGGACGAAACGAAAGGAGTCATGATGCCTCCTCTTCTGCGATCCTTGGGGCAGACGAAAGAAGATAGGCAAACTGCTGTCGGATCAATTGTTTTCGTTCTGCGACAAAATCCTCGAATCGATCCATTCTCCAAAGTTCTGGGTCCGACGGGATCATGTGCATCTGGAGATATGCCTGGTCCTTGCCGGCAAACCACTCTACGGGTGGGGTATCACTCTTACCGCCCGCTCCGTTTTCCTGTTGAGTCAGAAGCATGCAGTTCGCAAGTTGATTGCGGTCGGACTCTTTATACTTGGTCAGATCCTTCCGGCCCGTACGCGGGTTGGTCCCCTTCACTTTGCGGAGTGCGCTCTGGGGAAAGATGTGAT
>CAIOTJ010000059.1 GCA_903861195.1 uncultured Planctomycetaceae bacterium | reverse complement strand
GGGGGCCGGCCTGTTGGGCGAACCGGCCGAGGCCGCGGGCCGCCTGCAGACGGACGCGTGGGCTGCTGTCGCGCAGCCCCTGCACAAACGGTTCGGCCGAGGTTTCGGCCAGTTCGGTCTCGCGGTCAGCGAGGGCCCGCAGGGCGTATTCGCGCAGGACGGGGGTGGCGGTCTGGGCGATGAGGAACGGGTCGGCGGCCGACTTCTGCAATTGCTTGAGGGTGAACAGCGCGGCGATGCGCACCGGCAGCGGCTCGGACGACGTCGCGAGCTGCTGTAGCCCGGCCACAATTTCGGCCGGTTGGCCACGCCGCAGGATTTCCCGCTGGGCTTCGAGCCGGACCGTGTGGCTGGGTGACCCCAACGCCCGCACGAGCACGGCGGCGTTCGCCTGGGTCCAGTCGGCGGGAATGCGCAGGTCGATTTGGGCCGACTCGGGCGGCTTCACCTGCAGCACATACCCGACGTTGGGATTGCCGAAGTTGAAGCCCCCGTCTTTCCAACTGGCGACATACATCGTCCCCCGGGCGTCGATGTCCATGTCGGTGGGACGCGGGAGTTCGAGGAACGGTTCTTGCCCGGCGACGAACCCGGCTCCCTGCGGCGTGAGCGTGTGCCGGTAGACGATGCTGCGGCCCCAGTCGCAGGTGTAGAGGGCCTGGCCGAGTTCTCCCGGCAGCGTCGGTTCGTCGACATAGAGCGAACCACACGGAGAGCCTCCGCCGTAGTCGGCCAGGGGCTGCACGATTTCTTCGCCGAAATTGAGGAACAGCGACGGGTAGCCCATGTGGGCCCCGTGAGGGACGTGGCTGAGACGCACGTTCCAGCCGCCGCCGTCGTTGGTGTTGTCGCGGGTGAACAGGTCGAGCGTCGGGCTGACGGCGACGTCGTAGATGTTGCGCTGGCCTCGGGAAACCACTTCAAGTTCCGTTCCATCGGGGCGGACTCGCACAATGCCCCCCCCACGGTACGGCAGCTTGCGTCCGTCGGAACCGGTCGCTTCGAGGAAGCCGTAGTCACCCACCGCGACATAGATCCAGCCGTCGATCCCCCACTGGATGCCGTTGGTGGTGTGGTCGGCACCCCGGAAATTCAGATCGAAGCCGATGTTCTTGACGAGGATGTCGGACGATTCACTCTCGCCATTGCCATCGCGGTCGTGGAAGACCGACAGGTGGGGCGGGTGCAGGACGTAGAGGTCGGTTCCCTTCCCATCGGCACTGCGCGCGGCGAGCAGGCCGCGGGGGCTGTCGACGGTGGCGAAGGTGACGAAGTCGTCGGCCTGGCCATCGCCGTTGGTATCGCGGCAGCGGACGATGCGGCCCCGGCCGGGCTGCTTGTCGAGCGAGCCGTTGGTGTCGATGCCGACGTAGACGGTCCCCTGGGGATCGGAAGTAAGGCAGACGGGGTAGGTGACCTGGGGCGGAGCGGCGAAGAGGGAGACATTGAACCCGGCGGGGGCTTTGACTCCCTGCAGCAGGCCGGTGCCCCGGACGGCGCGGGGGCGGTACGACTCGTCGGCATTCACCACCCGCTCTTCGAACTGGGTGCCATGCACTTCGAATTCGAAGAAGCTGCCCCAGCGGCCCGCGTCGAGGCCGGTGATGGTGATACGGACGTAGCGGGTGCCGGGGGCCTGGAAGGTGAGGGTTTGTGCCTGGTCGCGGAGTTCGGTCTTGGTCTGGTCGGAGAGGAGTTTCCAGTCTTGACCGTTGTCCGAGCCTTCGACCCGGTAGCGGTAGTTGGTGTCATCCATCTCCCAGAGAATCTGGCAGCCAGTGACGGGCTGCGGCTCGCCCAGGTCGACGGTCCACGTCTGGCCGGCGCTGCCATTGGGAGAGCACCAGCGGGTGTCGGGATTGCCGTCGACGGCATGTTCGGGGGGGTGCCCATCCTGCGAGGCGGTGGCGGAGGCTTTCTTGCCCCGGGCGAGGTTGACGGGGACTTTTTCCTTTTTGGGAGTGGCGAACGGTTTCTGGTAGGCGGGGGTTTGCTTGTCGGTGGCCCAGAGGAGGCCGCGGACGACAAGGTCGAGGTAGCGGGGATCGCCGACGGTTTCGGTGTTGTGACCGAGGGTGGTGCTGAAGACGCGTCCCTTGCCGAAGGTATTGGCCCAGGCGACGACGAAGTCATCGACCTTGGCTCCGGTGTCTTGCCGGCCGCGGGCGAGGGGGACGGTGGTGTCGAAGAGGCGGATGTTGTTGTAAAGCTCTTCGTTGACGGTGGTCCAGTTTTCGAGGCCGCGGGTGATGGGGTGATCGCGGTCGATGAAGGTGATGTCGATCGGCTTCTGGGGACCGTGGCCGGTGGAGTGGATGCCGACGAACTGGAACCAGTCATCGCGCCCGGTGCGGTAGCAGTGCATGGCGCAGTGCAGGTTGACGGCGGGGAGCCCCTGGCGATGGGGGGCGAGGATGTTTTCGACGTAGGGGATTTCGGTGACATCCGACGTGCATTCGTCGTGGATGATCACGTCGTAGCCCTGGGCCCAGTCGGGAGAGTTGTACATCTCGAAGCGGGCCTTGGTGCTGGTATCGCCGGTGTGGATCTGCGTCACCTGGACGAAGGCGCGGGCTTCGATGCCCCGTTTGAGCAGATCTTTCTGGCGGGCGTAGTCGTGGCAGCAGCCGCCGGTGATGAGCAGGGCCCGCAGGGGGCGGGGGGGATCCTGAGCCTGCAGGCGCGGTCCCATCGTCGCCAGCGTCAACACCAGCACCAAGCTTCTCACACACCACCGACCAGCCATCACGATCACCTGTGAACGAACCCAAGAGAGATGTCACTGATGTTAACGTCTGACGGGGCTGGATTGGAGTTTGGCGGACAGGACGGCCCGGACCGCGACGGGCGAATGCGGGGGGATTCGGCTCGGCCCCGTCGAGTGCCCGTGTCCAGTCCGCAGGTTGCAGGGAGCGGCACAGCCATTCGCCGGCGGATTTTGCGGCGAAAATAGGTGATGCAACGCACCAACCTCTTGTTGGGGACTCTTTCGCCCACTAATCTAATCTGAACGGTTCGATGTTTTCAAAACCGGCAGACCAATCGCTGGTCTGTCGGCCATGTCCAGTCACGCGTCGCCTGCATGCTTCGCAGCGTTCTTCGAATTGTCGTCGCGTTTGCCGCAATGGACTTGGCCATCTTCCCGGTCAAGCTCGACGGGCACTGGGATGATACCCCGCCGAACCGGGGCTGGCCGCAGATCATAAGCCTGCTGATGAACCCCTACGAGCGGCCTGAGTGCG
>CAIOTJ010000058.1 GCA_903861195.1 uncultured Planctomycetaceae bacterium | reverse complement strand
CTGCATCAGTTGCTGCAGGTACTCGGGTCCCGGGGCATAGTCCTCGAGACGGACCGCTTTCTGTCCGGACTGTCGTCGATCCGGGTCCAGATGCACCAGTCGTCCGTCCACCGCAACCGTGGTCACATCCCGACAGTCGACAACCAGATTGCTTGACACCCCGTAGACTTCGGAATTCCATTCAGCCCGCTGGCAGTTGACCGGATCAAAATCGACTGCCGTCACCCGGGCCCGAGACGCCAAGGCCAACGCATCTCCTCCAATGCCACAGCAGAGATCGAGCATGTCTCCAGAAAAGCGTTCCGCCTTGTGGCGGGCAACCGCTTCGGCCGTCGCCTGTTCCAGCCCCTTGCGGTCGAACCACATCGCGTCGGCCCGGGAGAACTTGTCTTGAGCCCGACGACGGCACTCGACCAGGGCGAAGGCCCCCCGCACCAGGGCATCGGGCCATCGCCTCCGGAGCGCGGTCTGGGCGACCAGCTCCGGCCCGGGGGGGAGTTGTTCCACCTCGGCGATCAACTCGGGAGCCGCCCGCAGTTGACACAGTTCCAGCCAGGCGGCATGTCGGGGATGGGATTGCTCGGGGGGATTCATACCCGCATTCTCGCGACTCGGCTCGAACCGGGCAATCTCGCCAGCCGCAGCCGTCGTGTTCGAAACCACAGTCCCCCGTTTGTGCCCCCAAGAGAACTTTCCTCTGGCCCCCAACCGCTCCAGATGGTTCAATTCTGGAACTGGAATCCGAGTGGTCTCTGCCCGGGAAGATCCTGATGCCTCGTGCGCTGTGCCTGTTTGTCTGTTTGCTGACCCTGTGGACCACAATCGGGATTGGTCCCCGGCTCGCTGCGGCCGAGCGGGTCCATGTGTTAATCGACCAGGAGCAGGCGGTCGCACTGACCCGTCGGACCGGTCGGCCACTGCTGGCGATTGGGGGGACCGTCAACTGCGTTTACTGCGTCCGGATGGCGAAGCAACTCGAAACCGACGAGTCGGTAGCCCCTGCCGCCGCGAAATTTGTGATCCTCAAAATCGACACCGGCAGCCGACTGTGGCGGGAGTGGCGTGACAAATACGACATGGACGGTGATGGCGTGCCCCAGGTGGTGATCTTGCGCGCGGATGGCAAGCAGATCTATGGCAAGACCGGTGCCCCTGCGGACCTCAAGGCGTTCCTCGAGCAGAGCCTGGCGGACGCAGGCATCGTCCTGTCGAGTGCGGAACTGGCGGACCGCGAGAAGCTGCTACGGGAGGCCCAAAAGCACCTCAAGAAGAAGGACTATGCCAAGGCGACCGAACTGGGGCTGGAGTGCGCCCAGGACGACTGCCATGCCGCGGTGGTCTTGGAGGCGCGCAAGTTGCTCGACAATCTCGACGACCGGGCCGTTGTCGGTTTGAAAGAAGCCGAGCGCAAACTCGCCTCGCGCGACAAGACCCTCGACGGAGCCTTGGCGCTGCTGGATCTGGAAGCCGCCTTCGGCGAACATCCCTCGGCCAAAGGACGCATTCAAGACGCGTTGGCCCGGCAGTCAGAAGGGGAGGAGAAGTCCAACCTGTTCACTCAGGCCCGACAAGTCAGAGAGGCCCAGCGATTGGAGACGGCCAAGCAACGGCCGGAGGCGATTTCAGTCTGGAAGCAGATCCTCGAAAATTTCCCCGACACACCAGCCGCCGCCCTCGCAACCCGTCGGCTGACCGATCTGGAGAAACGCGAGAGCAAGGGGAAATCACCGGCAGGCAAGCCCGCTGCCGAGGCTGCGAAAGGGCCGCCTGGCAACTGAAGCGGAGCCAGCCCCCTCTGCCCACAAACCGGCGAATGCCTGCGAACTGGCCGAAACGGGACGGCATCACCGGGCAGCTCGCTTCCTGCAGTTCGACCGCAGGCGTTCAGCCATCCGCCCCAGGGGCTCCCGCCGGTGGTTTTCCCCGCCCCTCGGCGAGGTACCGCTGGCGCCGGCGGGCATACTCTTCGGCTGACAGTTCTTCTTCGAGAGCCACCACCCCGGTCTGCTGCGACTGGTCGAAGCACTTCTTGAGAAAGGGAATGCACCAGCCGCAGCCCGTCCCCGCCCCGCCGCATTCGCTGACCTGACTGGGACGGCGTGGCCGGTGCAGCCGGATGTAATTCTGGATTTTCCTTTTCGAAACATGGAAGCAATAGCAGAGGGTATCTTCAGGCTCCATCGCATTCACCGCTTTCCTGACCGGTTGTCCGCCACGAACACCACAATCTGCCCCTGTTCAATCCGCCAATCCAGCCCAGACTCGGCCAAGGTCTGTTCCAGAACTTGCTGTACGGTCACGTCGCGCAGTTTGAACCCCACCCGGTCGCGCAACCGGGACTCGACGTCAACTCCCTCGAAGCGGACGGGAACTCCCACGAGATCCCGGACCCCCCACAACACGTCGCGACGGGAACGGATCGGCTGTTCGAACTCGACCAGTTTTTGGGCGAGCGCCACCCGGGGATTCACCTGCCGCCGGGGCTGTTCGTCATCGCCGGCGAACCCGGGCGAAAGGGGAGGCTGATCGTCATCATCCAGAACTGGTTCCAGAACCGGTTGGCTCTCGGCGAGAGGCACGTTGGGGGCGGGGGCTGCCGATTCCGATCCCGGACCAGGGATCTCGTCCGCAGCGGCGTCCTCCGTTTCGGCCGGGGTCTCTTCGAGCTCTTCTCCCGCGATGGTCAGCATTCTGCGAAACACCTCCGGGTCGACCTCCGCCCCAACCGGCTGAACCCGACCATCGGCCATCAACAGGAGCAGACTCTCGGCCTGCCCCGTTCCCAGTCCATCTGGACCACCGATCACCGGTTGCGACTGAAAGCTGCGGATGGTCGGCCGGCCCCCTGCCCCCCAGGAACCCAAGTGTGTTTGCGATCCAGTCACCACCGCCGTCTGGGCCAGGCCATCGCGAATCTGGGGCAAAGAGACCCGCCGGTCGGGGGCGAACACACCCACCTGATCGGACGGAGGATCGGGGCGGAACACCTCGGGGCCAATCCCCGCCAGTCCCACAAAGTGACTGGCGGGGTAGCCATCGTCCCCGGTCAACTGGGGAATGAGTGGGTTTTGAAACTCCACCAGCCGGCGACGCACAAACCGATCGTTCACCGGCGCATTCCAATCACTGTTCCAGTCGACGGGTGGAGAGTTGTCGTTCGCCTCGTGAGCGAGAAAGGCCAACCAACTGAGACGCGACTCGATGGTTCGGGAAGGGTCTCCGACCACGGCCGGAGGGAAACTTCCGGTCTGTTCCACCACCCGGACCAGAGGAGCATGCAGGGCTTGAAGTCGCTCCCGCAGGGGTTGCCCTGGATCGGACTGGGGATCACCTGGTTTGGGCGGAGTCAGGTCCGCCGTCCCGGTCGACTCTGCGTTGAGCGGCGCCGAGGTCACGGGATCCCGTTGTGCGGTGGGCTCACCTGGGGCAATTTCGAGTCCGGAATCCCGGGAACGGGGTTCGTCGCCCAATCGCCACGAGAGCACGATTCCCAGCAGGATCAGAGCCACCAGCCCCCCCCCGACCAACCACCAGCGATTCGCTGCGAGCGACAACGACCACGCGCGTTCCGGAGGGGTCAAGTCGACTGGAGGAGGGGAATGCTCGGGCGAACTCTGCGGGGGGGGCACCGCGGTGGCCGAGCCCACAGCCCTCTCCGGGGCGAGCGGATCTGCGAGCGCGGGTGTTGGCATTGGGGCGGAGCCAGCCGCCAGAGGGGGCGTCGGATGAGCCGCTGGCCCGATGGGTTCGACCTGCACCGTCTCAGTTGGCGATTGGAATCGGACCCGCAGGAGAGTCTGGCAGCGGGGGCAGACGATCCGGCGTTCGATTGGCGAATCGGACTGGATGCGCAGCTTCACGCCACACTGAGGACAACCAAACCGGGTCCCGGGTGCCGTCATCTCGGCCTACTTTCCCCGCAGGGGGAAGATTGGACGCTTCTGCTCCTCGGCCACGACCCGGGATGTGACCACCACCTGGCTGTTGGTTTCATCAATCCACAGGCACAGCTCTCGATCTTTGAGATTTTTTTCGAGTATAATAAAAAGAACTTCGGATGCCGGTGTGTTGTCCAACTGCAGGTCCTGCCGCATGTTCTGTGTGACCCCAACCCGCTGCATTCCCGGGCCGTCGGTCTTGATCTTGACCCCAATCTCCCCCTCGATGAATTCGAGGGCCTTGAACAGAAACTCATTGCGGAAATCGACGCTGATCGGCTTGCGGAGTCGTTCGGCGATCGACAGGTTCCGGCCGGGACCGGTTTCAGCCGGAGTGCCAGTTCCTCCCTTTCCCATTCCGGGCCGAGTGGCGTAGTCCCAGGCCAGGAGGCTTCCGGCGGCCAGATTGGGGGCGGCCAAGGCGGGCAGATCGGAGCGAAAGGTCACCAGTCTCTGTGTGTGATTTTCTCGAACCGACTCCGCAACGACCTGGGTCATTGCGGGAAACCGCCCGACGATGCGGGCATGCCCCGTCGTTTCGGGCCGCATCATTCGAACCAGATCCAGCATCTCGCGAGGCCAATTGTCCAATTGCTTGCGAAGATCACGGGCCAGATTCCCGGCCGAACGGGTGGTCTGGTTGCGAACAACCACCTCATTGAACACACGCGATTCCTCAGCAGCTTCGCCCAGATGAAAACTCCAACCGACCGTCTCGACATTGTCTCCCAGAAAGTCGACCACCCCCGTCAGCAGTCGCCGGGCCCGCGGGGGAACCAGTGTATCGATTCCATTCCGCAGATCTTCCAGCTCGGCCACGACCGTAAAATGCCGGAGCGAATCGCTCCGGGCGAGAATCGTTTCCAATCCCTCGCTGGAATCCAGGGGGCGGTCGGTCGCCTCCAAAAACGTTTCCACCATTCCCCTGGGGGCCGACGCGACCGTCCGGTTGTCGGGGACCAGAAAGACCCGCTGCGGTCCCACGAAATGGGGTTTGGGGGAGTTCACCAATTCGCCGTTGATCTTCTCCAGGATCAGAGAGCGTTTGAAATCCGCCACCGTTCGAGCCACGACCGCAATCTCGAATTCATCGCGGCTCTTGGGGATGAACGCCAGCAGTACCGATTCGAGTTCCGCCGGGCGAAACAACGAGAGCTCTTGCAACCGCGACTCGAGGGCTGGTATCAGCGGACCGAGGCAGGCGCGAAATTCATCGGCCAGGTCGGTATCGGCCCACAACTCGGCCGGCCGCAAGTGGATGACCAGACGGGCTCCCAGCGGAATAAACTTCAGCTTCAGCGGGGGGCCCTGGGTAGGGCCGGCCGGCTCGGCGTCGGTCTCTGCCGTTCCGCTCACATCGTCATTCTCTCCCGTGGCGCGGCCTGGTGCGGACGCCGCCACCGGGCGCTGCGGCTTCTGCGACCTTCCCGTGGGCCGCTGACTGGCCCACCAGACGCCCCCTCCACCCAATCCCGCGATCAGCAAAGCAGCCACGATCCAGCCTCGGGCACGACTTGCCCCGGATCGCCGACGTCGACGGACGCTCCCTGGTTGGACAACGTTCACGGGAGGATGGGTCGTCTCCTCCGGACTCAATTCCATCGGGCCCCCGGGAGGAACGACCGCGCCAGGTTCCGGAGGGTCGGCGGCGTTCGCTGCGGGAACGACCTCCCGGGGCTGGGACACACGAGCCATCGGCCGCCCCGCGTCCCGGGCAGCCCTCCCAGGCCCGGAGGTGGAAACCGACGGAACCTCCGCCAGTGCCGGCTCAGTGCTTTCGGAGGCGGCCGCCTCCCGAAACTGGACTGACACCGTCGGAGCCACAAGGAGGAACCGGTGCGCGCAGCGGGGACATTTCCCGCGTTTGCCCAACAGGGATCGATCGGTCAAAGCCAGCAGTTTGCCGCATTGCGGACACGGGATCTCAACGCGGTCCATGGTTCACCAGCGCCGGGACAAGTCGCCAGTCGGGAACCTCGCCCCCGACGGCTCAATCCTACGGATTTTGCAGACATTTTCCCAGACGGCCCTGAGGTGCGTAATTGACTTCCCACGGTACCAGACGTACTGTCGGCGGGAATCTTCTCGTGAGGGGAAGATCCGCCGCCCCGTGCAGGACCCTGGGCCTTCTCTCGACGGAGATGGACCTGGGGTCGTTTCGTTTCGGCAGGACAAGCTGCGTTCGCTCGACAAACTCCTTTCGCTGACTGATTGAAGGCCACTTCGCATGATCCATGAAGTTCACGGCGACATTCTGTTGACCAAGGCCCAGGCGATTGCCCATGGCATCGCCCCCAATGACCCATTCGACCGCGGGTTGGCCCTGGCCCTGCGGGAAAAGTGGCCGATGATGCACAAGGACTATCGCCACTATGCGCATCAGACGCATCCCAAACCCGGTGAGATCTGGGAATGGGGAGGATTTGGGGCCCGCATCATCAACCTGCTGACCCAGGACGGGAACTTCGAGCAGGGGACTCACCCAGGACATGCCTCTCTTGCAAACGTCAATCACTGCCTCAAGCGGTTGCGGCATGCGATCGAGAAACAGGACCTGAAGAGCATCGCCCTGCCCCGATTGGCCACCGGTGTGGGGGGCCTCAAGTGGGAGGACGTCAAGCCTCTGATCCAGCAACACCTGGGAACCCTCGAAATTCCCGTCATCGTCTACGCCGAGTACCACGCCGGCCAACAGGCGAAAGAACCTCTGTAAACGGTCGGTAACCGGTCTGTCGTCGCGGATGACCACAGTCGCGCGACCTGCTGCTCACCGCGCGAAGAGGCTCTGTCTGGGCCTCTCCGCGCGGTGACTCTTTCCCCCCGCCCGCCGATTCCTTAAGCTCCCAGAGGTGAAGGATGCCGCAGATGATGCCGTCCCTCACTGTCATCGTCCGCCCCTGAAAGACCGGTTTCAGACTCCTCGGCGGCTTGCTCGACTCCTGCCCCAACCGGCCCCCCCCTCCACAGTACTCTCCGCGAGGCCCGCAATGTCTCTGGCCGTGCCCTTGTCCCGACGGCGTTTCATAGCCACCGCCACGGCCGGCAGCCTCAGCCTGTCACTCCCGGTAGCAAGATCGGCACCAAGGCGTCCGCGCATTGCGGCCCTCACCACGATCTACCACAAGTATTCGCACTCCCAGCACATCGTCGACCGCTTCCTGGAGGGCTATGGCTGGGAGGGGCGACATCATCGTCCCGAAATGGATGTGGTGTCGCTGTATGTCGAACAGGTCGGAGAGAATGATCTGAGCCGTGAGCGGGCGAGCCGCCACCCCGGGATGAAGATCTATCCCACAATCGCCGAAGCGCTCTGCCAGGGAGGGAGTGAACTGGCGGTCGACGGGGTGCTGCTGATCGGCGAACATGGCAGCTATCCGAAAAACGAGCGGGGTCAGATGCTGTACCCGCGTTATGAATATTTCCAGCAGGTTGTCGAGGTGTTTCGTCGCAGCGGCAAGACCGCCCCGGTGTTCAACGACAAGCACCTCAGTTGGAACTGGGAGTGGGCCCGGAAAATGTTCGACCAATCCCGGGAACTGGGCTTCGGACTGATGGCCGGTTCCTCGCTTCCCGTGACGTGGCGGCAGCCGTCCCACGAGCTGCCCGACCAGGCCCGGGTGCAGGAGGCAGTCGGCATCTGGGGAGGGGGAATCGACGGCGGGGACATCCACGTGATTGAGGCCCTGCAGTCCATCGTGGAACGGCGGGCGGGAGGTGAGCGGGGAGTGCAGACGGTCGAAGCCCTGCGAGGCGACCGGTTTTGGCAGGCGCTCGAGGCGGGGTCGTGGGACGCCGGCGGCTGGGATCGGCAGTTGCTGGAGGCGTGCTTTGCGCGCAGCAATCAACTCCGCCCGGCCAGGGAAAGTTACAGCCACGTGCTCCCCACTCCGGATGACATCCGCCGTCTGGCACCAGATTCCTACGCCTACCGATTCGTGTACCGCGACGGCCTGCGGGTCAGCATCGTGCAGTTTCAATCCGCTCCGAAGCAGATTGACGGCGGGGTCGTGGGAGACTGTTCGATGGCGGCGCGGCTGGAGGACGGGAGCGAATATTCGGTGCTGTTCTACCTCCCTTATTACAGCATGCGAAACTTCTTCAGCCCTCAGGTCCACCACATCGAGCGGCTGTTCCAAACCGGTCAGTCTCCCTATCCCGTGGAACGGACGCTGCTGACCACGGGGATGACGGCTGCGGGAGTGGAATCTTTGTTCCAGAAGAAAGCCCTCCCCACGCCGCATCTCGCCATCGCCTACCAACCCACCCCCCAGTCCACCTTCTGGAGAAGCTGAGATGCCTACCCGTCGCTCCGTGTTGGCGTCACTTGCCTGTCTCGCCGCGGGGAGCAGGTCAATGTCGGCCGCCGAGCCGCCCCGGCGGCGTCTGGCCATCATCACCACGGTCTGGAAGTATCTCTCCCATGCCCAGCATATGGGAGACCGATTCCTGGTGGGCTACCCCCGTGATGGCCGGTGGCACCGGCCTCCATTCGACGTGGTCTCACTCTATGTTGACCAGCGGCCCGAGGGGGATCTGAGCGCGCAGCGGGCGCGTGACCACGGGTTTCAGATCTACCCCTCGATTGCCGAAGCGCTGCGCTGCGGCACCCAGCGACTCGCCGTCGACGGGGTGTTGATCATCGCCGAGCACGGCGACTACCCGGTCAACGGCCGCGGACAGATCCTCTACCCCCGCTTTGAGTTCTTCGAGCAAGTGGTGAAGGTCTTCGACCAGGATGGTCGGACCGCGCCGGTGTTCAACGACAAGCACCTGTCCTACAGCGGCGAGAAGGCCGCCCGGATGGTGGGCCACTCCCGCCGATTGAAGTTCCCATTCCTCGCGGGATCTTCACTTCCAGTCACCTGGCGGCTGCCCGCGGTGGAGTTGCCGCTGGGGACCGAACTGGACGAAGCGCTCATGGTGGGGGTGGGGGGCTCGGACCCCATGGATTACCACGCCCTCGAGGCGATGCAGTGCATGATCGAACGCCGGCGGGGAGGAGAGACTGGCGTTCGGAGCGTCCAACTGATTGAGGGTGACGCGGTCTGGAAGGCAGGTGACGAGGGGCGGTGGTCTTGGTCGCTGCTCGAGGCGGCCCTCTCCCGCAGCGATTCGCTCCTGGGAGATTCGGACCTCGATTCACGCCCGCAGAACCTGGCTCGTAATGATCAGCTCCCGAAGCTGGTCCCCAATCCCGCAGCCTATCTCATCGAGCGGAACGACGGTTTGCGGACATGCCTGCTGATGCTCAATGGTGCGCTGCAAGATTACTGCTTCGCAACCCGCCTCAAATCGGGAGAAGAAGTCTCGACCCAGTTCTTCCTGCCGCCGACTCCCAACGTCACCTACTCGGCCTGCCTGATGCGGCAGGTGGAAGACATGTTCACCTCCGGGCGTGCCCCCTACCCCGTCGAGCGGACCCAAATTGTCAGTGCTCTGCTGGAACGGTGCCTGGAATCCAGGGTCGATGGGCATCGCCGGATCGAGACCCCCGAGTTGTCAATTTCCTACCAGGCCCCGGCGGAATCGAGGTTTGGAGGCTGAAGGATGCAGGACGCGTCAATTCCTGGGGGATTACAGCCGCCCGCTGCGGAAGATTCCCACGATCAGCCACAAACCCAGGATATTGAACAACACAAACGCCCCTGCCCCAACCCACCACGCCACTGGTCCGGATGAGCGCAACACCAGCGCTGACGCGACGATGAGTGCCGACATGACCAAACCGGTGACCAGTCGGTTGCTCGACCGGTCCAGTTCGGTGATCAGGTGCTCGAGATGACGATGCTCGAGATGGATCCGCAGGTCGTCCTGGCTGAGCTTCTGCAACGTTCGGCCCAGGTGTCCCGGCAGATCGTGGGCCACTGCCAGCAGCGCCCGAAGTTCATCGATACTGCGGGCGGCCATGCGCCGCGGACTGTGGCGCTCGGTCAGCATCTGCTCGGCAAAGGGACGCAGATGCTCGGCCAGGTTGAACTCCGGATCGAGGTCGCGTCCCACCCCTTCCAGCGTGACAATCGCCCGGATCAACAGCATGAGGTCGGCTGGATAGCGAATGCCATGCCCCGACAGGACCGCGACGAAATCCTGGAGCAGGTGTCCGATGTGAATGCGCTCCAGCGGCACACCGTAGTAGGCGTCAATGAAATCCCGGACATCGGCGCGCAGCAGGGCCTGGTCGATGGGTCGAAACGGCTTGCCAATCAGCAGGATCTGATTCACGCACCGAGCAGCGTCGCCCTGCGCCACGGCGGCCAGCAGGTCCACAATCTGTTCGCGTTTCTCCTCTTCGAGACGTCCCACCATCCCGAAATCGATCAGGCCAAGGACTCCCTCGGGCAGAACCTTGAGGTTTCCCGGATGAGGGTCGCCGTGAAACAATCCGAGCTCGAAGGCCATCTTCATGAAGATGCGGGCCCCATTCGCCGCGATCGCCGCGGGATCATGCCCGGCAGCCTTCAATCCGGTCCGATCAGAGATCTTGAGACCGGCGAGAAACTCCATGGTCAGCACGCTTTCCGTGGTTTGATCCCAGTAGACCCGGGGAACGCGCAGGGTTGCATCATGCCGGAAGAGGCGCTGGAACTCCTCGATCGTGCGGCCTTCTCGGGAGAAATTGAGCTCGCGACGGATCGAGCGTGAAAATTGCGCCACCAATCCCACCGGATCGAACGGCTCTGCCTCGGGAACATGCGCTTCGATCAAGGCCGCCAGTTCGGTCATCAGCGACAAATCGCGCTCCACATCCCGCACAACGGTCGGACGACGGATCTTGACCGCCACCTGCTGACCATCGTGACGGACCGCCCGATGCACCTGACCCAGCGAGCCCGCCGCAAGCGGCTGGGAATCGAACTCTGCGAACAATGTCCCCACCGCCTGCCCCAATTGTTGTTCGAGCAAACTGATGGCGTCCGCCGAGGGAAACGAAGGGACCTGGTCCTGAAGTTTTTCCAGTTCCGCAATCATCCCGGCGGGGACAAGGTCCGGACGGGTGCTCATCACCTGCCCAAACTTCACGAAGGTCGGCCCCAGTTCCTCGAGAACCTGGCGAATCCGCTCATAGACCGTCGGAGGCGGCCCGGGCTCGGGAGCCCGCAACACGCGCCGCCGCCACCATCCCAGATATTGCAGCAGCCGCAATCTTTGGACCAGATCGCCAAAGCCATGATTCAACAAGACCGACACGATTTCCCGTGTGCGGCCCAGGTTGCGGAAAAACTTGATGGGATTGAGTGCCATGCCATTGACTGCACAGAAGACCACGGCGACCATGAATGGAGAACGGCCGGCGAACGTCTGCCATCATATCGCCAGCGAGGACACCATTCATGGCCTGCGGCAACTCAGCACCGGAGAATGCGACACTGGAAACCGAATCGGTCACTCAGACAATTCCCGACACCTGGCGGATCTGAATGGCAGAGCGGGAACCGCTCGCCCGGCCTGTGGTGAAAACAAGCCATTCCGACTGGGGCCAATCGCCCCATGTGCTGACGAGAGTTTGTTTGATCGGAGGTTACAGCATGTTGGGAATTGCCATCCGGATTCTGCTGTTGGGCCTGGTTCTTCTTGCGGTGGTCATTCTGCTGACTGTCAAGGTGATCAATCGCGACTGGAAGTCGGTGCGGCGGACGCTCTTGGTCGCGTTGCTGCTGGCGATCCCGCTATGGGTTCTCTCCCGGCCGGTGAACCCGCCCGAAAGCCGTTTCCATCCCTCCGCTTTGGCAGAATGGAACACCACTCTTCCACCAGGAACCCCCGTCCTGAGAACCGGACAGTCGATCGACGAAGCG
>CAIOTJ010000057.1 GCA_903861195.1 uncultured Planctomycetaceae bacterium | reverse complement strand
TCTTCCCCATCCCCGCCCGGCCGAACGGCCAGAAACCGCCCCCCTGGGCCACCAACCCTACTGGATCAAAACCTCCAATCCGCGCCCTCCACACACCGCGCCAAAAGGGCCCAGCCAACGGGTGGCGGGGGGGCGGACCTCCGTGTCCGCTCCGCTGCGCCTGGATCAAACGAAAACCGTCCCCATGGGCCGCCAAACCACCTGGATCGAAAACTCCGTGTTCATCCAGCCGAAAATCACCGCACGAAGAACGCACAGCACCACCCGCCCAAGCCATTCCCTGAAGGGGAAATCTTCCATAGCCCAGGGTTGACGCGCAGCGGCTACCCTGGGTAGGGGACATTCAAAATGACCGTTGAACCCCATGGGGGTTCGCTTGTCGCAGGGTGCGGTTGGAACAGCCGTGGCAATGGCCTGCGCCCCCCCGAAACAGGCCAACATCCGCCCCACGGTCTCTCTTAAGACACGGATCAAGCCAGCCCCTTCAGGGCTGATTTTTTGCACTGGAACGCAACCCAGGGTAGAGCTGCGCTCGAACCCTGGGCTATCCAAGAATGTCCCTTCAGGACATGGTCTGGACGCATGCCGTTCGCCCGCAGAGAGCCGATTTTCACCGGGTCGGTCTCTTGGCCGATCCATGATTCCTGGCTGCCCAACGATTCGTTTTCGTTTGATCCAGGTCCAGCGGAGCAGACACAGAGGTCCGCCCCCCCGCCACCCTGTGCTCGGGTCCTCGCGGACGGGTGTCTTTGGTTGGGGACGCAGCGGGGTTGGCCGATCCATGTTGCTTGGTGATCCGCATGGTAGCCTCCACGCCTGGCCTGCGGGCGCCCCAGACCCCACCGACCTCGCGTCGGTTGGTGAAGAAGATCTGCGGCTAACCCAGCGGCACCGCCGCGCGTCGCCCCCTCTCCCACCAAACGACTTTCGAGAAGCCGAACCCGGGTGACTGTGGGAGAGGGTTGGGGTGAGGGCGAAAGGGCCGGGTGGTTGGTCGGGGTGTGACACAAGGCATGCCGCGCGGGTTGCCCCCTCATCCCCCCTGCGGGGACCTTCTCCCCCCACGGGGTGCAGAAGGACCGGATGGACGCCAGCGCGCGGCCGATGCCGGGGGGGGTTGCGGCCGAGCGTCCAGCGGAGGTTGTTGGCCAATCCATGGTCTTTGGCTGCCCATTGGGACGGGGATCTGTGGAGGAAGTCCGCGCGGTTGGGGAACAGGCTTGTCAGCCTGTTCGTCAAAGAAGCGTGGATCAACAGCACGACGAACCGCCGCGTGGGCTGTATTGTGCAATGAGAAGGCAGGTCAATTCGCCGCGTCGCACGAACCGGACTGACAGACCTGGAGGTCTGTCACCACAACGGCGCGCACCCTGTCCGTTCCTCACCCGCGTGAGTCATTCGCCAACCGGTCCCCCAACCCCTCAACCCGCCTGGGCGACCTTCTTGGCGTTCGTCGTCGGGTGCTTCACGCCGTTGCGCGGGGTGGTTTCTCCCGCTCGGGTCGGCTCACCCACCCCCGCCGTCTCGGCCATGTCCTTTGGTTTAATAAAGCTGGAGCCTCCTGCGGCCGGCCCGGAAACCGGAGTGGATGCGGCCGGGGGAACCGCCGATTCCGCACTGGTTTTCTCGGGGGGTGCGGGAGGTGGCGGGGGCGTTGTGGCCGGGGGCGGAGCCAGGCCGGCGGCGAGGTCGCTGAGGATCGGGGAGCGGTTTCTGAGCAGCTCGGCCCGGGCGGCCGCTTGTTGGGCGCGTTGCGCCTCCCGGCGGGCGTCGATCAGTTCGGGATAGCCAACGATTTCGCGCACGTCCCCCTCGTGCGGCTCAAACAGCGACGGCAGGTTGCCGTAGACCAGGGCTTCGCGCAATTGCCGGGGTTGAATGCCGTGCTGCGCCGCCCGCTCGGCCCGGACCTTCCAGACCGCCATTCCTCCCAGCACCAGCAGAATCTGATCGACATACTCCAGCACCCGCACCAGGTGGCGGTGCTTGAGCAGGTCTTTGGTCGGGGCCAGTTCGGTGCCGGTCGCTTCGTTCGAGGCGAGCCGTTGGTCGCTCCCCCGGGTCAGGTGCCAGGCGGGACGGTCGGGGTCGCCGCTGTCGTGACAGGTTTTGACGATCTCCAGCACCCGGCTGGGGACTTCGGGATCGGTCGGCGTGGCCAGCCGCCAGACGGAGTGGGCGTTTTCCTTCAGCGACCGGCTCTGCAGGTATTTGGCCACCCCCTCGCCGTTGCGGAAGGCGTCGGGCTGCATCGTGAGCACGATGGCCACCTCGCATTGCTGGGCGGTCTGGACCAACGCCTCGACGAGCGTCTCGAACTGCCGTTCGCTGTCGCAGCGGAGGTGCAGATTCGCCTGGTCAATCACCACCATCCGGAAACAGGGGTGGCTCCTGAGAAACCGGTAGAACGGTTTGAGCATCTTGTCGCGGAACAGATGAACCTGGGGATTGCCCAGATTCCCCCAGCACTTGCGGGCGAACGGCAGGGGGAGCTCGAGCGATCGTCCGAACAGCCCCTCGCTGGCCCGGTAGACCCGGTCAACATCCCCCCCGGCAGCCGCGATGCCGGGGATCACCTTGCGGACGAAGTCGTCCCGGCAATTGAACACCAGCACATCCCCCGAGGGAGCCGCCTGTTCGGGCCCGCAGCCGGGGAACGGAGTGCCGGAGGTGACCCGGGCGATCCAGTCGGCCATGAGGGTCGACTTGCCGGTCCCGGCCTCCCCCACCACCACAACGACATCCCCCGCCCGGACCTTGTCGGGCCAGATCCAACCCTGGTTTTCATGGTGGACGGGGCCGAACTGGTTCATACGGTCGCCGCTCAGGCGATCGGG
Organism: uncultured Planctomycetaceae bacterium; assembly: GCA_903861195.1. Lineage (GTDB taxonomy): Bacteria > Planctomycetota > Planctomycetia > Planctomycetales > Planctomycetaceae > UBA10511. The sequence continues at coordinate 3,393 of CAIOTJ010000057.1, read as the reverse complement.
ATAAAAGGTAATCTTGTCCGGATAGAATCAGTTCCCGGGCGGGAGCCCCTGGCTGGCCGCCCCGGCCTCCTCCTCGTCCAGCGCAGGGTGTTCGGCCCCGGATCCCGGAGCGGGGACAGCAGTTTTGGACGACGGGTGATCAGACATGATCGCATTTCTCCCTCAAAATTCTCAACCGTACAGTACTCGGGATAGCATAGGGATGCCATGAGTGTACATGGCAATGCCAATTCCCAGTATTTTGTACAGTTTCTGAGGATTGACGAAAGTCGATTGAGGAAAACAGGTTACGGCATTTTCCCGGAATCGACAGACAAAGGGTGACCCCAGTTTCCCGACCCCAGTTTCCCGGTTGTTGAACAAGTTTTCAAACTCGTTCTACGGGGGGCGCTGGGCCCCGTCGTGCTGTTGGCGGGGTCGTGGGACTCTGCGACGCTCGACAAACTGGAAGTTCGTCGCCACGGCGACTCGTACGATAGGTTTTCAACCTGTCGGTGATTCGACGTGGTTGGATTCAAAGGTCCAAGACGCGGTGGGTTGGATGGGGGCCGCGAATTGCCCATCTTCGAGCGATACCGACGCTGGACCTCGTCGCTAAGCCTCGGGACGCGACTTCACATGTGTTGAACAAGTTTTCCAACTCGTTCTACGGGGGGCGCTGGGCCCCGTCGTGCTGTTGGCGGGGGCGTGGGACCCTGCGACGCTCGACAAACTGGAAGTTCGTCGCCACGGCGAGTCGTACGATAGGTTTTCAACCTGTCGGTCGTTGGACGTGGTCCTTGAGAGAGATTGTCAACCACCGTCCCCGTAGCCCAAAACCATCCGCAGGCCCAACCGCCTACCTCGTAGAGGTTACTTCCCTCAGCCCAGGGTTGCCGCCTCAGCGGCTACCCTGGGTGACCGACCCACAAATATGCCGCGTACCCTGTCGGGGTTCCTTTCCGCGCGGTGTGATGGCCGATCGATGGGCCACCATGATCGACGGGCCTCGAAAGCAATCCTTACAGGATAGAGGTCATCTTTGGGGGACATCCACCCGGGGTAGGTGCTGCGCACCAACCCCGGGCTGAGGGAAGTATCCCCTACGGGGAATTGTTCGGCCGTATGGGGAGACGTAAAAGGGGACAGGTACATATTCCCAAGAATTCGCGAGAATCCTGCCAGTGTTTGGGGATTGAGCGCCGAGGAGCGAGTCGCGAATTCAACTCTCCCAACGCCGCTCGGAGCAGCCAACCGTCTTGGTTTGTTCGTGGGTTCCTTATGGATACGCATGCACACAGAGGTCTGTGGGCCGGTCGGCGAGGTCATCCGCGTTGGTCTTGTTTCTCCACGCGGTCTGGCATCGCCTTCGGGGCGACTGGCGTGGTTGGGGGGTGTGGACCGGGGGTGGGGGGCGTTGCGCTCGACCAGCGGCCTACGTCAGACATCCCTGTTTGGGGTCGGTCGTGCCGGGATCCGGGGATTGCCGGCAGGCGTTTGTCTGTTTTGGGCACGGGCGCGGTATTCCACGGAGAGGGGTTCAGCCTCGGGATTTTGTGATGAACCGACGGGGGCGGTTCGCAACCGAAATGGGCCGTAGCCCTGCAGGGGCAACCAGAGAGTCGCCGGGGGTTCCGCAACTCGGCCCTCCCCGGAAGAAGGTGCTCCCCAGGGCGGTGATCCCACAGGGCGATCCCGAGGATCGGACAAGGAGGTCCGCAAGGAGACATCGGCAGGGGTGTCTGGGGATTTCGTTCGGACCACTTGGGTGGGGGGACCCTGCGGACGGTGTGAGTTTCGAGGCAGGCGCCGCGCTCCCAACACGCACCCATTTCGCCCTCACCCCGGCACTCTCCCACAGTCACCCGGATTCTGCTTGCCGGCAGTCTTTTCGTGGGAGAGGGGGCGACGCGCGGCGGTGCCGCGGGTGAGCCGCAGGTCGGATTCACCGACCGACGCGAGGTCGGGGTGGTCGTGGAGCGGGGGGGCGTTGTGTGGTTTTGGGGAGTTCGGAGGTTGCGCTGCCGAGACTCGCGGGAAACCCAACTCCTCCTGCCAGGCTCACTTCACCCCCGGCAACGCCGGCTTCTCGTTCGGCACCCCGCCATCGAGGTTATAATCGGGGTCGAACGCCGTTTCGCTCTGCGCCCCCAGGTAGTCGATCTGAGACTTCAACCACTCGCTCATCTTCGCCTGCCGCGAGTAGCCCAGCAGGCGGGTTTCCAGATCGCGGACCACCTCGGGGTGCTGCCCGGCCAGGTTCGTCGTCTCCCCCGGATCGGCCTCCACGTCGAACAGCTCGGTTTTCCCCGGCAGCGTCGCCACCTTCAGCAGCTTCCATTTCCCTTTCCGGATTGCCCCCCGGAAGAGCTCGACGTTGATGAGGATGTCGTCGTGCGGCGAGGGCTGCCCCTCGGCAATCGTGGCCGAGGCGTTCCGTCCATCAAACGGCTTGTCCGCTTTCCCCTCGCCCCCCACCAGAGCGAGCAGGCTCGGCATGATGTCGACGTGGTGCAGCGGTTCCTTCACCACCGCCGGCTTCAGCTTGCCCGGCCAGTTCACAAACGCCGGCAACCGCACGCCCCCTTCTTTCAAGCCCCCCTTGCCTCCCGAATACGGCAGGTTCGAACAGGGAGGCTTCGACCCGATTTCCTTCGCCCGCTCTTCCGCGGGCCGGGCCCCGGTGGCGAACATCGCGCTCGTCGCCCCACCATTGTCGGTGGTGAAGAAAATCAGCGTGTTCTCCCGCATTTTTTTCTTTTCGAGTGCCTCCACGATCCGTCCCACCTGCCGGTCGAGCCCGGTAATCATCGCGGCATACGTCCGCTTCTGCAGATCGGGGAAAACATCTTTGTACGCGTCGATCTCGGCCTGCGGTGCCTGGTACGGCGCGTGGGGGGCCAACGAGGCGAAGTACAGGAACAACGGCTGCTTCGTATCGTGCTGCTCAATCAGACTGACCGCCTCGGTCCCGATGAGGTTGGTGTAGTAACCCTCCTCCTTAAAGAACTTGCCGTTCCGCTGCCAGTCGATCAGTCCTCCCCGCTCCTTCGTGAAGTAATCGACCTCTCCCACGAGGTTGCCGTAGAAGTGGTCGAAGCCGCGGTTCTGCGGCCAGTACTTGTGGTCGGCATGGCCGAGGTGCCACTTGCCGACCATGCAGGTGCGGTAGCCCACCTCCTTCAGTGCCTGCGGCAGGGTTTTCTCATCGGTCGGCAGCCCGTACTTGTGACTCGGAAAGATCACCAGCGTCTGCAGCCCGTGCCGCATCGGGTACCGCCCGGTCATCAACGCAGCCCGGGCCGGGGTGCAGACCGGCAGGCCGTAGTACGATTCCAGCCGCACCCCATTCATCGCGAGGGCATCGAGGCTGGGTGTCTGGATGGGGCTGCCCCGGTAGCCGAGGTCGGCATT
>CAIOTJ010000056.1 GCA_903861195.1 uncultured Planctomycetaceae bacterium | reverse complement strand
CTCTCCTCACCGGATGGCAAAGGAGCCTTCCGGGCGGGTTCCCGAAAGGCTCCTGACGAACCTGCGTGTACGCCAGGTCAACTAGTCCTGCAGACTCAGATCCAGCTTCGTGTTGGCCGGATCTCCCTTGGAGACGTTGGCGGTCAGACCGCTGAACTTCACCGACCCATATTTCTCGGGAATCAGCGACTTGGCTTTGGCTGTCATATTTGACCGTCCGGTGGGATCCGACTGCGCCTTGTTGACGTCGGGAGTCATCTTCTTCATGTCGGCCGCCATCTTGGCCATCGCCTGTTCGGGAGTCATCGTCTTGGGATCCACAGACGCCGCCGCCGCAGCCGCCGCCGCCTCGTCGGCCCCTTCCACTTTGGTCACCGTCACCACATAGCTTCCGGCGGCCGCTCCCGACTCACCGCGTGTTTTCAGACGGTACTGTCCCTTCTCGTCGGTCAGCGCTTCGGCGAGCGGAGCCTTGGTGCCCTCCGCCGCCGTGAAACTCACCGTGGCGTTCTTGACCGCTTCCCCCTTGTAGGTCACCACCCCACCCGCTTCATACAGCGGCGGAGCGTCGCTGCCCCCGCACCCTACAACACACGAACCCAACAGCAACACGATCACGGATTTCAAACGATGAATCTGCATGGGACTTCCTGACTGCGCAGCAGGCGCGATGACAATCAACAGAGACCGCAGGGAGCGCGATTTCGTTCCCGGGGAAGAAATCACGACCCACCACATCCGCCCGCGCCGGACGACGGGCCATCGAGACTTCACACCCCGGGATCACAGGCCACTTTGACCACACAACAATCCCCAGGGCCCCGGCTCTCCGCCATTGTTGGCCACGAGAAAAAAGACGAGGAGGCCCCAATTGCGACCTCCTCGCCTCTCACATTCAGCTCCGGTTCAGAACCGGAAGACAGTTCCGCTTAGAACTCACCCACCACCTGACCATCCTTGCGGCCGCCAAGCCGCTGGTAGGTCTGGTGGTTGATGTTCTCCGACAGGAACCGCACGGTCCCATCACAGAACAGGAAGTGAGCTCCGCCCGTGTGATTCGACTTGAATCCCCAGCTGAAGTTCCAGTTCTGCGGATTGGTGCAGGCGGTGTAGGTGATCTTCCCGGCCGGAGCACCTTCGCAGGTCGTCAGGTCGTTGATCGGGGCAACCGTCGACGCGTGGGCCGACGACATCCCGTTGTAGTGCCACCAGCCCGCCTTGTGATCGTGGCACTTCGCCAGGATCTCGCCCACCATGATGGTGTTCGAGGTTCCGTCGGTCACGTCCGCCGTGTTCATGTCGGCTCCCACCATGCGGGAGAACATGCCCGAAATCTGTTCCTTGGTCCAGAAGTTGCCGTGACCCGCGAGACCCGGGCGCTCAGCGAACTGCTCGTACGGCTGACAGGCAGCCCCCTGGATCGAGGGAGTCGACTGCGAACCCAGCGAACCCGAGTAGCTCGACTGAACGCATTCGTTCCATTCGCGCTCGTTCGAGTTGTCGCTCGGGCACCGGGCATACGGAACCTGCTTGGTCCAGGTTCGGCTGCCGTCGGCCAGAATCGCACGGTCCTGGTACATCTCGTTCATGCGCAGCTGATTGTACAGCGGGGCCTGATCCATGTACGGCAACACGCGCACCTGCCAGCTGATGTGGGGAGAAGTCTCCAACTCCCAGTCCCAACCGCGCGTCCCCACCGCCCAACCACCGGCACCGGGAAACTTCCCGTAAGTGTCATGGTAGTTGTGCAGCGCGAGACCATACTGTTTCAGATTGTTCTTGCACTGGGTCCGCCGGGCGGCTTCACGCGCCTGTTGCACAGCCGGCAACAACAGCGCAACCAAGATGCCGATGATCGCAATGACCACCAGCAACTCGATCAACGTGAATGCACGTCGAGACCTGCGTCTCAAAGAATTCACCATACTCTACGTCCTCCGGAGAAACAAAAAGGACACAAGACGGGAGAAAGAAAACATCCCTGCGGGGTGACCCGTGAATGGGTCGCAGACCCCCACTGCCGGAAGGGTACCACTGGTCAAGTCGGCCTGTCAATTTCCCACTTCCAGAAAACCTCTCAGAGAACTCACTGCTTTTTCAGAATTTCCTGGTCCCCCCCCACCAACCGTCTCACCGTCGGCGTAGTCAGTCCCACACCTGATTGGAAAGTTGTCCGGTCCCCCCCCCGGCCGAGAGTTTCCACAACCCGTTCCGCTTCCTTTCGCTCGCACCTTCCGCAGGCCCTCCTGGATGCTCGCTTTCCCCGCTGTTTTCCGCAGTTTTGTCCCGTGCGGGATCCTTTTCGCCGGCTTCCTCGCTGGCAGTGGTTGCCAGTCAGAATCTCCCCCTCCCGCCTCGCCCGCTTCCAACACCAGCCCTGGCAATTCGTCCAAATCGTCCAACTCGGGCGATCCCTCCAGGAAACGGCCCGAGGCCAAACCCCTACAGACCCTCGTTCGATTTCGCAACGCGGCGGCCGCAGCCCAAGTCGATTTCACCTACCGTGACGGACAGGAGGCGGGGCATTTCTCGATCCTCGAGTCGCTCGGCGGGGGCGCCGCCCAGGTCGACTTCGATCTCGATGGCCTGAATGACATCTACTTCCCGGGAGGCGGGCAATTCACCCCCGACTTCCGCCCGGCCCCCCACCCGGCCGCGTTGTTTCAGAACCGGGGCGAACTTACGTTTCGCAATCTCACGGACCTGGCCCGGCTGTCGATCCCCCGCAGCTACAACCACGGCGTCGCCACCGGCGACTTCGATGCCGATGGCTTTCCCGACTTGCTCATCACCGGTTACGGCGGCCTGACCCTGTTCCACAATCGCGGGGACGGCACGTATGACGAAGTCCCCCCCTCCACCTCCGGACTCGACGACACCCTTTGGAGCAGCAGCGCCGGCTGGGCCGACTTCAATGGAGACGGAGCACTCGATCTGTTCGTCGCCCATTACGTCGACTGGTCTCCCCAGAATGACCCCCAGTGCCCTGGTCCCACCCCCAATGAACCGCGCGAGGTCTGCTCTCCCCGGCGTTTCAAGGGCCTCCCCGATTTCCTCTATTTCAGCAACGGCGACGGCACCTTCCGGAATGTCTCGGTCGAAAATGGTCTGCGGCAGCCGGGCTCCGATGACGACGGTCAGGACAAAAGCTTGGGCGTTGTCATCGCCGATCTCGATCTCGACGGCGATCCCGATGTCTACGTCGGGAACGATACCGTCCCCAATTTCCTGTACCTGAACGACCACGGCCAGCTCACTGAGATTGGACTGAAAAGCGGGACGGCACTCTCGGAACGGGGCACCCCCGACGGTTCGATGGGGGTCGATATTGCCGACTTCAACCTCGATGGCCGCCCCGACATCTGGGTCGCCAATTACGAGCGGGAAAGCATTGCTCTGTATCGCCAGGAAAAACGGCCCGCCAAACCGGGCGATGTGTTTTTTACCCACGTCAGCCAGATGGTTGGCATCACCAATGTGGGAGGGCTGTTTGTGGGCTGGGGGACCGCATTCTTCGATTTCGATCGCGATGGCGATGAAGATGCCATCGTCTCCAATGGACACGTCATCCGCTTCCCCTCCAACTCGGAAATCGAACAACTGCCGCTGCTGCTCGAAAATCTGGAAGGCAAACGGTTCCAGAATGTGGCCCCCATCTCCGGTGAATACCTCGCCGCCAAGCATCGCGGGCGCGGCCTGGCTGTGGGCGACCTCAACGGCGACGGCCGGGTCGATGTGATCGTTTCCAACGTGAACGATCCGGTCGCCGTGCTGGTGAACGAGTCGACCGACACCAATCACTGGATCGGTCTGAAATTGGTTGGCCGGACCAGTTCCCGGGACGCCGTCGGGGCCTGGGTCCGCCTGACCACCCCCCACGGCAGCCAGGTCCACCTGCTCAAAGGGGGCAGCAGCTATGCCTCGACCAGTGATCGCACGCTGCACTTCGGACTCAAAGACGCGCCCCAGGCCGAGTCGGTTGAGATCCATTGGCCCTCGGGGATCGTGCAAACCCTCGAAGCGCTCCGCGCCGACCAGGTCATCACCGTGGTCGAACCCTCCGCCTCCTGACCCGCCGCGGCCTCCGGAAGGGTCGAAGCCAACGGTCGGGGCCAGGCACAACTGCCACACGCTGCTTGCACGGTGGGGCCATGCCGAACAGCGCCGGTCGGCACTTGGGGCGGGCATTGAGATGATGTCGAGCCGTCCGGCACCTGGGCTCTTTCCCGCGACGCGCTGAGGCTCCTCCCATCACCGCCGCCCCTCCCATCGAAGCCCCTTCATCAGAAGATCTTTCCATCGTGGAGAACCGGATCTGACCGCCCGGGGGTGGCTGTCGGGCCGCGCGGCCCAAAACGGCAGTTTGCCATCGAACTTCGCGCCCACCCTCTTTTCCGCACACCCGGTCCAGTCTGCCCGATCCCCCCGGTCCGGGCCTCAGGCCGGGGTGAACCGGCGCCGCACCGACCGGGCGAATTCTCTCCGGCTGGCTCGCCCCCGGCCCCCCGATGGCGACTTTGCCGATTGGGTCGAGTTCCCGGACACGATCAGAGCCGGTCCAATCGGTCACTCCGGTACTCCCGTTTCCTCCGCTACCAACGTTGGCATCGCTTCCACCGTCACGTCTTGTGATGACTCTGACGGTCCTATCGCCGGGACCCGTCCCTAAATCTTGCCTCGCCGCAGCAATCGTCACCAAGCCTACAACCGGCCTCCGTTTCGCCCTAAACCTCAGCAGAAATAGCACTTTGCGACTCTCAAGAGCAATTTGGGCAGGGGCCGATCATTGGGGTCAGTCTCGATAATCCAGCTCACACGATCGTGACGGACGTCCGGACTTTCGGCTTTGCCGGAGATCGACTCGGGTTGAGGATCTTCCCGACGGCACCGAATTCGCGCTGGCAGTCGCCCCCCGTGTTTCGTGGGTGGCTGCCGGTCATCTCAGGAAGGAGACCTGCTGACATGAAATGGACCAATCTCTACTCTGCCGTTCTGGCGATGTCGGGCCTCATGGGTTCGGCTATGGCTGGAACCTGTGCTCCCGCCTCTTTGGGTGGCCATGGGGCTGACAAGGCGTCTGGGTGCGCCCCGGCGTACCAACCCTGTGCCAGCAAGCCCACCATCTGCCGCCCCAATCACCGGAATGCCTGCACCTACCAGCGTTCCTGCACCAAGCAAGCCTGCGGAACCTGCGGCCCGAATGGCGGGATCGGGAACGGTGGACTGGGGAATGGCGGCATGGGGAACGGTGGTCACGGAGCCGGCATGGGGTGTGCTCCCCGGGCTGTGGCTGCAGCGACCAGCTGTGCTCCCGCCGCCTCGAACGGCTCGTGCGGAACCAACGCCGCCACCGCCTGCTCGCCCCGGAGCTGCGGGGTGAAGGGTCTGTTCGGCAAGCTGTTTGGTGGCTGCCACAAGGGTGGCGCCACCGGCTGTGCCCCGGCTGCCGCTGGCTGTGCCGCTCCCGCTGGTGCGGGCTGTGCCCCGGCCGCGATGGCTGCGGCTGACCCCGGCTGTGCCGCTCCCCGGGCGAGCTGCGCCCCGGCCCCCAAGGCCGAACGGTGCTGCCCGAACAACCGGGCGGAAGTTGCCCAGTTGATCCACGAATCGCAGACCGCCTGCTATGCCAAGCAGCGTCGCCGGGCCCTCACCAAGCTGGGCCGCCTCGACTGTGCCTGCAATCCCGAGATCATGCACGCCTTCGCCTATTCTCTGAATGACTGCGACGAACGGGTCCGCAAGGAAGCCGCCGAGCAGATTCACAAGCAGACCCGTAAGAACAGCTGCTGCTGCCAGGCCGAAGTTGTCGCCGCTCTGACCTGTGCCCTGGCCGACTGCGACCGCGGTGTCCGTCGGGCCGCCGAGAAAGCCCTGCAGTCGTGCGGCTACGAAGTGAAGAGCTGCAACGAGTCGAAGTGTGCCCCCGCCGCGAAGACCTGTGCTCCCTCGCTGGCTGGCAACAAGGGCTGTGCCCCCGCCGCAGTCGCCTCGAACCGCGGCTGTGCTCCGGCCGCGGCTGGTGCCGCCGGCTGTGCTCCCTCGGCTCACGCCGTGGCTCCCGCTCCCGCCGCCTCGACTTATGTTCCCGCGGTGACTGAACCCGCCCCGGTGGCTCCGGTTCCCGCGGTGGACGACAACGTCGCTCCCGCCCCGATTCCCGAAGCGGGTGAGCCCGCCGCCTACTTCCCCTCTCGTCTGAACAAGACCCAGACGAAGGCCAAGAAGAGCGGCTTGTCGAACCTGTTCGGCCTCCGCGGCTAATCTCCCGGACCGACGGTCAGCCCCATCAGGCTGACCTGCAGGATTCGAACCAGACCCCGGCAGGATTTCTCCTGCCGGGGTTTTTTTGTTTTGATGACCCTCAGCGGGCCCAGTGCACCGCACGTGGGGTAGGCGTTGCTGAAAAACCAGAAATCTGTCGCCGCACCGAGAAGTCAGCTTGGAGTCTGCCGTCGTGTGACGTCGTCGACAGTTCGAACGTTCGGTCGAACGACAGGGGCCGGAAGACGAATGGGGGGGACGCGGCTCGGCCCAAGCCGCCATAGGGCAATCCAGTGCAGACCCCCGTCCCACTGGTCAGGCAACAATCCTGGATCGGAACCCCCCCTGGATCCTCAACCAAAGACCACCGTGGCCAGGGACCAGACAACGGGTCGCGGGAGCGCGGACCTCTGTGACCGCTCCGCTGGATTTGGATCATAGGGCAACCGTTCCACTGGGGAGCCGAATCGCATGCAGCGGAAATCCCACTCGACCCACCCCTAAAAACCACCGTGGCCGGGGACCAGAAAACGGGTGGCGGGGGGGCGGACCTCCGTGTCCGCTCCGCTGGATTTGGATCGCAGGGAAACCGTCCCCTTGGGCAGCCAACAGGCTTGAATCGGAACCCCCGCTCGACATCCAACAAAAGACACCGCTTGAATGGGCCCAGCAACAGGGCGGCGGGAGCGCGGACCTCTGTGACCGCTCCGCTGGATTTGAATCAGAAGAAACTCGTGCCAACGGGCAGCCAAGAGACATGGATCGGCAAGGAACCCTCCGCTGGGAACACAACCGAATCTACTGCTCCACTCTCTCGGCCCCCGGCCGCTGGGCGTTCGTTCGCAAGCACCCGATTCGATGCGCAGACAAAAGTCCATGGATCGGCCAAGAAACCCCGTTGGATTCATCTCACATTTCGCCGTCCTCCCACGAGCGGCATCCCTCCAAACCATGTCCTGAAGGGACATTCTTTCATAGCCCAGGGTTCGTGCGCAGCACTACCCTGGGTGACAGGACAAACAGATCGCCTCAGCCCTGAAAGGGCTGGCTTGACGGGGGCCGGAAGCAGGAATCGCAGGGTGAATTCGATCGTCTTTGCCGGGTCCGGAGACCGATGGTGAGACCGGTTTCCGTGATCCACTCGTCAAGCGAACCCCTACAGGGTTCTGGCACCATATGGATGTCCCTCACCCAGGGTAGCCGCTGCGCGGCGAACCCTGGGCTATCTAAGATTTCCCCTTCAGGGAATGGCTGCGGCGGGTGTCGATGAGGGGTCGATCCCGCCGTGTCTGCAGATGGGTCCACATTGGGATTGCCGATCCAGCCGGTTGGGCTGCCCGTTGGGACAGGGGTTTTCGGTGGGATGCCCAGCGGGCGGACACGGAGGTCCGCACGGCCGGAGGCCGAGAGAGTTGAGCAGTCGAAAGTAGAGCAGTCGATCCGTTCGGATGCATCGCCTGTTTTCAGTACGGGGAACCGCGATTTCCGATCCAGGCGGTTGGGCTGCCCGTTGGATCGCGTCTTTTCGGTGGGATGCCCAGCGGAGCGGACACGGAGGTCCGCACGGCCGGAGGCCGAGAGAGTTGAGCAGTCGAAAGTAGAGCAGTCGAT
>CAIOTJ010000055.1 GCA_903861195.1 uncultured Planctomycetaceae bacterium | reverse complement strand
TCCGCCGTGGGGCATGTCACCGGACACGCCGACTTCCTGGCCGACATCCCCCCGCGGGCCGATGAATTGTGCGTGGGATTCGTCCCCAGCCCGGCGGCGAGTGCCCGGATTGTTGGAATCGATCTCGCGGCTGCCCGGGCTGTGCCCGGCGTGGTGGCGTTGTTGACCGCCGCCGATCTGCCCGCGGCACGGCGGTTTGGAGTGCTGCAGGAGGATGAACCGGTCCTGGCCGACGGCGAAGTGTTGTACGTCGGCCAACCGGTGGTCATTGTGGCGGCTGAGTCCGCGGAGAGTCTGGAGCGGGCCCGTGACCTCGTCCGCCTGGAACTGGCGGAGACCCCGCCGATCCTCTCGATTGAGCAGGCGCTGGCCGCCCAGCGGTTTCTCGGTCCCGAAGTGCGGCTGCACCGGGGAAATGCGGCCGCCGAGATGGCCCGGGCCCCGCACGTCCTGCAGGGAGTGTTCCACTCTCAGGGACAAGAGCACCTGTATCTGGAAACGCAGGCGGCCCTGGCCATCCCCGCCGAAGAGGGGCAGATGACCGTCCAGTCATCGACCCAGGGGCCGACCGAAATCCAGCGCGTGGTCGCTCTGGTACTGGGACTGGGAATGCATCAGGTGGTGGTCACCAGCCATCGCATGGGTGGGGGATTCGGAGGCAAGGAGACCCAGGGGACCCTGCCGGCAGTGATGGCGGCGCTGGTCGCCCGGGCCACCGGGCGGCCCGCACGCGTCGTGTATCGTCGCGAAGAGGATGGCTTGTCGACCGGCAAGCGGCATGCCTACCGCGCCGAGTGGCAAATTGGCTTCGATGACGAAGGTCGGGTGCGCGCTTACCGTGTGCAGTTTGACTCGGCGGGAGGAGCCACTCTGGATCTGTCGCAGGCGATTCTGGAACGCTCGCTGTTCCATGCCGAGAATGCCTATTTTCTGGAGCATGTCGACATCCGGGGACGGGTCTGCTTCACCAACCACGCGCCCGCCACCGCCTTCCGCGGTTTCGGCGGCCCCCAGGGTGTGGCGGTCATCGAGAATGCTCTTCAAGAGGTCGCCACGTACCTGCGCGGCAAACACCCGCGCGGCCTCTCGGCTGCCGACATCCAGGTACGAAATCTGTATGGATCCGAGGGGCGCAATGTCACCCCCTACGGGCAGGTCGTTCGCGACAATCATCTTCCGGCCATCGTCGAACGGCTGCTGACCCAGTGTGACTACCGGCGACGGCTGGAACAGGTCGAACGGCGGAACGTCACTGACCGGCTCTGGCTGCGGGGGCTGGCACTGGTCCCCGTCAAGTTCGGCCTCAGCTTCACCTCCCGGCTTTTGAACCAGGCAAACGCGCAGGTCCTCGTCTATACCGACGGCACAGTGCAGGTCTCGACCGGCGGGACCGAAATGGGGCAGGGACTGAACACCAAGATCCAGCAACTCGTCGCCGATGTCTTCGGGTTGCCTCCCGCGCGGATCCGGGTGATGACAACCTCCACCGAGAAAAACAACAACACCTCGCCGACGGCGGCATCGGCCAGTACGGACCTGAATGGGGCGGCGGCGGTCTCGGCGGCCCAGACCATTCGCCACCGGTTGCTGGCGTGGGCGGCCGGGCGGCTGGCGGGCCAGACTCAGCGGACCACGGCCGAGATCGAAGAGGTTGTCTGCGCGGGGGGCTGGATCTACGATCGGCGGGACCCATCGCGGCGGATGACCTTCCAAGACGCATGCGTGGGGGCCTGGGTCGACCGCGTCGATCTTGGGGCGCGGGGTTTCTATGCCACTCCGCAGATCGATTTCGATCGGGAGACCGGCCAAGGAAACCCCTTCTACTACTTCGCGCAGGGGGCCACCGTGGCCGAGGTGCGTATCGATCGCTTCACCGGCGAATTGACGGTGCCGCGGGTCGACACGCTGATCGACGTCGGTCGGTCGATCAATCCCGGAATCGACCGGGGTCAGGTGATCGGCGGTTTTGTCCAGGGCCTGGGGTGGGTGACGAACGAATGCCTCGTCTATGACCAGCGGGGTCGGCTGCTGACCACGGGGGCTTCGACCTACAAGATTCCCGCGGTCTCGGATGCTCCCGCCGAATACCACCTCGAGTTCTTCCCCACGGATGATGCCGTGACGGCGATCGCGGGGAGCAAGGGGGTGGGGGAACCGCCCTTGCTGCACGCCCTTTCTGTCTGGATGGCGGTCAAACACGCGTTGTCGTGCGTTTCCCCGGCGGCGGCCCGGCAACTGCGTCTCCCGGCGACAGGCGAAGAGATTCTGCGGGCACTCGAAGAAACGGGTTGCGGTTGATGGCTGAAGCAGAGGGGCTGTTGTGGCCTGGGGTTGTCTGACGGATGCTGGGAGGTTCGGTCGGTTGTCGTCAGATGGGGTGACACCCGAGCCTTCGCACACTGTCTTCAGGATGGCCCCCCGATCACCTCGGGTGAAACCGCTGTCGTCTTGACCGCGGAGGAGATGAGGACGTGGACCGTTCGGCCGCCCAGCGGTCTTGCAATTTGGGATGCCAGCCTGAAAGGGCGGTGACATGCGTGTGTTGAGGTCAATGGAGCTGCTTGATTTGCCGGCGGGATCACCGCGACTCGCGTCTGTGGAATTCCAGCAGTTCCTGCGGGAATGTTTTCCGCTGCTGCGCAATGCCGACGGCAGTTGGAAATGCTCACGGGCCACCCGGCTGAAAGAACTGGATGAACGTCTGGTGGCTGTGCTGCAGTCGCGGGGACTGAAACCGAGTCTGTTCATGGACGTCGGGATGGGAAATGGCACCTCCACGGTCGATACCATCCGCCGTCTCAGCCAGGCGGGTCTGCCGGTCCAGACAATCGCCACGGACCGCAATCTCGAAGGATACGTGGTCCCCCTCAATCGCCACCTCGATCTGCTGGTCGAAGACAATGGTCACATTCTGATGATCGAGGGGCGGGGCTGGACGCTCTCTCCCGTCTGCAACGGCTGGGACTATCTGACGGGGAAGTTTCTGTTCAAGCGCGGGCTCGCGGCATGGGCGCGTCAGCGGATTGCCAGGCTGGGGCTGCCGTTGCCACCCACGCCGGGGGGCCCGAATAGCGCTGCGGGTCCAATCGCCGGCCCATTCCTGCTGGTCACCCCCGAGCTGAAAAACCGGTCCGATGTGGTGATTCGGCAGGAGGACATCCTGGAACCACTGCCGGCCGATCTCATCGGCGTGGCCGATGTGGTGCGAATTGCGAACGTGCTGCGGCGGGACCGGTTTTCACCCGCGCAGTTGAGTCAGATCGCCCACAATCTCCGCCAGCGCTGCCGGGAGGGAGCCGTGGTGTTGGTGGGGCGCCATCTGGGCCGGGAAGGAGAAGACCACAAGCGGGGTTACACCTTTTTCGAGGCCCTCGGTGGCGGTGGTTTTCAGGTCCTCGAGCGGGTCGGTGGTGGTTCCGAGGTTGAGGAGTGTTTCACGGGATTATGAGGGCCGGATGATGGCCTGTTGGGTCTGGAAAACCGACGAGCCCTCACCCACACCGGACAATGGCCCGCTCGGGCCGGACAACCACGAGCCTCACGAACTCCAGGCCGTCCGGTCCAACCGGCCCAAAGGGCCAGCCGTTCCCCCAGCCCGGCCCAGCGGGCCGGGAAGGACGCCAAATGAAAATCACCGGCCCAACGGTCCAACAATTCGTCATCGCCCGGAACGCACGCCGACGGGCCGATCAGGGAAACGTGCAACCCAGCGGCGCCAGCCAATTCCAATCCCGCTTGCCCAGCGCGAACATCGCGCGGCCCCGGCACGACCGACCCCGGAGGCGGTGCCAGAACGCGCGGGTGAACACGACCGACGTGGGCCGCCCAATCCCTGCAGGGGATTTCTACCATAGCCTGGGGTTGCCAGAGCGCAGCGCCGGCTAC
>CAIOTJ010000054.1 GCA_903861195.1 uncultured Planctomycetaceae bacterium | reverse complement strand
CGGCTCTGGAAGCCCTGGTCGGCAGCGAGAAGCGGATCCGGTTGATCGCCCGCGACATCGTGCAGCACTGGGAAGAGAGGCTCGACGCGATGGAGGGGAAGGCGATGATCGTCTGCATGAGCCGGCGGATCTGCGTCGAGCTCTACCGCGAGCTGATCGCCCTCCGTCCCGACTGGCACAGCGACCAAGACGACGAAGGGGCGCTCAAGGTGGTGATGACCGGCCAGGCGAGCGACCCGCTGGCCTACCAGCCGCACATCCGGCCGAAGCGTGGACGCGAGGAACTGGCCAAGCGGTTCAAGCAGCCCGACGACCCACTACGGCTGGTGATTGTGCGCGACATGTGGCTGACGGGGTTCGACGCCCCCTGCATGCACACGATGTACCTCGACAAGCCGATGGGGGGGCACAACCTGATGCAGGCGATTGCCCGCGTGAACCGGGTCTTCCGCAACAAGCCGGGGGGGCTGGTGGTCGATTACCTGGGACTGGCCGTCGAACTCAAGAAGGCGCTGTCGCAGTTCACGCAGGCCGACCGGCGCGACACTGGCATTCCGATCGAGCAGACGCTGGAACTGCTGCTGGAGAAGTACGAGGTGGTGCAGGGCTTTCTGCACGGCTACGACTATTCGCCGTTCTTCACGGGAACCGCCGCCGAGCGGATCGGCGTGGTTCCCGAGGCGATGGATTTCATCTTGCGGCAAGAGAACGGGCAGTCGCGTTTCGTGCAGGCGGTGACGGAACTCTCGAAGGCATACGCCCTGGTCGGCTCGCACGACCGGGCGATCGCACTGCGGGAGGAGGTGGCGTTCTTCCAGTGCCTGCGGGCGCAGTTCGCCAAGCTGAGCAGTGGCGGCACGGGGGGAGGGCCCAGTTCCGACGATCTCGACGCGGCGGTCCGTCAGATCATTTCGCGGTCGGTCGCGTCGGACGAGGTGATTGACATCTTCGCGGCCGCCGGCATGGAGCGGCCCGACATCTCGATTTTGTCGGACGAGTTTCTGGCGGAAGTGCGCGACCTGCCCCACCGCAACCTGGCGATGGAAGTCTTGCGGAAGCTGTTGAACGACGAGATCAAGGCGCGGTCGCGCAAGAACCTGGTGCAGTCGCGGTCGTTTGCCGAGATGCTCGACAAGACGATCAAGAAGTATCAGAACCGCTCGATCGACGCGGCCCAGGTGATTGCGGAACTGGTGGCCTTGGCGAAAGAGATGCGGGAAGCCCGGCAACGGGGGGAATCTCTCGGACTGACCGAAGACGAGGAAGCGTTCTACGAGGCCCTGGAAGTGAACGACAGTGCCGTCGCGGTGCTGGGCGACCAGGCGCTCTGCACGATCGCGCGGGAACTGGTGGATACGCTGCGCCACAACGTGACGATCGACTGGACGGTGAAAGAGACGGTGCGTGCGAAGCTGCGGGTGATGGTGAAGCGGATTCTCAAGAAACACGGCTACCCGCCGGACAAACAGGCCCAGGCGACTGAGACGGTGTTGAAGCAGGCGGAGTTGCTGTGTGCGGATTGGGCGGGGTGAGACCATTCGGTTTGCACCACCATGTGAATGGAACTAACATTACACCCACGTGACTGTGGCAGGGTGCTCAACGACATGGCACCCTGCCCCAATGCAAGGCGACACTGACATGGCAGCAGACGAGAATATTTCTTTTGAGAGCGGATCGCAGTGGCGTCGTTGGAACCCGCATCTTCATGCCCCCGGCACGCTAATAAACGACGACTTCGAAGATGACTGGGATGGATATCTCAAAGCGATTGAAAGCGCCTCCCCGGTGGTCGAGGTTCTGGGTGTCACGGACTACCTCACCATCGAATGCTACAAGGCGGTCAAGGCCCATAAGGACGCGGGGCGGCTACCAAAGGTCAAGCTGATTTTCCCGAATGTCGAGTTCCGCATGACTGTGGCGACCGACAAGCTGATAGGAATTAATCTCCACCTGCTTTTCTGCCCCGATGATGCTGACCACGTTGACCGAATCGAGCGGGCGTTGTCGGGCTTGGCGTTCGAATACAAGAGCAGCCAATACCGTTGCAATTTGGTAGAACTCGCACTGCTGGGAAAAGCTCATCACAATGGGGCCATCGAAGCGGGGCCCGCGCGCAGCGTGGGGGCAAATCAGTTCAAGGTCGAACTCACCGACCTCCGCAAAATGTTTCGCAGCGACAAGTGGGTCACTGAGAATTGCCTTGTCGCGGTGGCGGCAAGCAACAACGATGGCACCGCCGGACTTCAATACGATGCATCATTCGCGGCTCTCCGCCAAGAGATTGAGCTGTTCGCACATGTCATATTCTCGTCCAATCCCAAGACTAGAGACTTCTGGCTGGGGAAAAGCCCGAGCGACGATCTGAAGTCATTGGAATCAAAATACGGGGGAAGAAAGCCATGCCTGCATGGCTGCGACGCCCACATTGTCGCCAAGACATGTAAGCCAATCGAAAACCGGTACTGCTGGATTAAGGG
>CAIOTJ010000053.1 GCA_903861195.1 uncultured Planctomycetaceae bacterium | reverse complement strand
GGCATACGAAGATTGCCTCGAGGCGACCAGCACCGAAGAGGCCCCCTGGTACGTCGTGCCAGCCGACTACAAGTGGGTCACGCGGGCCGTCGTGTCGCGGATTCTGGTGAATACGATCCAGTCGCTGAACCTCAAGTATCCCGAGATCAGCGAATCGCAGCGGGCCGCCCTCCGAGAGGCGGGGAAATCTCTTGAAGCGGAAGCCCCCCCCAAATCCGTCAAGAAGTGACCGCCTCGCGGCGTGTGATGGTGACGCAGTCCCGGGCCTGGTGGAGAGAACCGCATGAGCAGCCAACCCGACGTCGACGCCGCAATTCATCCGCTGCCGGCCGATGCGCAGACCCGCAATCTGCTGCTGTTCGCCGGCTGCGTGGGCATGCAGTATCTGGCCGCCCCGGTGCTGTACGTGGGGGCGACCCACGCGGCCATGCTCAAGCGGATGGAATCGTCCAACTTTCTGGCGAACAGTCCCGAGACCGTCTACTACTTCTTCGCCTTCGTGCCCGTGTTGATCACGGCGCTCTTGCCCTCGGTGCGGTGGCTCAAGCCACTGCTGACGGGGTGTTATCTGCTGGCGGCTCTGGCGGCCGCCGGCGTGGCGCTGGGGGTCTGGCTGGGCGTCTCCCCGCAGGTGCTGGGGAGCGCGGTGGTGACCCAGGGGGTGCTGACCGGCATGACCATCCCCCTCGCCATTACCCTCGTCTGGGAGGCGATGGCCCGCGGCGTGGCCGAGTCGAGGCGGGGCTCGACCCTGGCCCTCGCCTATGGCGGGGGGCCGCTGCTGGCGGCAGTGGGGTCGCTGGGGTCGGGCGCCCTGCTCAACGGCGAAGTCCTGGGGAGCAAGTTGTGGGAACCGTGGGCGTTTCCTGCGAATTACGGGGCTGTGTTCGCGGCGGCAGTCATCCCCCTGCTGCTGGCCTCGTTTTTCGCCAGCCGGTTTGTGGTGGCTCCCGACGCAACCGAGGAACCGTCCTCGGCAAGCCAATCTGGACTGGGGCTGGCTGGATTGGCCGAGTTCTGGACGAATCCCCTGCTGCGGCGGATTTCGCTGGTGACGATTCTGCTGTATGCCGGGAATACGATCGTCGCCAACCTCACGCTGAACACGCAGCAGGCCATGACCAGTGACCCCAGCGACTACGTCATGTCGCAAACCGCCATCCGGTTTGGAACCAAGGCGCTGGCGGGTATGCTGCTGGGCCTGTTGGTGGCGAAGACCAGTCCCCGGGCGGGACTGCTGGCCACCGGTCTGGTGTATCTCCTGGCACCAACCTACGCGGCGTTCGCCACGGGTCTCGCCTACCTGGCGACCTTTCCCATCTATGGTGCCGGTGAGCTGGTGGGAGTGTACGCCCCCAACTACCTGCTGGCCGCCTCGCGCCCCCGCGATCTGCGCCGCAACATGGCGGTCGCCAACCTGCTGATGGTTCCCGCCGCCCCCCTGGGACTGGTGTTTGGCGCGGTCTCCGACGTGGTCGGGAAACGGTCCACCGAGGCCGAGGGTTACCGCGCCAGCTTTCTCCTCTGCACCGCCATCATGGGGCTGGGCCTGGTCCTGGCCTGGCGGTGGCTTCCCCCCCGTCCCCGTCCCCCCGCGGATTGATCTCTCTTCCCCGCTCTTCGTAGCCATGCAACATTCGGTGTTGGTGATTGGTGTGGGTTCGATTGGCGAACGGCACACACGCTGCTTCCAGACTACGGGCCGGGCCCGGGTCTCGATTGTCGAGATCAACCCGACGCTGCGCGAGACCGTCGCGGAACGCTATGCCGTGCCGCACTTTCCGTCGCTCGAGGCGGCCCTGCAGACTCCTCCCGAGGTGGCGGTGGTCTGTACCCCCGCGCCGTTTCACATCTCCATGACCCGCACGCTGGTGGCGGCGGGCGTGCATGTGCTGATTGAAAAGCCCTTGGGCACCACCGAAGCCGGGCTCGCCGAGTTGTCGCGCGAGTGGCATCAGCGCCCCGTGACGCTGGGGGTGGCCTATGTCTATCGGGCGTTTCCCGAGTTGCGGGCCGCCCGTGAATTGCTGCAGTCGGGCGAGTTTGGCGCTCCCCTGCAGTTGACCGTGGTGGGGGGACAGCACTTTCCCACCTATCGTCCCGCCTACCGCGACATCTACTACGCCCACCGCGAGAGTGGCGGCGGGGCCATTCAAGATGCGCTCACCCACCTGCTGAACCTGGGTGAATGGCTGGTCGGTCCCATCCGCCGCCTGGTGTGCGATGCCGCCCATCAATCGCTGCCGGGTGTCGAGGTGGAAGACACGGTGCATTTGCTGGCGCGTCACCAGACACCCGGCACCATGCAGCCCACGATCCTCGGCAGCTACTCGATCAACCAGTATCAGGCCCCGAACGAGATCGTTCTTCAGGTGGTCTGTGAGCGGGGAACCGTGCGGTGCGAGATTCATCGCCAGCGCCTGATGACCATGACCCAGCCCGGTGCCGACTGGAGCTGCCGCGAATTCGGCCCCCGCGAGCGCGATGATGTCTACCTTCGCCAGGCGCACCAGTTTCTCAATGCGGTCGAACAGCGTCAGGTTCCCGACTGTTCTCTGGCCGAAGGGTGGCAGACCCTGCGCTGCAATCTGGCCGCGCTGCGCAGCAGCGAGACCGCGGCCTGGCAATCCATCGAACCCGTCTCCCTCTCCTGAGTCCCGCCCCAGTCTTCGATCCCGCATCTGCGTCCCCTGCGGGTGTTCATCTCGTGAGCCGCTCTCATGCCCGACCTGCACGCCACGCCGTTGCCGACCGATTTGGTCTCCCCCCAGACTGTGCTCGAAAACCCGGCGGCGGTCGCGTTTCTGGAAGGTCCGGCCGTCCATTCCGATAGCCGGGTCTTCTTCTCGGATATCTGGAACAACCGCATCCTCTGCTTCAATCCCTGGATGCGGGAGACCACGGTCTTCCGCAGCGACAGTGGCCGGACCAACGGCAACCTGTTCGACCACCAGCAACGGTTGCTGTCGTGCGAGGGGAACGAATTCGGCCCCGGCGGACGGCGCCGGTTGGTGCGGACCAACCTGGCCACCGGCGAAGTGGAGGTGTTAACCGAGCAGTTCGAGGGAAAGCCGTACAACTCGCCCAATGATGTCGCGGCCCGTTCGAACGGTCAGATCTTCTTCACCGATCCGTGTTATGGCGACCGCTCAACCATGCAGCTCGCGCACGAATCGGTCTACTGTGTCTCACCGACCGGTGCGGTGCGGGTGATTCTGACCCAGCCGCAGGTCCAGCGCCCGAATGGCATCGCCCTCTCTCCTGATGAGGGAACGCTCTACGTGGTCGACAGTTGCCCGGTGGTGGGGGGGAACCGGAAGATCTGGGCGTTTGACCTGGCTGAAAACGGCGATGCCTCGCATCCCCGCGTGGTGTTCGACTTCGCCCCGGGCCGGGGAGGCGACGGCATGGCGGTGCTGCAGTCGGGCGATCTGGTGATTGCCGCCGGGATCGCCCGGCCACGCGGTCCCCACGAGACCACCGAAGTCCCCCCCGGGGTCTACGTGGTCTCTCCCCGGGGTGAACTGCGCGGCCGGATCCCCGTTCCCGAAGATGTGCTCACCAATCTCACGTTTGGGGGAGATGACCTGCGGACCCTCTACATTACCGCGGGGAAAACCCTGTTCGCCCTGCGGATCCAGCAGCCGGGCTGGCTGGTGCATCGCCGCTGAAGTCCCGAAGTCACTGCATTTTGCTGTTTCCGGTCTATGATCACGAGAGAGGACGCAGGGGAGGGCCCGCGGGGCTGACGGCTGAACGTGGCCTCCGCAATCCGGGTGATCATTTGGGAAGAGTTCGCGCAGCATGGCAAGTCACGAAGTTTCCGTGGTGGATGAACCACTGCCGGCCGGGCAGACCGGGACCGGTGTCTCTCGGGAGAGTCTCCTGCGGACGTGGCCCGGTTGGGTCATCCTGGGGCTGACCCTGGTTCTCACGCAGGTGGTTCCCCGCTGGCGGCTGCGCACGGTCGAGGGGTTTGTGTCGCTGGTGGCCGGGGCTCCCCTGGGGGCAGTGCTGCTGTTGGTGTGGTGGGTGGGCTTCAGCCGGGCCCGTGGTGCGGACCGCTGGTGGAATCCCCTGGTTTATGTCGTGGGTGGGGTGCTGGTCTGGCAGTGGCTGTTTCCCGGTCTGGACGGCTCGTTCCTGATGGTGCTGGGATTGCCCTTCGTGGCGCTGGTGTGGCTGCTGGCGCTGATGGGAGTGGGACGCCGTCTGGAAGGGCCGCGACGCTGGTGG
>CAIOTJ010000052.1 GCA_903861195.1 uncultured Planctomycetaceae bacterium | reverse complement strand
GGCTTCCAGCCTGTCCGTGAAAAAACTCGGTGTGATCCAACGGCAAGATGCGTGCAAATTCCAGTCAATTCACTGACGGTCGGCTTGGGACTGACAGACCTGGAGGTCTGTCACCACGGCACGTCCGTGGGATAGGCTTCCAGCCTGTCTGTGAAAAAACTCGGTGTGATCCAACGGCAAGATGCGTGCAAATTCCAGTCAATTCACTGACGGTCGGCTTGGGACTGACAGACCTGGAGGTCCGTCACCACGGCGTGGGCGGCCCTGTCTCGAGACCGACTCAGGCCGCCCCGAGGGAAGGACACTCTTCCGGCGAGCGTGTCGCGGGGGTGGGGGAGATGCTGGGTTCGGCAGTGGGGGGTGGGACGAGGGTTCGCAGCGCCGCCTCGACGTCGGCCACCGTGCTGTCGAGCGTCGAGGTTCCCGCCGTCAGGCCGCAGGTCTCGACCCCCTGGAACCATCGCGGATCGAGTTCGGCCAGGTGTTCGATGTGCAGGGTGCGGACGCCTCGCTCCTGGGCGAGCCGGGCCAGCTCGCGAGTGTTGTTGGAGTTCTTCCCCCCCACGACGACCAGAGCGTCGATCTGGGGGAGCAAGTCGAGCACCGCCTGCTGCCGGTCGCGCGTCGGCTGGCAGATGGTGTCAACCACCTGCAGGTCGGCCTCGGGAAACCGAGCGCGGAGGGCCGCGACCACTTCGGCCGCGAGGCGAGGAGGCGTGGTCGACTGGCAGACGACCCCCAGAAACCGGCTGGGGAGATCGGGGATGGGATGGGGCCCTGCGAGGACCGTACAGTGCGGCAGATCTTCGACAATTCCCTGAACTTCGACATGGCCGGGCCGGCCGATGACGATCACATGCCGTCCCTCCTGAGCCAACTGCTGGGCGGCCCGATGCACGCGGGTGACGAGGGGGCAGGTGGTGTCGATCAGTTCCTTCCCCGCCGCCAGCAGCCGGTGGCGTTCGCGATCACTGATGCCGTGGGCGGTGACCATGACCTGCCGGGTGGCGGGCAGCGCGTCGCGCTGCGTCTCGGGCTCGCGGTGGAATCCCCGGTCGTCGAGCTGATGCAGCACAAGCGGGTTGTGGACCAGTTCTCCCCGGATGGTGACCTCTGCCGGATTGGGGACCTGGGCGACTACCTTGAGGGCATCGCGGACACCAAAGCAAAAACCGAGATGGGCAGCGCGAAAGACCCGCATGGGAACACCCTGGAAAGTGAGTCGGTCGGGACCGGGTCCCGACGCCGGAAAAGCAACCGCAACGGACGAACGTCGTTCACGGTGACAGGCAAAATGCTTTGTGATGCAAAGCTGTTGGGCGTAAGGAAAGGCTGGAGTGGATTCTGGGAAACGGGAGCGCGGTGCGGGGGTCAGCCGGAGTGCCAGCGGGGGATGAGTCCCGGGTTGGCGGGGGAGCGGGCGATGGAGGCCGCGTCGGCGATGACCTTTTCGAGGGCGGCGAGATATTCCTGGAAACGTTCCCGGCCGGCGGCGGTGACGCGGCAGGTGGTTTGGGGGCGGTTCCCCTGGGTCATCTTCTCGACCGCGATGAGGCCCGCTTCAACCAGCACCTTGAGGTGCCGGTTGAGGTTGCCGTCGGACAGGCTGCACAGCTCGCGCAGTTCGGTGAAGGCGAGACCGGCGGGGTGGGCCAGCAGCGAGGTGAGGATCCCGAGCCGGGCTTTTTCGTGGATAACCCGTTCGAGCCCTTTGTAGGCGAAGCGGCCGGTCGGAGAGTTCGAACTGGAAGAGTCGGAACCGGGACGGGGGGCGGGAGTTTCAGGCATGACCACGCTCCAGGGTGAAGTAGAGCACCAGCGAGGCGAGCAGTTGGCCTCCGCCGAAGGTGACCGCCATCGACCAGGGCGAGAAGGCCCAGGGGCCACGGAAGATCACCAGGCAGCCAATGCCGCACAGGAAGTAATAGAAGGCGACCAACGAAATGGCGCGGGGGAGGACGGGAAGCGACGCGAAGATGCCGAGACTGAGCAGCAAAGACCAGAGCCCGGGCAACAACCAGAGCGACTCGGGGGCGACACAGACGAGCGCCAGAGTGAGGCAGGCCCCCGCCACGACGCAGGGGACCAGCAGTTCGAGGGCCCGCACCGTGAGGCGGGTGGTGACCTGGCGGCCGTCGCGCCAGGCCCGGACCACAATCTCGAGCAGTTGCAGAAAGCCGCAGACGACCGCCACCGAGACCCACAACAGCACAAACTGCATGGGATTCTGGGGAGCGGTCGGCAGCCAGAGGGTCTGGGCGGTCGCGGCCAGCAGGGCGATTCCCGAGAAGAGAGCCGCCGGGAGCGAGCGGTAACCCCGGAACGTAGCCGAGTGGGCCAGTTGCTTCTGGATATGGTCGAGCTGAGAGAGGGCGTCGTGCAGATCCATCAGAAGACGTCTCACAGAGTCGGGGGGGACAGAAGGACGGGACACGCAGTCGTCGGGCAGGTGACCACCCGCAACCTCACGGCGAGCCAGGCCAACTCGCGGAGCTGGCTCTGGTCGGGTCGCCTCCCGTTGAGACTTTGTAAAGCAAAGCTACAATCCTTGGGAAGGTTTGGCAAGACCAATGGCCGGGAGAAATTCCAACGGGGGAAGAGGCGGGGCGGGGCAGGGGCAATTCCGGCTCAGTCCGGGGAATGTGATGGGATTCTGGGGGGAACGCGTGGCGGAGGGGGCCCGTTTCGAGCGACTATGACCTTTGGCACGCTGCTTGCATTCCTGCGGGGAGGCGGGGGGAGGTGTCTGCCAAAACGGCGCGCGATTCCGGGAGCTGGCACCCCGTTGCTGGAGCGACTGGTCAACGCTGGCCGGGAACCGCCGTGAACCTGGGCCGTTTGAG
>CAIOTJ010000051.1 GCA_903861195.1 uncultured Planctomycetaceae bacterium | reverse complement strand
TTTCCACTGCAGGTCGTACCGCGCCCCGCCGGGAGTGACCTGCTCACCCAGCAAGATCGCCCGGCCATCCCCCAGCACTGAAAAGCCGCCGAATTGATGACCGGCATACGCCTGGGCAATCGGATCGGCCCCGGGGGGCAGCCGCCGGCCCGAGAGCACCTCGGCCAGGTCGGTCTCGGCCAGTCCCTCGAAGTCGAGCCCCAGGTCGCGCGACAGCCCAGCGTTCAGCAGCACGACGCGGGGCTGGGGAAACTCCAGCGGGCGAGCGTGGCGGAAGAGCCCGGGAGGCAGCCGGGTGTAGGTATTGTCGAGGTTCCATCCTCGCCCTGTGGGAGACGACGCCTTGGAAACCGCGGTGGACAAACTTGAACTCCCTCAAACGCCCCAACGGCCATCATTCCCGGACCACGGCCCATCCAGACCCACGTCCCGCCAGACAAGATGACTCGCGTCGATATCTTAGGCGGATCGGACTGGTTCCACATCGAAAGTTGGGCGGTCTGGTTCCTTTCCAGATCGGACGAGCCGAATCAGCGCGACGCATCCTGGGCTTTCCGGCCGAATTGCAAGGCGTAGAGTTTGCTGTCGCGCAGCTGGAACTTCAGCCGCACCACCTGACCCGCGACGGAGGAGAGATCAGATCGCCCCTTCCAGCTCACGATCTTCCGTAGATTGTTGTGGTAGATGCGGTCGCTGTCCGCCAGGGAGTAGCCGGGGAGGGGTTCTCCGTCGGCCGTCTGCAATTCGACATTGGCGAACCCACCGGCACTGCAGTCGATGTTCAGCTCAAGCTGGTCTCCAGTGAACGTGAGGGGGTGGGTCCGCAGTTCCCCCCCGGCATGCCCGGCGCGGGCCGCGACAAACCCGTCTCGCCGCAGGGTCGCCCGGGTGATTGTCCCGAGATACTTTTCGAACGGACGGTCGCCATCCAGCGATTCGATGTGCGTGCAGTTGTACGCCGAGTAGTAGAACCACAGTTCGTCTCCCACCGTGGCGTATCCAACGCCGGGGTACAGCGAACGGCTGTCGAACCGTCCGTCCGGTCCCAACCCGATAAAGGGCTCATGATCACCACGCCGCTGCCAGGCGATGGAGTCGTGGCTGGTGAAAAGATGCAGATCGAGCGTGTCGGGGGCGACGGCCGAGACTTCATTGCCGAAGTATCGAAACTTCAGCAGCGGGTGTCCGTCGGTCGGCTGTCCGCGTTCGTCTCCGGGATGGAAGAAGACCGGCACCAGGGCGAAGTAGGCCTCGCGGGCCTCCTCGTACTTGGTGACCCCCGCCTGGTAAAAGTCGGCCCGCACGGGCATCTCGGGACGCAGCACATGTTGCGGAGGCGGAAACCGGAACGGGTCGCGCGATTCACTGCGCCCTACCTGGCGCCACGGTCCCATCCGCGTGAACAACACGTAGGCCTCGCGGTCGCGGTCCCAGAAGGCCTGGCTCTGCGTGTCGAGCGCAAATTCCCCCTCGCGCACCACGTTCTTTTCCGGGGCTGTCCACCGCAGGCCGTCGGGGGAACTCAGCAGGGTGAGATACCTTGGGGGATCGCCCGGCTGGTGCGGATAGATCGCCACCAGCATGCGATACCGTTGGGCTTCCGGGCTGTTCGGATCGACGAACACCTGCCCCACCACGCTGCTGTAGCCCACGACCAGATTGTTCTTGCGAGACCCCTCGTACTCCACCAATCCCAATTCGGGCTTGGTCCAATGCAGGCCGTCGTCCGATTCGGCATAGGCGACGGCGTATTCCTCGCCATTGCGGATTCCGTGGCTCACCCCGTACCAGAGACGAAATTTGCCGTTCTCGTGCAGCAGGCTCGACATCCCCCCCAACTGCCACGACTCCCAGGGACGGTCGCCCGTCAGCAGCCGTTCGCCCGAGACATGCGGTCGCTGCATCTCGAAGGTCACTCCGTCGACCTGTTCGAACAGCCTGTTGTTCCAGGTGAGATGCTTGGCCACACCCAGATCCAGCGGCCGTTCTTCACCCCGCAGGGTGGCGGCTACGAGGCCCACCGCCAGCACCACAATCGCGACACCGCGCCGCAGCCACAGCGAGCGGGGCGCGACCGGAACAGCTTGCACGATGGCAGGCATCACTCGGACCTCGGCGGATGATGGGGGGCATCGAAGCAGCGGATGGTACGCGTTGCTCAGTCGCCTCGCGAGCGACGACCGGGTGAAACTGCGGCATCAATCCGTCAACGGCCGCTCTGCACCGCCCCTTGGGACGCACGGATGGTCGACAGGGCTTCGAGCCAGGCCTGACCATGATCGACGATGCGGCGGGGACAGGCTGCGGTCCGACAGGCTGAAGGCGACAATCAATTCGCAACCGCGGGGTGCCCCCGCGGCGCGGTCTGGCTCAAATCCAAAAGCGGATGACTGGTACTGGGTCATGGCGATGTTGGTCGCAATGCTGGAGGCCATCTCTCCCCGGTCGTCGCGCCAGTAGTAGATCACTTGGTCATGGTAGGGAATCCGGGTCGCCAGCCGCTGCCCGGCGTCATCCCAGTTCCAGAGCGTGCGAATAGGTCGGTTTCCCATGACATGGGCGAAGCCTTTGTAAAAGGCCCGCTCCCACTCGGCGATCAAAGCCGGCGAGGTCAGATCGAGCTGCTCGAGTCTCAAGGGAGCGGTCATCGCGGTTCCAGAAGCAGCGGAATTTCCGTGGCGGGCGACAGTGAGATTTCGGCCCGTTCGGGAATGTCGCGATCGTCCAGCAGACCCAGGCGAAACCGCCGGCCCAGGCAGGTCAACGCGGTCTTCAGCTCGAACAGGGCGAACGCCATACCGATGCAGAGGTGCGGCCCCGCGCCAAAGGGAATCAGCCGGGCTCCCGCGGCCTGGGGCCCGGCAAACCGCTCGGGGCGAAACTCCAGTGGCTCGGTCCACAAGGCGGGAGAGCGGTGCAGACCATAGATCGAGATCATGGCGATCGTTCCGCGAGGAATGTGATATCCGGCCAGTTCATCGGCGGCCTGGGCCACCCGCGCCATGTTGTACACGGGAGGATGCAGCCGCAGCGTTTCCTGAATGACCTGGTCAGTGTAAGGCAGTCGTTTCAGCAGGTCCGGAGAGAGGGGCTGGTCGGGGGGGAGCTGGTCGATCTCGGCCTGCCACTTCGCCGCTACCTCGGGATGCCGGGCCAGCCGCCACAAGGTCCAGGCCAATGCGGCCGACGTAGTTTCAAAACCCGCGGTGAACAGCGTGCGCAGCTCGTCCAGAATTCCCTCGCGGGGCAAAGGCTGCCCGGTTCTGGGATCCCGCAGGGCGACCATGGCGGACAACAAATCGTCTTCCCCGCCGCGATCCTTCTGGGGAAGACGCTCCAGTTCCCGCACCAGCAATTGGTCGACGAAACCGCGGATCGCCGCGAATTCGCGGTTGCGCCGCGTGGGAACCCAGGGGGGCGGATTCCAGAAGGTCGTGTTTTTCCTCCGAATCAGCACCAGCCCTTGCTGGATCAATTCCGACAGCCGCAGCACCTCGTCTTCGGCGAGATCGTGGGTGAAGAGCGAG
>CAIOTJ010000050.1 GCA_903861195.1 uncultured Planctomycetaceae bacterium | reverse complement strand
GTTGAGCGTGTCGGTTCCCGTGGGGATCGACACGCTCAGTTTTTTCGGTATCAAGTCGCGATCGATGGCGGCACGGGGCCCAATGCCGGTTCTTACGACCCTCGCCTGAATCCATTGGACTGCGAAAATCGTAACGTTTCGCCGAGGCACACCGAATGTTCCGCAATCGAGGCGATTGATTGCGGCCCAAGCCCTGTGCCGATTGCCGTCGTTCAGCGGCCGATCGAGATCGCGTGTCCCCTCTGCATCCAACGCGGAGACATCACCGGCTTGATCGCGCACTGGCCGCTGCCTAAGCCGTTCCCTGAAGGGGAACTCTTCGATCTCCCAGGGTTCGCCGCGCCGCGGCTACCCTGGGTTAGGGACATTCATACGGTGCCTGAACCCTGAACGGGTTCGCTTGACGCAGGGATTGCGGCAAGAGGCTTTTTTGTAGGTTTCCGCACCGGATTCGGCGGGTGCCATTCGGCCCGCGATTCATCCCGACGGCACGCTGCATGCCATCCCCTTCAGATCAAGACCCGACAAAGACTGTTTGATTCTCTGAATCCCTTGAACTGGACGCACAGACCTGGAGGTCTGTCGCCACGACAGGGCCGGGCCGTGGAACAAGCTTGTCAGCCTGTTCGTGAAATGTGTCGCCGCGGCCCATTTGGCTTTGTTCAGTGGCGATTTTCGCCCGCCCTCCGGCTATGCTCTGGCTCAACAGCGTTCCTTCCCTCGGCATCCGGGAGAGCCGTCGATGTGGTCCATCCAGTGGCGTCGCAACATCATTCCCCGTGCGATCGTCTCCCGTGCGATTGTCTCCCGTGCGATTGTCTCCCGTGCGATTGTCTCCCGTGCGATCGTCTCCCGTGCGATCGTCCTGTGTCTGGCGTTGAGCTGGGGACTGACCAGCTGGGCCGCGGAGCCCCGGTTTCGCTTCACCCAACAGGCCGAGGCTCTGGTCATCGAGCTGGATGGTCGCGCGGTGGCCCGGTATGTCTTTCGCGATCCGCAGATTCACCGGCCGTATTTCGACCGCGTCCGCACCGTCTCGGGCCTGGAGGTGACCCGTCCGAATCCGCCCCGGGAAGGGGTCGACCCCACCGATCACGTCGGCCTGCACACCGGACTGTGGTTGTCGTTTGGCGATCTGAATGGCCACGACTACTGGCGGCTGAAGGCCCGCACCGAGCACGCGGAGTTTGTGGAGGAACCCTTCGCCGTCGATGGCGAGGCGCGGTTTGCCGTACGCAACAAGTACCTGTCCACCCAGGGGGACGCGGTCGTCTGCACCGAGGTTTGTCGATATACCGTGCGGACGTGCCAGGGGGGCTGGTTGCTGGCGGCCGACAGCGAATTCCGGCCCGAAGGAACCGAGCTCGTGTTTGGAGATCAGGAAGAGCTGGGGTGGGGCGTGCGGGTGGCGACGCCGCTGGTGGTCGATCGCGCCATGGGGGGGCGCATGCTCGACAGTGAAGGTCGGCGGAATGGTCGGCAGATCTGGGGGCAACAGGTCGCCTGGTGCGACTATGCGGGGCCCCTCGAAGGACGCTGGGTGGGATTGCAGGTCTGTGCCGGCCGCGACAACTTCCAACCGTCGTGGGCCCATGCCCGGGACTATGGCTTCGTCGCCCTGAATCCCTTCGCCCGCCAGGCCTTCACCAAGCAGGAGCCCCGGAAGAAAGTGGTTCCTCTGGGCCAGACCCTCGCCCTGCGGTTCGGGGTGGTGATTCACGAATCCGAAACCGAAGAGCTGTGCGATCTGACGCGGGGGTATGCCGAGTTCGACGCCACCGCGCGGCGGGAAACACTGTTCCGGTCGGGCGAGGCGGGCTACCACACGTTCCGCATTCCCGCCCTGGCGGCTACCCCCCGGGGAACGGTGTTGGCGTTTTGCGAAGGCCGCAAGTCGTCGGCCGGTGACGAAGGGGACATCGATCTGCTGCTCCGTCGCAGTCTCGATGGGGGCCGCCACTGGCTCCCGTCGCAGGTGGTTCATGAAGAGGGGGGAGCCGAGAAAACGACAATTGGCAATCCCTGCGTGGTGGTCGATCGCGATACCGGGGTGATCTGGCTGACCCTGTGCCGGAACAATCGGGACGTGCTGCTGATGTCGAGCCGGGATGAAGGGGCGACCTGGAGCGCTCCCCAAGACATCACTCCCGCGGTCAAAGATCCCGCGTGGGGCTGGTTTGCGACCGGGCCCGGGCATGGCATTCAACTGTCCCACGGGCGGCACCGGGGCCGACTGGTCATTCCGTGCGACTGCGGCTTCACCCCGCAATTGAAGAACGAGACCCAGCATTCGCTGGTGATTTACAGCGATGACCACGGGGCGACCTGGCAGCGGGGAACCCCCACCGAGGCGGCGATGGATGAGTGCCAGGTGGCCGAGCGCGACGATGGCACGCTGCTGCTCTCGTTGCGGAATTACCGGGGGAAGAATCTGCGGGCTTTCGCCACCAGCGTCGATGGTGGCGCGACCTGGTCGAGTCCCGAGCACCATGCGCAGGTCAGTTGCCCCACGTGCCAGGCGGGACTGCTGGGGGTGGGCCCCGACTCGTCACGAACGCTCGTTTATTGCGGTCCGGCCGGACCGGGCCGAGTCAATCTGGGATTGCGCCTCTCGCGGGATGGCGGGGTGACCTGGTCGGCGAACCAGCTGATTCAGGGTGGTCCTGCGGCCTATTCGGACCTGTGCGAGTTGCCCGACGGAAGCCTGGGCATTGTGCTGGAAACGGGGGTGGCCAAGGCCTACGAGCGCCTCGACTTCGTGCGTGTCGGGCCGGCGTGGTGGAATCGCTGAGGGCTGCGTGTGACGCCGCGCCAGCCGCAGAAAAGTTGAGACCGGCACTCTCAGGCCGGCCTCCATCACAAAGCTCGTCGGAACTGGTAATGGTTGCCTCTTGTCTCCCTTCCCGCGGTGGTGAAGTTTGCGGAGCCTCCAGCAGTGGGGCGCGCTGCCCGGAGACTATCCGTGTTGCGGTCGACGGGGTGTGCCTTGGGATGTCTTGGCTGGGGAGCGGCCATGATTGAGATTGTCAGCGCTACCCGGGCGTCGGAGGAAGAGTTCTGGCAACAGGTGCCGTTGGGGATTTCTCTGCGACGGTTGGCCTGGGACCGACGGTTGGTGCCGCGGATTGCCTTCGCCAATCGCTTGGGACTGCCCGAGGTTTACAACGCCCGCATCGCCGAGTCCCCTGCCGACGCCCTGCTGGTGTTCATCCATGACGACGTGTGGATCGACGATTACTTCCTGGCCGACCGGGTGCGCAACGGCTTGCGGAGTTTCGATGTGCTGGGGGTGGCGGGAAATCGGCGGCGGCTTCCCAACCAGCTCTCGTGGGCCTTTCCCGACGAGACGCTCACCTGGGATGAGCCCGAGTGTCTCACGGGGGTGCTGGCCCACGGTCCGCAGCCCTTTGGGACCCCTAACGTCTACGGACCCGTCCCGGCCGAGTGCGAGTTGCTGGATGGCGTGTTTCTGGCCAGTGGGGCCGAGCGGCTCCGGTCGCGCGGCGTCGAGTTTGACCGACGGTTCGACTTCCACTGCTACGACCTCGACTTCTGTCGGACGGCCCGCCAGCGGGGTCTGACCCTCGGCACCTGGCCAATCTGCCTGACGCACCACAGTCTCGGGCACTTCCGCGACGTCCACTTCCGCGCTCTGCGCCAGCTCTACCTGGAAAAGTGGGGGAGTTGAGGACGGAAGCCGGCTCCAGACACAACCACCGCGATGACTGCGGAGCGACCTGTCAGCGGCGACCTTCCACCGAGGCGGTGCTGGATGAACGCCCGGTGGCCGAGCGGGACGAAGTCACGCTGTGGCTCTCGTTGCGAAATGACTGGGGGAAGAAACTGCGTGCCTTCGGCACCCTTGGTGATGGTGGAAACCTCGGTGATTCAAAGACATCAGGTGCAGGTAAGCGGCCCCCCGTGCCAGTCAGACTTGCGGGGGTTTGGCCCGGCTTCGTCGATCACGGAAGGGGTGGGGCAACGACTGCCCTGGAATTTCGATTCGGACCTGGTGCTTCGTGGTGTCTCGAGCGTGGTGCGCTTCAGCAAAAGTCGATTGGACGTCCAGGTCACTGACCGGCACGTCTCTGATGCGGCAGGAAGCGGCGAATCAGGCATGCCCCCACACCGATCCCCGCCAGCACCCAAGTGGAAGGCTCGGGGGTGAGCGTGCTGATGACATCCGTCACCACGACGTCATCCATCACAAACATCTCTCCTTCGAGCCAATCGGGATCATGGAGCACACCTCCGGAAGAGGTAAATTCCAGCGTGTCGAGACCGCTCCAGTTGAGTTCGACATGGGTCGGTCCGGTGGCATCCACCACGACGTCGGCCGTATTGACCACAGCACCGTTGAAAAGCCCAACAATGTGGATGTTCAGGCCGTCATGCCAGGCCCCCGTAAGCTCGGCGCTCACGAACGTAAACGATCCATAACCACGGCCGGGGCCAAAGGAGGCAAAGGAATCCAGCAAACCTTTGCTGAAAGCGACCACGGGGGGAGACACCACGCCATTGTCATAACCCGAGCCCCCCCACGGGCGAACTGGCGTCTCAATGATGTTGAAATTCCAGGCCATTCCGTAATACGGCGTGGGAATCGGCCGGAAAACGTCCAGTTCATCAAAGGTGATGATGTCGGCTGTCGCTGAAGTCGCCGATGTGCATACCACCAAAACGGCCAACAGAATTTGCAGCTCTCGTTTCATCGCCACGCTCCAGTTCAGGCATGCTCGGCGGGCAACGCGTCCATTGCCCAGAGCGGTCTGTGCTAGAGAAGTCTCAACCGCGGCGTAAAACCGCCATTTCCAAGTCAAACATGTGGATCGATTTGACAGTGCCCAGAGCGACCCATGTTCGTCCCCACTGGACCTGGGTCGGCCGAACCACGATCCAACGGGCCCCGCAAAAACTGGATCGGCCAAGCCCCCCTCTGGACACCCATCCAAAGACAACTTTGCGAATGGACCCACCAACCGGGTGGCGGGGGGGCGGACCTCTGTGTC
>CAIOTJ010000049.1 GCA_903861195.1 uncultured Planctomycetaceae bacterium | reverse complement strand
GCCACCAGCGTGGTGGCCACCAATTCAACGGCATAAACCGACGTGTGGATGGCGGCTTCACGACCAAAGCGGTGGCTGCGTTGCTGAAGCTTGTAGCTTAAATTGACGAACCCCCGGATTGCGACGACTCCACCCGTCAGCGCTATCGGCAACCACAGATCCGGCGCATCAAATACCTGTGCGACAGGATGCGATATAAGCACAATTGACAGACCGACGAGACCAGAACCCACCACGCGGAATGCGTGGGCCGTGCGCATCAGATCGTTACGATGCCCGAAGCGATTCTGAACGACGAAGCGATCAATACCCGCGTCAGCAAACAAATCGAGACCGGCCGTTATCGCCAGCAAGATCAGAGCCAATCCATAGTCGCTCGGCCCAAGAATTCGTGCCAGAATTATGCCTCGGAGGAATGTGCTTGCGTAGATGAAGGCTTGCGACCCACCCACAACAAATAGATTTTTGAACATGCCGGGATTTCCAAGAGCGCGCACGGCACCAGTCATGAAATTCAACGACATGATTCCAACCTGAGGCCACCGATCTGAAAGGGGAACGAGCGCTCGGCTGCAATAGCAGACAAAGTCCGAAGGAAACTGAAACTTTGGAGCGCGACCGGAACACGACTCGCCAGGATCTCGCTCCGGACGTACCCGGTCGCATCCTATTCGGCCGCCGAGATGCCCCTCTCGAGGGTGAGAGCCTGAAGTCGTCATGACCATAGGTTGTGTTAACGAAGTGCCGGACCCAAGGTCGGGCCGATATAACGAGTATGAACCCGATGTAACTATCGGTGGTCTTGTCCTGGCGGGTGGCCAGTCTGCGGCTGTGCTTGAGCTTTGAGTAGCATCGCTCGATGAGATTTCGCAGGGCGAAGAGGTGGCCGTCGATGATGGAATGAACCTTGCGATTGCGCTTGGCCGGGATGACGGCGGCGATACCGCAATGCTTCAGTTCGGCGAGGATGGCGTCGGCGTCTTAGCCCTTATCACCAGGCAGAACCTGAGGCTGTGGCCCGGGCTGGACCAGCAGTACTTCCCTGGCTCCCGATAAGGTACAGCGCCGGAACTATCGGTAGACCCAGCCCCACTTGCAGAAGTGACCACACAGGGCTCGCCAGGGGCTACCGGTCCGGGCGAACCAGAACACCCCGTCCAGCACCAGGCGATGATCCCGCGGCCTTCGAACCCGCCTTGGACCCGTCTAGATCACGAACAGTGCGACGAACGCCCACTCCTCGCCCAACACCAAACCCCGAACCACTACCGTCGTCGCCAAAGATCCGCCCTGAATCAGCAATCGGCTATTTTGGGAATCCACTTCGTCAACAGGACCTATGGTTCGGAAAACCCCGCGTGGTTTGCTATTGTTCCACCAAATCTACCCGTAAGGTCTCCGGCGTGGAATCTGACCCTTCGGCTGGAGCCATCGCAAAGATTAGCGTTAGGCGCCTTTCCGGTCGCAAAGCGAAAACGGAAATAGTCATTGGCGAAGCGGCGCCTCAGGATCTGAGCGCAACCACTCTTGCGCTCATGTTCAATCCTCTTGGCGCCGACACCTTGCGCGAGGTCCTGAAAAGTCTCTCAGGACGGCCCGGCTTCAGTGTGATATGACTTGCGCCTGCAAAGAAAGCGATCCTCCGCGTTTTTCCGGCCTTCCATCTTACTGATCGTTACACAGTTCTCTATCATTTGGGGCACATGTCCGTGTGTGTGCTTGGCGGCACGTTTGATTTCGTGCCGCGAAAATTGGCAATCCCGTGGAGTACGACCGCGGGGATTATCGGTGCGGAGACTGAGTAACGATGCAGGTTTCAACTCTTTCGGCG
>CAIOTJ010000048.1 GCA_903861195.1 uncultured Planctomycetaceae bacterium | reverse complement strand
CTGGATGAGAGGCGCGGACTGACGTTGGCTCCAACTCCGTGACAGGGGCCATCTCACCCGGTTCCACAGCGCCCGGAGTCACCGTGGGGCCGGAACCTGGAGAGGGGCAATTTTCACGACTGGGGGCCCGTGGCTGCCCCAGCAGGCGTCGCAAGGCGTTTGCGAGGGGGCTCATTGCGGGGCAATCTCCGGCTCGACCTCTGTTTCAATCGCTCCTTCAAACCAGACTCCCTCGGTCTCACCCGTCTCGACTGCCCGGCGCTCGGCCGCATCGGCCGCCTGTTCCAACGAGGTCGTTTCCTCGTCGTCGGGAACGCCCGTCTCCGCGACGGTGTCCCTTACGACCGGCGGGAGCGATTCCCCCAAGTCCGGGATGGCCGATGTGCCGAGGGCTTCGATCTCTCCCGGCATTGGCAGCAGGTTCTGGTCGATGTCTCCCAAAAAGCCAATGATCAACCCGGCCCCGGAAACGATGGTCAACCCCAGTGCCAGACCAAACAGCCGATGTCGTAACCGCCGACCGAACGTTTGCGGTCGCCCCCGCTGGTCCCGGCGACCCAGCACCTGCTCCAGAATGACCAAACCCCGTGGTTCCGACTCGCTCCCCGAAGGCTCCACCAGAGATTCGGGAAGGACAAGATCATCCGGCTCGGGACCAGTCACCTCGGGGGTGTCGGCGATCACCAGGGGGAAATCGCCCGTCGGCCTCGGAGATTCCTCACGCGTCGGGCGCGGAGGGGCTTCGGTTTCCGGCAACACCACGCGGAAGGGAGGGCGGACCTGCTCCGACGGCGAGCGTTGGGGACGGGGACTGGAAGCCGGGCGGGACATGGCGTTTGTGGCAGAATGGTGACGGGTGCCGGGGAGGTCCGGGCCACGGTCCAAGTCAATTTCTTGAGCCGTTCTTGCGATCCCCCAACCAACCCTCTTGATTCGGCATCTGTGAAACAGAACTTGAGGGTTTTTCGTGTTGTGCCGTCTGGGCAGGCGGTGCATGTTCGAAAGGAACCATGGAGACAACAGGCTTCTGATGGGTGGAAGCCTGGCATTGACTCGGGCACCTCCCCAATCCCATGCGCTCCCACCCATCCAGAAAACCTTGGAATCTGGCTTCCACGACTTTGCAAGTTGTGCTTAGAATCGATCGAAGCGAAGTTGAGGATGCACTGGCGTTTGCGGAGATGTCCGCCGCGGACGTGTGACAGTGAACAGCAGAAGGCGTTGGTGCGATGCTGCATTTCACGTGTGATTCCTGCGGCGAGTCGATCACGGAAAACCGCTTTGTGGTGCGGCTGGAGGTCTATCCGGCACACCAGCCGACCGGTTTGTCTGAAGAAGATCTTCAGCCCGATCATCTCCAGGCCCTGGCTGAGGAATTGAGTTCCGAGACCAATATTGGGAATGACTTCGAGCCTCCTCGGACCCGGTCATTTCGATATGACTTGTGTCCGCGTTGTCATGCCCGCTACGTTCAGGATCCGCTGCGGGTCGCCGCCACCAAGCGATTGAATTTCAGCGAGAATTGAGCGACTGATTCAGATGGTCCGACCCCAGGCGGAGGTGCGGCCGACCATGACGTCGGCGGAGGGATGGAATCCTCGCCGGGCCAGGAGATTGGTCCTGCTTGGCCTGCTGGTTCTCTGGCTGGGTTGGCGTGCCTGGGGGGTCTTGCACGCCACAAAAACAGTGGAATCACGATCTCCGAACGAGAGTTCGTCTTCCGCAGAGATGCAGATCGGCCCGCCGGTCGCTGAAGACCCGAACGATGCTGATCACCACTCGGCTTTGCCGTCGGAGTCATCCGCCTCGGCAGAGCGTCGGCAGGGGCCTTCAGATCGCCCGGTTCTGGCGGGTAATCCGGAAGGTTCCCGCGCGGGGGATCGTTCTCGGCTGGCCCCTCCTGGCAAATCTCCCGGAGAGCCGCCTCGACCCGGATTCGAGCCCAACCGATCTCCGCGAAGTGTCCCACCTGTCCCCCGTCCCAATCCCGAACCAAAAGCCTCCCCCGGCCCAGATTCCACAGCCGAGTCTCAATTGGTGCGCGTACGTCGCGTGGTGGATGGAGATACGCTGCTGCTGAAAGATGGAACCCGGGTGCGGATGATCGGGATCGATACCCCCGAAACCAAAAAGGAAGGAACTCCCGTCCAGCCTTTCGGCCCCGAGGCTTCGGAGTACACCAAGAAATTCTGCGAGGGAGGCACGGTGCGGCTGGTCTTCGATGGCGAACGCCACGATGACTACGGCCGGCTCCTGGCACATGTCTACGTGGGAGACCAGTTCCTCAGTGAAGAACTGATCCGCAACGGACTGGCCCGAGTGTTGTACCGACATCCCTACAGTGACGTCATGAAAGACAGATTCCGGGCCGCGGAGAACGCCGCCAAGCGGGCGAAAAAAGGCATTTGGAGCCTTCCCCCCGACAAGCGCCGCGGAGCAGAATTACCCCCCGGCCCAGCAATCGATTTTTGACTGGCTGGAACTGTGGGAAGACTCTTGGGTCGGCGCTGGTCATGGTCAACCAACAAGCGGCGGGCCACTTCCCGTGTTTTGAAGCTTCCCTGATCATGAAAAAGCCGCGGGCATGTCCGTCGCACCGAAGGACATGCCCGCTGAGATCCACTCGATACGAGTGAGAATGTGGTCCCCTTACCACCGGCAGTCGATGCCCAGCAGCAGCCCATTCAGCCAGAGATCGCTGTTCGTGTTCATCACTTCTGTCCCGGCGGGCGAATCGGTCAGATCCAGCTGATTCGGAGCAAAGGCCAGATTACTGACCCACATGAACCGGTAGGCGGTCTCAATCGCCAGCCAGTCGGTGAGCCGCAGCTTGGTGCCAATCGAGCTGTCCGAGATGCAGGAGACGGGCAGAGATTCAGCCCGGTATGAGCGACGCACAATCGTGTTGCCGAAGTCTCCCAGGAAAGTCTCCTGGCTTGCCGTGTTCGCGGCAACTGCAAATTTGGTATCGAGGGTGAATCGCAACCGCCACCAATCCCAACTGTAGGCTCCCCCGATCTGACCACCGACGAGGTTGTTGTTCGCCTCAACCCGGTAGTCGCTGGAGGTGCCAAACTGGGCACTGCGGGACTGAATGTTCAACTCTTCCCGCAAGCCGAAATACCGGAAACCGGCCAGAAGCGTGAAATTCTCGATCGTCTGGCGGTAGTTCGCCTCGGCGTTGTTCAGGTACGAGCTGTAGCTGGTCTTGAAGAGGTCCGCGAAGACGAAATCCACGGTCGAATTCTGCAGAGTCCCCGCGAGACCCATGGGATTCGCACTGGTTGTCGTCTCAGCGGTGCTGAAATCGTTCAGACCCCAGTAGATGAGATCCACACCCGACACCTGATCGAAATTAAAGCCGAGTTGAAACAGAGCCCCCGGCTGAAATTGGCCATTCAGATCGATGTCCCCAGTGCTCAGCAAGGTGGCCGAACCAGGGGGCAGATCCACAATCAGCGGGCTATCGGAGATGTCGGCCGAGCGACTGAGCCACTGCACCCCGGCTTTGAACGTCATCCCGTAGTCGGGCGAGTCGTACCAACTCACCGAGCCAGTCTGCTCTTCAAAGTGACCGGAGGTCTCATTGGGGACGTAGGGCTCGAAGAGGCCCCCCCCGGCGGGGGATTGTCCACGGTGAGCCTCGCCGCCCCAGGAAACCGAGCCAACACCGGCGACAGTGCCTGCCAAAACCAGAGAGAGCAGCTTGCGACGCATGCGAGATCCTCCGCACGTGAACATCCCCGTCAGTTCCAACGGCCCGACCAGAGGGTCCTTCCCCCGGTGCCGTGAGCCGGTGAAACCTTCGGCTAACAGTGCTTATCGGAAAATCAGGCCCACTCAATACAGTGAATACTCTGCAAATTTCCGGGATCTTGCGTCCTTTGGGCAAGACTGGCAAAAGCCGTAAAACCTCCCGAACCGATCGCCGTCACAGGTGACTCAACCTGGAGTTTGTTGCACCGAGAAATTTCACCGGCGGTTGAGAGGCGAAGCAAGTGCTTGGCCGGGTAGCCAAAAAAAGAACCCAGCCCCCGAGAAGCGAATTCTCCGGGGCCGGGTCGGTTCAATTGCCGGGTGTCGAGCAGGCGACTACCCGCGGGGATAGGTCTGAATGTCAGCGAACAGGGCGTTCAGGGCGTTGAAGTCCATGTTTTCCCAGGTGACGCCATTCGACCAGGCAATCTTGCCTCCCTGTCGGCGGCCAATCATGCCCATCAGCGATCCGGACTTGGCCCGGATCGTATTGAGCGACAACAACTGCAATCCGATCGTCTCGGTCCCGGTTGTCGCCTGAATGAGGCTGTTGGTCGCGGTGATGGAGACCGCCTGGGCAGGGCTGGTGCCAGCCCGGGTCCCCTGAATCAACAGGGCCTTCGACCAGATTTCACCATCCGACCAGACGATCTGGCCGTTCGAGATGGATCCTGTCCGGCCCAACGTCAGATCCTGCACTCGCGTGGGGGTGAGGAATTGTCCCAGGTTCGTATTCCCGAACCGGTCCACGAACCGCAGCGTGGTGGTCCCGTCCTGCACCACACTGACAACCTGAGAGCCGATGGAACTGGTGTAATTGAGCGCCAGATCCAGCTTGGTCCACTTCTCACCGTTTGCGAAGGTGATGACTCCATCGCCAAAGGTTGCCGTTCCTCCCATCCCAGTGGCCGAGAGGGATGTGGTTGACAGGAGCGCTCCACTGGAGGAGACACCCGCAGCGTTGACGAAACTCAGGGTGCTTCCCGACTGGGCGACCGACACCAGCTTGCCAACATTCGTGGCGGTCGGACTGCTCAATACGGCCCATTGGCCGCCGAGCGAAATCCGCAGCCAGATCTGGCCGTTGGAGAAGGTGAGCCGTCCCTGGTCCGCGACGGTCATGTCAACTGTCGCAGTGGTGCCATACGTGTCCGCTCGCACCCGATCACGGGCGATGAATCTGCCCGCGGAACCAAGGCCGTTCTCGTTGACGAACGTGAGGTTTGCTCCATTCTGCGTGATGCGGGCCAACTTCCCGTTGACCGTCCAGACACCACCCAGACTGTATTCCGAGCCCCAGGCCCGGACCTGAACGGTGACAGGCACATTGGGATCAGCCGATTCCAGCAATCCATCCGAGGCTTTGACGGAGAAGGCCGAAACGGCTGAACCCGTGATACCCACGGCAGGAGTCCAGATCAGGCTGTCGCCCGGGTTCACCTTGGTCCCGATGGCGGCTGCCGAGGTGACTCCCGACTTGACGACCTGCAGGGTGCCGTTGGTGCTGATCGACTTGATCACGAAGCACAGGACGTCGTTGTTGGCGTCGGCCGCGTCGGAGAGGTTCTTGAGACGGTCGTAGGTGATCGTCAGCGGAGTCTGCTCTTCAGCCAGCACGATGTTGTTGACCCGCGTCAACGTGGGAGCGACGTTCACCAGATTCACGGTGACCTGCACCGGATCGAGCGAGATCAGGGTGTTGTCGAGGTCGACGGCGGTCAGGTCGAACGCTGCCTGGTTGCCGGTGGCACCGGGCAGATTCCAGACCAGCACATCACCCGGCAGAATCACATCACCCGCCGCCAGGTCGACCCCTCCGCGGCTGAGCGTTCCCTGATCGATGTTGTCGATCCGCAGACCGATCGTATGGCCGGGCTCGGAGACCAAGTTCGACTGCGAGACCAGGTCGGCGTAGGTGATCTGGCTGGGAACATACCGCGGCCGGACCAGCGTGTTGATGTTGGTCATCCGCGGGGCCAATTCGTTCAGCACCTGGATCGGCACGTTCACGGGCGGAGACGAGACCACGACCGACGGCACGACCGACGGGAAGTTGGTCGCGTTGAAGGCGTCGTAGGCCACCACCTGGAAGGCGTTCACCGGATCGCCGAACACGTTATTGGGAGCGGTGTAGATCAGCACGTCGCCCGCGCTGACGATCGTTCCCACCGGCGCACTCTGCGTGACCGCTGGTGTCGCGGCTCTGCGGATTTGCAGGGTCGCACCACTGGGGATCGCGGCGATCTGGAACTGGATCGCATGCCCATCGACGTTGGTCGCATTCGAGGCATTCCTCAAGACCTCGAACGGGATTTTGAACGGAGAGTTTTTGCCCGCGAGCGTGAGCTTGCTGATGGTCGTCAGCAGCGGAGCGTCCGGGACCGCGGCCGTGTCGATCGACACGAGGACCGGGGGGGACGAATCGTTGGTGCCGTCATTCGCCACCACCCGGAATGCCGCCAGCGGACCGCCGTTGAGCTCGTTGTTGAGGTTCGCCGGGGGAGTCCAGAACAGGCTGACCGAGTCATCGAGGATGCTTTGGCCGGGAATGACCGGGACTGCGGTCGCCAAGGTCGCACCGATCGCCAAAGTGCCGCCGACCACCTGAGTCACCCGGAACCGGATGAGGTCGTTATTGAGATCGGTGGCATTCGAAGCGGCCAGCAATTGGCTGCGGGTGAGCTTGTAGACGGTGTCTTCGGTGGCCGCTGGCAGGCTCGCGGGAGAGATCACCGTGAGCGTGGGGGGAACGTCGACCAGGTCGACGTTGACGGTGACAGTCGCGGGTGACAAAGCCAGGGCCGGGGCAATCACCGCGTTCTGCGGATCGTAGCCCCGCACCGTGAACGCGGCGTTCGGCCCGGTATCGCCCGGTCGCGGGGTCCAGGTCAAGACATCGCCGTCGGCCACGATGGTGACCCCGGGAACGACCGGAGTGGAGACGCCCGACCCCGCCTTGACGATGGTCAGTCCATTTCCAAAGACCTGTTCGATGCGGAACTGAGGATCGTGTCCCGAGACCACGCGCAGGTCGGAAGCGGCGAAGAGCTCGGCATGGCTGATCGAGCGCGCGATGTTCTTCAGGCCACTCAGGGTGGCCACCGTAGTCAGATTGGGTGGGGCATTGCCGATGATCTGGAAGACAGTGGATCCATCGGTCTGGTTTGCCTGCAGAGAATTCCCCGCGAGATCCTTCACTGCATCTTTGGGGATGGTGATGGTGTAGGAACTCTGAGGGGCGAACACCGAGCTCGACTGGAAGAACACCTGACGGGTGTTGCGGTTGTAGACGAACTGGTAATCGGAACCGCTGACCAGAGCCACGCCATCCTGCCGCAGCACGAAGGCCGCGTCGATCACTGTCGAGTGATCGATACCCACTCCCACATCAGACAACTGCAGCACGAATTGCGTGAGTGGCGCGGGGGACGCGATGAAGACCACATCGGGATTCGGATCGCCATCCACGCCGACACCATTGTCGAGCGGGGTGGTCAGGCGAGCCTTGGGCTTCGAGAAGTCACCCCGTTCGATCGCACCACGATCAATGAAGATGTTCGAACCCAGCCCCGAGGCATTCGGAACCGCGGCATCGTCCACCCGCAGCTGACCGAAGCGGTCGTTCGCGGGGGCGATGATGGGCGAGACCGGAATGGCCAGGGGAGACTTGACCGAGCTCATCGCCGACCGCTCGCTCAGGGAGTTTCGGGAGCTGTCAATCGCCGGGCTGAGTGGAGCCAGATAGAAGTTTTCTGCGGCCGGATTGACAAACAGCGGCTGCAGTGGAGTGAGGGCAATCGAGTTGGTGGCACTGATCCCGGCCAGATTGGCGGTGTTCCGCTGGAACACCGTGGTGTCGACCACCGTCCTGGCCACAGAACCCGCATCGACCGAAATGCCGGTCGCCGAATTGGCGACGATGTTGTTCATGATGGTGGGGCCGGCATTGTCGGCCACCGAGATGCCAACTCCGCGGGCCGTGGATCCGCCGTACAGCGTGTTGTTCACAATGCGGCCGAAAGGCACCGATCCCAGTGGACTGCCTGTTCCCGACCCCTCGAACCGGATGCCGCCCCCGGCATAATTCGAGATGACGTTGTTGGAGATGTTGACGCCCGGCAACAGCCGTTGGGAATTGAGCGTGGGGGTATTGATCGGGGCACTGGGAATGGCCTGACCAGTGGCCGTTGAACGGGCCCCCTGATCGACCACAATCCCGAACTGGCTGACGTTCGAGACGCTGTTGGCGTAGATCTGGATCTGACCCTGATCCCGAACGGTGTTCTGGTCACCATTTCGGTTGAAACTCGATGCCAGGATCGAATTGCCGGTCCGGGTGACCGAGACCACGTTGATCACTTCCACGAAAGTTGTTCCGGAAGTGTTCGTGCCACTATTTCCAGTGTCAGACAATTGAGCCAGAGAGGTTGACAGTCCAGCCGTCTTGGCTGCGTTGATGGCATCACGAACCTTGGTGGCGATGGAAACCGCAGTTTCGGTGTTGGTGAAACTGATCCGGCGATTCGCCGCATTCGACACGCCGTTGTTGTCGAATTCATAGGTCACGGATTTGATTCCGTCCGAGACCGTAAATGTCGCCCCATCCGACAATTGGTTGCCAGCCCGTCCCGTGATCCTCCAGCCAGCCGACATCCGCTGGTTGGTATCAAACTGGCTGGGAATGACAATGTCTGCCGCGAGCTTGATGGGGTTGCGGCCGTACTCCTCTCCCCGACGGATTTCGAGCTGGTAGGCCCCGGTCAGGACTTGTTGCGGGGCCAGCGGATCGGGATTGGTCGGCACGCCGAAGAAACCGGTGTTTCCCGAGGGACCGGTGACCATTTCACCCCGTTCGGCCAACCCGACCAGGATGTCGTCGATATAGAATCCCTCTCCCAGATTGTTTTGACCCCGCGCAGGATTGTTCAAACCAACGCCAAACGCATCGCCCGGCAAGGCAGTGGTCGGCGTCGTGCGGCTACCCGCCAGAGTGCGCCCGGCGGTGCTGAAATCAAACCGCAACTTGAGGCTGGCCTGGCCCGCGAAGTCGGCGAGGTCGACCCGTGCCTGGCGCCAACCGCCCGTGTTGTCGTGTAGCAGTTGGATCCGCTGGTTGGTGTCGACTGTGTTGAGAGCCCGCGAGGTCGACAGGAACGTGGGGAGTTCCGCATCGGGCAGCATGGCGCTGGTCGAAAGTTGCTGGTTGTTGGTAGCCAGCATTTGCCAGCTGGTGCCATTGTTGGTCGAAATGTAGACCCTTGCACTGTCCCGCATGTTTGGAGAGTCGAGACTGGCCGAGGCGTCCTCCGTCTGAAGGAAGTAGTTGAAGTACAGCGTAGGCTTGTCAGTCGCCGAGTAGCCCGCCAGGCTGAAGCTGTTGTTGCTGACCAACGAGCCAGCCGCCCCACCCGGAAGGTTGAAGTTGTTGCCGATCGAGGTGTTCGCGAAGTTCGAGGTCAGATCCTGCTGGAACTGAGCCGAACGAACTCCAAATTGACCACCATTACCGGGAATCACCGTGTAGGCGGAGTCGGCATTCTCCAGGCCAAAGTAGAAGCTGGTGCCGCCGGCCTCCTGTTCCGGGAAATTGTCTCGCGATTTGTCGAACGACGGATTGACACCATGCCCGGCATCGGCCGAGCGAGTGTCAGTGGGATGCCAGAGATTGAAGTCCAGCGGCGAGAAGGTGATCTGCTGGGCTCCTGTGTTCACCCGCGACACCGCCGTTCCCGTGGATGAGGTCAGGACGGTCTGCTCATTCCCGAAGACATCGAAGCAAATCAACTGACCAGTCGCAGTCGTCGCGAACAGGAAATCGCTGAGCGCCCCATTTTGCAGGTTCTGTGGCGCTTCACTCAGTCCCGTGAACTCCACGCCGAAGTTCTTGATGACGGTGGCCACCCCACCCGTGATGATGAAGAACCGGCCCCCCGAGCTCACTCCGAACAGTTGCCCGTTGACATTCGCCATTCCGGAAGTGATTCCAGACACGTTACCGAGGGTGCCCAGGTAGTCATCCGGGAAATTCTGCACCACTCCGGTGTTGCCATTGGCTCGATAGAGCCGCGACCGATTCAAAACGGTGATGATATTCCCGTCGGCGTCGGACTCGGTGTCCTGCACGGCGAGAAACGCGGTGTAGCCGCTGC
Organism: uncultured Planctomycetaceae bacterium; assembly: GCA_903861195.1. GTDB lineage: Bacteria > Planctomycetota > Planctomycetia > Planctomycetales > Planctomycetaceae > UBA10511. The sequence continues at coordinate 6,949 of CAIOTJ010000048.1, read as the reverse complement.
TGGAATCTCCCTGGAAGGCGAACGAATTGATGGTGTCCGAAGTGAGTCCCCAAGGTTCCGGGGGATCGGCGGCAGGGTCGAAGTTGGGAATCGAGTCGGTTCCGGCCGTTGCCAGAATCGTGCCGGTGGCCGGATCGATACGAACCAACTCACCAACCGTGTCGGCGGCACCGGGAAGGCTGCGGTAGCCATAGAGCACACCATCGGAACGCATCTTGATGGCACCGTTGAATCCACCAAGTTCGTACAGAGCGGTTCCGGTTGCGGGATTGACCGCCCCCAGGTTGCCCCCGCCCACACCGAACATCACCACATCCTGCAGGGTGTAAGGACGGACGGAGACGGCCAGATCAGCCGCGGTTGCAATGGGGAAGAGTGCGGGAGCCACGGGATCCAGTTGGCTCGATCCACCCGGCAGCCCGGGGATCCCCGTCTGGTGGCCGATGAAGCCGATGTGATCTTCGACGATGCGCCGGACCGAATTGACCGGCTCAAGACGAACCAATCCATTCGCTCCGAACCCGACGAACTGACCATTCAAGGCCTGCGGCAATTGGCTGTTCGAAGAGACTGCCACAGTGTAGTTGTAGCCCACTCCAGTTGCCGCCCCGGTCGGCAACTGCACCGATCCAATGTAGGGATCGAGCTTGCCCACCGTCCCGCGGGACATGTCGGTCAGCCCGTTCCCCTGGGTGGGACCGGGCTGGTCGTCGGCGATGTTGGAATCGCGGCCGATCAGGATGAGGTTGCCATCTTCGTCGAAGACCGAGATCACCGAATCGGTTCGTGTCAGTCCGTCGGCATAGTCGATGTCGAAGATCGTTGACCAGGTCTTGTCCCCTCCATTCACTCCGCCAATCGCCTGGATCAGGTCATACTCGGTCTTGAAGCGGTACCAGTCAACCTGCGTGGCCCCAGCCAGCGAACCCGAGACGCTCAGCGTGTTCATGTCGCTGGTCAGCAGGTTGCCCAGCGGGTTGGGATTGCCGAAGCTGGAAGAACCGGACGAGTTTTCGCCCGCTTCCCCTCCCAGCGGCGACCGGCCAGGCAGGCCCAGCACCTCCACGCCATTGGTCGCGTAGCGGATGTCGGCGTACCGGATCGTCGAACCCGGAGCTTCATAGACCTGCCGAATTCTCAACTGCAGGTTGTAGATGCCCGAAGTCAGAGCGCCGTTGCTGCGAACCCGCACGAAATAGGTGTTGATGGTGGCCGAGCCGGGGAGCACGACCCGCATCCCGGCATCCCGAGGATTGAGCGTGTAGTAATCTCCTCCCAGAAGCGGGTCCTTGATCAGTCCGCGGGGCGTCGCCGATCCGGTGAGATCAGATGGATTGAGCGAATCATTCGACGAGGCCAGCACGGTCCCGTTGGCATCCACCAGTTCCACGACCGTGTCGAGCGACTGCGAGGTGCGCGAGATGTCAATCCAGACCTCGGTGCCGCGAGTGGCGCTGAAGCTGTAAACATCAACATCGGCCGGGTTGGCCAACACGCCGTGCACCTGATAGCCGTAGGGTTGGTAGTCGTTCCCCCCCTTCTTTTCCATCGCATTGTCAGAGGCGACTGGGGCGGCCAGGCTGCCCAGGAACTGGGCCGTGGGGGAGGTGCCGTTTTGCTCCTGGGGCTGGGTGGTCAATTCCGACTCAAGGGCCACTGCCACATTGCGGTCATTGCTGTAGCGGTCCAGGCGGACACTTCGCCATGAACCTGGCTGGGGCGGAGTCAGAGCTCCATCATTGTCGGTATCAGCCTGAGGCAGCCCGTTGGGGAGGAAGCCCGCCCCCACGGTGTCGTCATTGAGAGATGTAAAGACCACTGGGTACGAGGCGGACCCAATCACCTGCAGGGTTCCTCCGATCCGGTCTTCGATGTCGAGCGGAATTCCGGTCACGGTAAAGCCCGCATTGGGACCGGCCAGCTTGATCACCAGACTCGATTCATTCCCCGACTGCAGGCGAATCCCGCCGAACGTATGCCGGTTGATGTCCTCGATGATCTCATCCCGCACCACGTGCACGATGTCCGCGTCATCCCAGATCACCTCGGTTGTCACTGTCTCGCCTCGCACATCAATTCCGTTGATGGCGTTGTTCCCCAGGCGATTCCCGGCAATCAGTGGACCAAAGTTGTTTTTGTACTGGGTCTGTGCATTGATGAACCCCGTCTGTCGACCCCAGTCATTCACCTCGCGGGAATTCAAGGAATTGACATTGAAGCTCATTGCCGTGCCGAGATTGTCGACAAATGTGTTGTTCACCAGCACCGGCTGGGCACCACGGACGAAGACCGTTGTATTGGAGTTGGTCAACCGACCATCGCGGTCGCCCGAGCCTCCGCCGCCCGCGTTGTTGGCCAGCAGGGAGTTGGCTACCCGCACGTCGCCCTGCTGGATTTCAACCACATTGAACGACGCGAAATCCCCGGCCACTGCCGAGATCCCGCCGCCGTACTTGATCACCGCCTGATCGATCGACCCCGAAGAAGTCGGGGCGAAATACAAACCCGACCAGTCGCCCGGGGCGACAGGTGCGTCGCTGTCGGCCCCGGTGTCGAAGGTTCCCCCCGCTCCGTACATGTCATCCCGCACCGAGGTCAACACCACGGGGCGGGCGCTGGTTCCCTCCGCCAGCAGTTGCGAACCGCCAATCTGGGCCTCGATCCGCGCTCCCGAGAGCTTGAGCACCACTCCCGGATCGAGCACCAGGCTGGCCGCCACGCGGGCATCCCAAGTCGAGCGATCGGAGGGATTGGGCATCAACACCCCGCCGGCGCCCCCTTCGATGATGAGATTCTCAGCCAGCACATACGTGATGTCGGTGTCGTCGATGCGTGCCGCCAACTGCAGCGTGTCGATCGGGTTGCCGAACTCGGTCCGCACCCGGATGAAGAACGCGTTGAGGCTGTTCCCGGTTACGGTGTTCCCACGCACCAGCGGTCCCGACCGGTCCCCGGTGTTGGCGAAACTGTTCGGCTCGGCCGAGATCGCGGCGTCGGCACTGCTGGTGATCGTGTTGAACCAGATGTTGGGCCGCGAAAAACGTGGCGCCTTGCCATCGAGGTTCTCGATGTGGATCGGCGTGAAGACCCGCAGTACCGAGTCGTCGAAGACCTGCCCGCCGCCATATTGGAACCGGGCCTGATTGACCGAGTTGAGGAAGACGCCCCGGCCGGCCCAGTCGCGGCCATCCTGGCGTCCGGGCAGCCCGATGAAGTCGGATGTCTGCCGGAAGACCAGGCCCCCCCAATGCCCCTTGTCCGGACCGACGAAGTCATTCGGATCGCTGCGACCTCCCACACTGTCATCCGCCAGCGATGTGAACTGCACCTGGTTGCCCGGAGTGCCCAGCACCTGCAACACCCCGCCACTGCGGTCGATGTTGGGAACCGTCTTGCCCACGTCGATGATCGCCCCGCGCAGCTTCAAAATCGCACCGGCATCGATCATCACCGTCACGTCTTTGGGGACGATGAAATCGGCACCATCTTCCGCCGCGTTGCCCAAGGTGTCGAACCCGATCAGATAGGACCGGTTGTCGGCCAACGATCCCGCCTGACCATCCTGACCCGAGTTGCCGACGATGCGCACAATCTGCCCGGCCGTGGCGGAAGAGAGCGCCGCCGAGATGGTCGAGAAGGGACGGTCCAGGGTCCCCTGGGGATCCCAGTCGGCACTGTTGAGCTTGTCGACGAAGATTGTGGGAGCCACCTGGAACCAACTTTCGAAGGTCCCGCCCGCCTTCGAATCGAGGTCGCCGTCGAAGGGAACGCTGGTCATGGTCTGCAGCGACTGTCCCGCCGACGTCTCGGGGGTGAAGTTGACCTGCAGGCGATAGCTTCCGTCGGTCCGTCCGCCATATCCGGTCCCCGACACAGCGGGATCGAAACTGGAATTCCCCTTCGCGCTCACCGCCAGGAAATACTGCCCCGCGGTCAACGGGATCGAAAGCAGTGAGTCGCGGCCGAAGTAGTCGTCATTCCGGCTGATCAGCGTGCGATTGGTCGCTCCCCCCGTCAGCCGCAGCGGCGAATAGCCGGTCGCGGCCAACGCGAGGTTGGTGGTCGCGACCCCCGCCGAGATTTCGGCGGTGATCAGGGCCGAGGCGGCCGGGCTGGAATTCAACGCATTGACCAGTTGCAGGGCCGTTGTGCCCCCATTCGTGTTCAGGACCACATTGATGGTGTTCCCGACCACCGAGACGGTGGGCGGGGCACCGGCCGCGAGGGCGTTGCGAGTGACGGCCACCTGGATGGAATTGCCTCCCACACCGGCCTGCCGGGCCGCGAGACGAATCGAAACCGTCCGATTGGTGCCGAAGTCGGACGTGACCGAGGCAGTGCTGTAGGTCTCCTGGAACAACGACAGTTGGGCATCCAGCAAGCTGGGATCCGCGTTTCCGGAAGAGTCACGCAACCGCTGTGCAATCGTCTCCGCGCGGAAGGTTCCGGCCCGATCCAGGCGGAACCCATACAGGTTGATGTCGGTTCCAAACGGGCTGTAGATCCGTTGTGCCGCGGCCAGATTCACATCGCCCGGATAAACCGCCTCGGTCCCTTTCCACAGCGGGACACCGGGATTGAGCGACTCGGCACCACCACTCATCACGCCAGGGGCGTCGTAACTGTGCGAAAATCCGAGACTGTGGGCAATCTCGTGGATCGCGATGTTGAAGAAAGACTCTCCAAACTCACTGGTGGTTGAGTAATCGATCGCGGCGTTGATCAGGGCAATCTCCTGCCCGTCTCCATTCGCGCCGGCAATTCCCCCCACAGCCCCCTCCGGAACGTTGGGCATCACCGCACGGGGATCGCCAAACGCCACGATCAGCCCGTCTTCGGCCGTCTCGATGAACTTCACCCCCATGTAGCGGCTGTAGATCTCAAAGATCTCCCGCGCCCGCTGCTTCTGGGCCTCGGTGATCTGATTGAACAGATCGTTCCCTTGCGGATCCTGACCGTAAATCAGCCGGAAGTTGTAGCGGAAGGTGGGGATCGTGGTGGGGACGCGGGGGGCCTGGCCATTGTCGTCGGTGTCGTTGAATTCCCCTTCCACCGGAATCTGCCGGTGCCCCGGCTCGTCATTGCCGCCCGGTTCTGGGGGGAACGCCACGGTCCCTGGCGGAGTGATGCTGCCGCTGATGGTGAAGCCGGCCGTTCCCAGTTGACCGAGCGCTGTGGAGAGGGCAAAACTGGAGGTGTCGCCGTTCTCGGTCAGGCTGGCGGCGAGCCCGATCTGTACCTTGTACGCCCCCAGACCAACACCGGGAGTGCTCGAGGTCCCCGTCACCGGGTTGTAGTCCGTGTTGCCGCCCGCCGAGATCCCCAGGAAGTACCGGGTCGAAGCCAACAGGCTGGGAATTGCGAACAACCCCCCGGCCGAGACAGTGGATGTCGCAACAACCGTTCCGTCTTCCCGGAAGATTCGGAAGGTCAATCCACTCGTGAAGCTCGCGTCGGCCTGCAACAGGTTCACGGTGCCCGCGGTGGGCGCGGATCCGGTCGAGAAGGCATAGAGGTCGTAATCGCGGCTGTCGTTGCTGACCCCCCCGCGATCTCCCAGAAAGCCCGCCAGTGTGGGGGTGCCGGTGTTGGAGTAGAGTGTCCCCAGGTTGGCCGCCTGGGCCAGGGTCTCATCGACCGACAGGGGGGCCCCCACGGTCAGCCGGTAGGTGGCCTGGGAAAGAGGAGCCGCGAACTTCAAGACCGCATTGTTCCCCGACGCGCTGTAGGAAACACTCTGCGGAAGTCGCGGCAGCCCGTCCGCCACATTGGAGATCTGGTAGAAGCCAGGATTCTCGGCATCCGCAGCGCGCAGGGGGTTCTGGTTGAAATAGACAATCACGGCGTCGGTCGCCTGGCTGAGCGGACCGTCAGACGCGGTCACGACGCCAGTCTGTGACGACTGGATCCGAACCACGGGAGTGAACGACGGAGACGACAGCGAGATGGAAGAGGAGAGCGCTGTGGCGGTCAGTCGGCGGAGGGCCGGTGTCGAAACGGCCCCGAGCGACGACTGATTCAGTCGGCTCAAAAAGGTGGTTGCGACCTGAGAAGAGGATTGGCTGGGTGTGAAGCCGACAGCAATATTGCCCGGACGGACGGTTCCCCCCGCCTGCGTGTTGACGAACTCGAAGGTCACCGGACCCGCGCCTCCATCAATCGAGATGGTGTCTCCCCCGCGCAGTCTGGAAACATCGAAGGCCGAGAGGGAGACAGAGCGGATGACCGGTTGGGGAACCACGGAGACCACCTGGCCGCCGAAATCGACACGAAAATCGAGGTTCCGGGCGACACCGTTGTTGAAGGCGTCGCCATCCACGTTGAGCAGACTGCCCGCGATGGTCAGGCGGTACTGGTCGACCAGCAGCGATTCGGCGAAGCGGACTGTCATCTGGTTTGACAGGGGCCCAATACCCACGTAGCCGAGGGGGACGGCGACGTCATCGGCAGTCCCCCAGGCCCCGTCGGCACCAATCGTGCGGACGGAAATACTGTCGGCCACCGTGGTGGAGTCCAGTGCCGCCCCCGGACTGAGTGTGATCGTGAGTTCCCGAGGGGCTTCGGTCAATGTTTGGCCATCGGCCAGGAAACCGCCCGTGTTGGGGACCACGCTGACCAGTTGGGGGCCAGCCAGCATCGCCCGGCTTTCGAGAATTTGGGCGGGAGCCATGGCCCCAGGGCGGGTTCTCTTCAGGGACTTCCGAATCATTTTGCGGTCAGCCTGCAACCATCCTGCCCGACCGGTGTTGAGGACCACATTGGCGATGAAATCCCGGAACGGAGAGAAGCGCATAACCCAGAACTCCAGCAGCGGAAAAGTCGGACGGATGAGGGGAGGAACAGCAACAAGACATCCGAGAGCAACTGCCATGACCGACAGCCGCATTCTGAACAGGAGTACAAAGTCGCTGAATTAAGTGGACGAATGCGAAGTGTGTGACCGGCTTGG
>CAIOTJ010000047.1 GCA_903861195.1 uncultured Planctomycetaceae bacterium | reverse complement strand
CGCGAAAATAAGGTCGAGACAAATCGAACCCTACTTTGCACGCTCCGTTCCCGTTTTGCCGCGGGGCGGGGCTGCTTAGTTTATGGAGTTGGGGTTTTACCGAGTCACAGAAAGGGTTGGTTGAGGAAAGGGGAGCAGGTTGATGAACCCATTCCGCCCAGGTGCAGGCAGTCGAGTTGCTACCAGCAGCCCAGTGCGGATACGCCGGTTGATGGTCCGGGTTGTCACGCCCATTCGGGTCGCAGCTTGTCCGGGCGTTTCGATTGCTTGAGGGAGTCCCATACCAAGAGAAGTTTTCACAAGTAAATCTGCGTCGGCCGCTATATGTTGTGGTTGTCTCACGCTGGAAAACTACAGGTAGGTCGCTGTGGGGAAAAGGGTGGAAATTCGGTGCAGCCGCCGGTCGGGGAATTGCCGCCGGTTTTGGGGTCGCGTTTATGACTATGTTTATGACTTTGCCGTTTTGGCGGGTGCGCAAACAGTGCGGATCACCATTCCAAGGGGCTTCCAGCAGGGGAGGGGACTCGAACATACAGTTCCATGCCCACCTTTTTGCCGTGTCACAGCCTCCTGCCAAGTCTCGTCCGCGGGCTGCCGTACGCGTCAGCATCCAGCTTGGCAAAGCCTTCTTTTGCGGTCCGTTTTAGATGTTCGATCCGGCCGGCCAGAATCCGCCTCACGTCAGCTTCAGGGAGGCCGGCCAGCTGCCCTGGCATGTCTCCTACCATCACGTCCAGTTCTGCACACCGCTCCACCGCCCACCGCGTGCTTGCAGCTACCACAGCGTCCACTCGCAGGAGCGTTCCGTTTTCTTCTCCGATCCGGAGGTCGAGCATCTGGATCTGCGCTTGCAGCTTTTTGACTCGCAGAGCCACCAGTTCAGACTTGGGGGTCGTCTTGGAGATAGCCGGGGGGCGGAGACCGTCCAGCAGGTCTTCGAGGTCCAGTTCCACGTCCGCGTCAGCCAGCCTCGCCTCTACGCCGGGGGCGGGGCGCTCGAGCTCGCGAAGGTATCGCAGCAGGCCGCGGGCGCTTTGAGTGTCAGCGCCGTCTTGTTGCCAGCGTCGGAGGGTCCGGTCAGTTACTTGGAAGAAGTCAGCGAGGGTCATGATCTTGATGTTGAGGAAGTCGGAGTCCCAGGGGGTTGGTCGGGGTCCGGTCAGGTGGTTTTTTTGCGATCGCACGAAAAAGGGTGGCGCGTCCCCTTAATCACCCCGATTCGGCCTCGTTTTAGAGGGTTCCCAATCCGGGGGGGGCTTGCTGGCCTGCTCCTTAGCAATCAGCAGGTTTTACTCTGTTGGAGGGGGTTTCGGTACCACTTGGGTACCACTTAGGGCGTGTTTTTTGTTACACGTGTTACACGTCGTAGCGCGTCTTGTTGCACGTTTAAGTTTCTCAGCGTCAACAGTGTTACACGTTTACACCTAAAAACGCCCAACATCTCTCCCCATACTGTCACTACTGCCCTACTGCCACCGCCCTTGCTGTAGCTTTTTAGAGATGTTGAAGGTTTTTAGGTGTAACACGTGTAACAGTGCTTAGCCCGAGGGGGTTGCAGGTGTAACAAAACGTGTAACAACGTGTAACAACACGTGTAACACTTTTTACTGGTCCAGCACGTTGCTTTGCCAGCGCCGGGTTATTTTGCAGCCGTCGCGCTTGGGGTTTTGAACCCAACCGAGCAACCGCATGATCCTAGAAACGCGCTTGGCATTCCTGTCGGTGAGGTCTTTCGTCTCCACGCGACACGCCCCAGTCAGGATGTCATTGGTTGAGTAATCCCGCCTAGGTACGAGCCACGCTGAAATTGTCACGCCCCACGGGTCTTCGATACGACGCCGGTCAGCTTCCGCGGCAGCTTGAGCAGCCGGGACGCTCCACCAGTCTTCGCCGGCTTTGAAGCGTGCCACGGCCTCGGCAAACAACTGGCCTCTGTTTTCCCGTAGCCAGTCCAGGTCGATGTTGCCGCAACGCACCGGCCAGAACCGCCGGGCGCCAGTGTCATCTTGTTGCCAGTCGTCGCGGTTGGTGGTCCCGGCAAACACGCTTTGCCGCGGGTGTTCCTCGGTCATCCGGCCGTAGGGGCGTCGGATGCGGTCGGTTGCCGTGCTCAGGATGCCCTTGAGCCTGTCCACGTCGGTCTTTCCGAACGCGTGCATCTCGGCAACTTCAACCAGCCACTTGCCTTTGAGGGAGAGGACGAAGTCTTTGCTGCCGAAGTCCTCGTGCATTTCACTGAACCACTCGCCGCCAAGGATCGCCATTGCGGTTGATTTGCCAATGCCCTGGCCGCCTTCAAACACCGGCATCGTATCCACCTTACAGCCTGGCCTCAGAGCCCGAGCAACTAGAGATTTGAACCAGCACTCACTCACGGCTTGCGTGTAGTCGTTTTCGGCCGCCCCAAAGCCGCGTGTGAGGGCGTCGCGGAGTCGAGGGGCGCCGTCCCATTGCAAGGATTCGAGCCACGTTTTAAGGGCGTTTCTAGGCTGTCCTTGAGCTACTAACAGCACAGCTTCGTGGACGCGTTCGGTGCCGAGGGTCGGGAGCTCGAACACCGCTTGAATCCACCGAGTCAGCCATCCCGTGTGGTGGTCTGTCCAGGCTGTGGACGTTCCGTCGTCCTCGATGTATTGCACCTTCTCCAGAAACGTGTCGTAGACAATTTTCCCAGCCCAACGTGAGTGTTTTTCCAACACCCGGCAAACGCCGTCCAAGCAGGGTACGCACTGCCCCATTGCGCCCCGCTGGAACCCAAACTCAATCAGTTCCGCACCAGGCACGTCGTCCGCAAACTTCGCGCTAGGGGGAGTCACGCGGGGCCGTGCTTTTTTCGCCGCCGTCGATGCAGGAACCTCACCGGGGGGCATTGCCACGATGTTGGCGGGTATTTCAACCAGGTCACCCGAGTCCAGGATTGCCCGAGCTTTGGACAGACCCTTTTTGACGGGCGTTTTATCGCCGTCTTGCTCGCCGCCGTCTTGGGGTTTCGGAGTGTACGTCATGGCTAGAGAGCCTCCCCGTTGAAGTTGACGTGAGCAGCGCCGGCCACGACCGGTTTGAACCGCGGTCGAGGTGCGTAGTAGATCACTTCTTGAATCTTCCCGGTCTTGCGCCGCCCGTTGGGGTATCGGAACCCTTGATAGGTCCGCTCACCGGCAGGGTCAGCTCCGAGCGCCATTGCTAACTGCCACCAGCGTTGCCGTGCGGTTAGTTCGGTGCGTGAGACATCAAACCAGCCGTGAATTGATCGGTTCCCAGAATCCACGACCATAAGTAGATGCGGGTCGCCAGTGTTGAGGAACCGCAGGCGCCGGGCTTGGGAGTCTTTGGGAATCGGCAGACAAATCCCGTCCGCGTTTTTCTCCGAGTCAAACTCCACGACCAGGAACCGCCGGTCGTCAGGATGGCACGCGTTGTTCTTAGTGCGGGCGCCCCAGTGCCCTTCCTGTGTTCGTCCCTGCGCAGCGATCATGGGATTCGGCACGATGAATTCCGGGGGCGTGTGGTCGTCGTCAGCGTCAAGCGGATAGGTCGGGGGTATGCCGCGGATTGTGCGGTAGTGAGGAACTTCAGAGCCGTCGGCTTTGGTGGTCGTCCAGCCTCTGCACACCAGCTCATCGGGGCGGTAGATGTGACTCATGCGGAAACACGCCGGGTCATGCGTCCCTTCCAGAATCAGGTCGTTTAGGTCGTAGCCGCCCCAGATATGTTCAAGCAGTACCACGACCTCGCCTTCCCCGCGGAGTTCAGCCGGCTTGGGTGGTCTTGCTGGCAATGTCCGCGAAGGGTTGGTGCGGTTGTAGGCCCACTCAGTGCCGCGGGGGCGCCGGTCGCAGGCACGTCGAGCAGCGCGTTGAATGTCCGCGGGCGTGGGTGCGTGCCCTGGTGTGAATGCGTGCCGGTTTTGAGCACACCAGTCGGTCAGGATGTGTTCGGTTGTCGGGGCATCAAAGCCGCGTCGCCGGCAGAGCAGTGCGCGGTTGAAGATCCCTGAATTGTGGCCGTCGTCTTTGCCTCCCAGATCGAAGGGAGGGAGGAAGGAAGACAGAGAGGAGGAGTCGTCGTTTATGTACTGCATTGGGGCTGTGTGAGCCCTGCACCGCGGATAAAAGAAGGGCGCCAGCAGTCCGTCCAGTTTGCCTTCTGGATGGTTGCAATTGCGCCCCGGATACGCGAAAATAAGGTCGAGACAAATCGAACCCTACTTTGCACGCTCCGTTCCCGTTTTGCCGCGGGGCGGGGCTGCTTAGTTTATGGAGTTGGGGTTTTACCGAGTCACAGAAAGGGTTGGTTGAGGAAAGGGGAGCAGGT
>CAIOTJ010000046.1 GCA_903861195.1 uncultured Planctomycetaceae bacterium | reverse complement strand
GGCAGCCGGCATCCCAAGACCTTGGTGCCGCTCGATGCCACCGAGGGGGTCGCGCTGACGCTCGATCATCTGGCGAAGATCACTCAGATCGACAGCCCGGCCACCTCCTTTCTGGGGAAACTGCTGCCGGTTTCGTTTCGCATGCATCGCCAGGGGTTGGGTTGCGAGCAGATTGGACTGGCCGAGGTGGCCGCTCTGGCGGTGTTGTCGCGCCCCAGTCTGGCCCGCGAGACGCCGCTGCCGGTGTCAGTCGAGACCACCGGCGACTTGACGCGGGGCGCGATCGTGGCCGACCGGCGCCGGGAATTCGCCCGCCGGGCCAATACCGATGTGGTGCAGGAGATCGATCCCCAGGGAGTGCTCGACTACCTGTTCGAAATCTTGCGGGGGGCCGCATGACCGGCACTCCCCGTTTGGCCGAGCCCCCCCTCGATGTGTGGTGTGCGGGCATCATCGTGGCCGATTTCATCTGTGAGCCCATCGAGAAGCTGCCCGCAGCCGGGGCGCTGGTGATGACGCCGGGCATTTCGTGGGCCATTGGAGGCTGCGCCTCGAACGTGGCGGCCGATCTCGCACGGCTGGGCCTGCGCTCGGCTGTGGTCGGCCGGGTGGGGGCTGACCCCGCGGGAAACTTCGTCCGGGAGAGCCTGCGGACGGCGGGGGTCGACACCTCGCGGGTGCTGGCCACCCCAGGGCACCAGACCAGCGCGACACTGGTGGTGAATGTGCGCGGGGAGGACCGGCGGTTCATCCACACGTTCGGGGCCAATGCGGCCTTCACTGGAGAAGAGCTGGCGGCCGACCTGTTGCCGCGGGCGAAAGTGCTTTACCTCGGGGGGTTGTTCCTGATGCCGGGATTGACTGGCGAACGGGTCACCCGGTTGTTTCAGGCGGCCCGGCAGGCGGGATTGATCACCGTGTTGGACGTGGTCATTCCCGATCCGCGGGGAACCTGGCCGGTCTTGCAGCAGGTGTTGCCTTTCGTGGATGTGTTCCTGCCCAATCACGATGAGGGTGAATTGATCACCGGCCTGTCCGACCCGGTGGCGCAGGCCCGACAGTTTCGGGGGGCGGGAGCCGGGACGGTGGTGATCACCTGCGGCCGGGACGGTTCCGTGCTACTGGCCGACGACCAGCTCTGGCGTGGAGGAATTTACCCGGTCGAGTATGTCGACGGGACAGGCAGCGGAGATGCCTTCGCCGCGGGGTATATTTCAGGACTGCTGGAGGGGTGCCCCGCGACCGAGTGCCTGCTGCGGGGGAGTGCGCTGGGGGCGAGCTGCGTACGGCAGCCAGGGGCTACCACCGGAGTGTTCCGACGGGAAGAGCTCGACGCCTGGCTGCAAACGCACGTCCTGCCGCTCGAACGGCCTGCGGCCGAGAGAGTCGAGCAGTCGAGCCGTCGAGAGTAGAAAAATGGACAGGGCAGCCGCCCGCGGACCGTACGACAAATTTGAAAATTTGTCAGTCAAAACCCGCGGTCCCCACCTCCGGCCCACCCGTCGCTTCCCCGTTCCCCACAGGCCGCAGGCCGCACACTTCTCTTCGACCACGCTTTTTTCACCGACAGGCTGGAAAACCTGTCGGTGAAATGTCTGGTTTTTTGCCTGAGGGAGGTTGACAGTTCCAGAGGTACGGACGGGGGGCTCTCAGGTGGAGGTGGTGGGGGGTCGGGGGGTGACCCGTTCGGTCAGACCACCCCGCCCGGGCTCCGGCGGCCGGGCAATCACTTCCGACAGCAGCCGCGGCTGCGACTTCAGCACGATGGGCAGAATCACGCTGAATCGGCTTCCCTTCCCCAATTCACTCCGCAGGATCACCTCGCCTCCCAGCAGCTTGCTCAGTTCCTTCACAATTGAGAGTCCCAGCCCGGTCCCGGCATATTCCCGGGTCAATGAAGTCGATTGGCCCCCCGGCGTAGTGTTCCCCTGACGGAACTTCTCAAAAATCGAATCCTGGTCCTCCAGTGGAATGCCCACCCCCGTGTCTTCCACCACCAGTTCGATCTGCTCGGGATTGGCCGCCAGCAGCGCCAGCACCTGGACCCGGCCCCCCTCGGGGGTGAATTTCACGGCGTTCGAGAGCAGGTTATAGACGATCTGCTGGAGCTTTCCGGGATCCTGCGACAGCACGGGAATCGCCGGATCGCACTCGGTGGTCAGCTCGATGTTCTTGCGTTCGGCCAGGGGGCGCATCATCGAGGCCAGCCGTTCCAGCAGGTCGCCCACGGTGAATTCGACAATGTGCAGGTCCATCTTTCCCGCCTCGATTTTGGCGAGGTCGAGAATGTCGTTGATGAGAGTCAGCAGGTCCTTGCCGGAGGTCTGGATGTTACGGACGTAGCGCTGTTGTCGCTCGGTCAGATTGTCGGCCCCAGCCAGAACGTCGCTGAACCCCAGAATGCTGTTGAGCGGGGTTCGCAGCTCATGCGTCATGGTGGCCATGAAGTCATTCTTCAGATTGTTCAGCTCATACAGCTGCAGATTGGCGCGGGCCAACTGATCGACCTTCGAGTCGAGCTCGGTGTTGACCTGCCGCAATTCCTCCTGCACAGTCACCAGGTGCCGCAACATCCGATTGAACGCCTGGCTGAGTTCCTCGAACTCATCGCCCGTGCGGATCTCGGCCCGCCGGTCCAACTGCCCACGGGAGATCGAGTCGCTCACTTCCCGCAGGTGTTCGACCGGTTTGACAATCACATAGCGGACAATCGCCCACGAGGCGGTCATCGCCAGAAAGACGGTGACAATGGCGGTCGACAGCAGGACGGCGTTGTTCCAGGCGAGGGAGCGGTCATTCTTCGAGAGGGGCAGCACAATGGCCGCCATCCCCAACAGTGTCCCCTCCTCCACCTGCTTGGTGCCGATCGTGCTGTGGTAGTGGCACTCGAGGCAGACCTGGCTGGCCCGGACGGCCCCATAGTAGCGCATTTCGCGGCGTCCCTCCTTGTTGCGGACGATGCGATAGGTCTCGCGCAGGTCGGGATTGACCTCCAACAGGTCGAGTTGGGTGAAATCGGCCTGGTCGCTGGGAATCTTCTCGGAATTGACCGTATCGGCCCGAAAGAGAGACCAGTGGAAGCGGTCGTTCGTCTCGAGATGAAGTTCCGGAGGAAGCAGAGCGTCCCACAGGGAATCGTCGGTCTCGCGGAAGTCTTTCGTGGGAAGGCTGATATGCGTCCAGTGGTGCCGCTGGACGATCGGTTGAATCATCATCCGCCCCGTCAGCAGATTCTGATCCAGCACGAGCCCCGAAGTCATGCGGTAGTAGAGATAAAAGCTGCCCGAAACAAGCAACAACAATCCCCCCCCGAACAGAAACCGGCATTTCCGTTCGAGGCTGGTCTCACCCAAGAGGCGTTTGAATGTCCGGTACGACATGACGCAGCATGCTATCCAAAATCAGACGATTTGACAGGTCTCGCCGTGGGTGGTACTCTGAAACTGGAAGAATCGCGGGGTTTTACGAGAAAATCCGAAGTTCCGGCACCGTCCGGGAATTGGAAAGAAAACACCGCGAACTAAACCCCCGTCCACATCTGGCGGGGCCCATACCTCTGGAGTGGAAGGGGACCGCAGCCGGATGTCGGTCGGATGCGGAGTGATCTGATCAAGCCAGGCGTTCGTCGCCGGGATTGAAAACTGGATTGCCAGGCAACTTAAATTCGAGCCTGGAGCTTGAGTTATTCTCGGTTCCCCGAGAAGACGCAGCTCCCGAGGGATTTTCCGAAGTGGTTGTCGCGGACTGCAGCGTGTTGATGTGATGTTTGGAAAACGGTCCGGGGAGATGGCGGCCTGTGCGGAGTCAGTCTGTCAGAAGGTTGCCTGGGAGGTCTGCCCTCACCTCCCAAAAACCAGGCTCTCTGTGTTGAGTTTTCCTACGTCCGCATTGCGAAGACTGTTGGGGTCTCGAACCGCGGCGGGTTGAGATTTCTGGCGATGTGTCACTCAGGTTGAGATCGAGAAATGATTCCCGACCGGTGATTCTGAATTGAGCTCTCTCTTCGAGGAGTTTCAGCAACATGCTGAAGGTTGATTTGAAAGTGTTGGAGGGGAGACAGGCCGGTAAAACGATTCCGGTGCCGGTCAAGCAATTTCTCATCGGCCGCGAGCAGGACTGCCACCTGCGTCCCAACAGCGACTTGATTTCCCGACATCATTGTGTCTTTTCCATCGATGAATTCTCAGTTCGCCTGCGGGACCTGGGGAGCACCAATGGAACTTATGTCAACGGAACCCGCATTGAGTCACCTGTCACCCTGAAGTCGGGCGATCGCATCTCGGTGGGTAAACTCACCTTTGAGATCCTCATTCGACAGGGTGCTCCCAAGTCTTCGGAATCGATCCCGACCGTCCCGGCGTCGTCGGAATTGTCGGATTTGATTTCGACTCTCGAACCTTCGGAATCCGCGGGGGATCAGACCAGCGAAATGCCCGCCATTTCCCCCGCGTCCGACACCGTGGTCTTCGCCGCGGCCGATACTTCCACCACCCTGCCCACCGACCTGACGGGGACCGCCCCGGGAATGTTTCCGACCGCCCCGGGTTATCCCCCTGCGGGCTACGGGATGCCCCCCCAGGGTTATGGCCTGCCGGGATATCCTCCGGGATATGGCATGCCCGCCTACCCGGCGATGTACCCCCCGCAGTATCCCATGCCGGGATACCCCGCCGGCTACTCGATGCCGGGAATGGTGCCCGGTTATCCCGTCCCCGGTGTGGCTGTGGCGGCGGAGCCCGCCGCGCCCGAAGAGGAATCGGCCGCCGAAAAGCGGAAGAAGATGATGGCCGAGGCCCCGCCAATGGTCCTGCCCGACCCGGAGAGCACGGGTGCCAAGGCCCCCCCCGCTCCCCCGCCAGCGGCTCCCGCCGATCCCAACGCCCCCCCGGCACGCAAGCCTTCTGAGGCCGCAGCGGATATCATCCGCAATCAGCGACTGAAGCGCTGAACAAGCCGGGGGCGAGTTGGCCCCCGCCAGGCGCTGTTTCTCCTTCCGCAACGCGGGTGAACCTGTGGCCGATCCAACCGATCTTCAACGCAACTACCGGGAATTCATCGATCTGCTGCCGCTGACGATGAACCTGGCCGGACTCCCCCATAGTCCTGCAGGGGTGTACTTCACTGAAGACCAGATTGCCGCCCGGGTCTTCACCATCAAGCACGCCTTCAAGGCTGCCCGGACACTGGTCCGGGAGTGCATCCGGACGAATTGACCCGCGCACCGCAGACTTTGACCGCTTTGGAGCCTGTTGCGGTGCTCCTCTCATGTGATCAGCCCCACCACATCGCACTTCCGGCTCGCTGATGGATTCTCCCCTCGCTGTCTCAGCCTGTTCCGAGTGGAGTGAAGCCCTGCTGATCGAACGCTGTCTGGCGGGAGACAACTTGGCTGTCCGGGAATTCGTTGGTCGGTTCCAAGGGCTGGTTCTCGGCGTCTCCCTCAGGATTCTGGCCCATCGCCAGGATGCCGAGGATGTGTCTCAGGAAACGCTCGTCCGGGCCCTGCGAAGTCTGTCCCGGTTCGATCAGCAGCGTCCGCTGCAGCCGTGGATCCTGCGGATCGCCGTCAATCGCTGCCGGACTGCCCTGTCCCTCCGCCGCAATCGTGATCTGGCAGCGGAATTGGCTCACCAGGTGGCTGACCGGCCCCCTGCGAGCGACCACGAATTGGCGGAAGAACTCGAACTGGCCCTGGGGATTCTGCGGGAGCAGTACCGCATCAGCTTCGTACTGTACCATCACCAGCAACTCAGCCTGCCCGAAATTGCCGAGATCTGCAATTGCCCGGTGGGAACTGTGAAAACCTGGCTGCACCGGGCGCGTCGTCAACTGGCGGTCCACCTTGCCGAACGCGGCTTGGGCCCCCGGGAATACCCCTCCCCCCAGACTGATCTCCCAAGGGAATCGTCCCCGAAGTCATTCTCTGGCTCCGCCATGGATCACGACCAGGCCCCTGCGGAGCAGGACGCCACAGAACCAAGTTCTGGTCCACCCCGATGAACTGCACCGAGTTTGATCAGCACTGGCACCGGCGGCTGGACGTGGGGGCGGGGACCGATCCAGCCCACCTGCGGGCTCATCTGGCCGAGTGTCCCCGCTGCCAGGCCTGGCAGCAGGCCTGGGAAACTCTGGAACGGGCGATTGACCACAGTTCGGGGCCCCTGCCAGCGAACAATGCCGCTCGTCCACACCACGCCTTGGCTGACCGGGTAGTCGCCGAGTTGCAGGTCGGCTCTTCTCAGGCGGTTCGCCGGCGACTCTCGGACAATTCGACCGCCCGCCTCCAGAAAACCGGGGCAGTCTCGCACCGCAGACCGACCCATCGAGGGCCTGTCCGACAGTATGTTCTGGCAGCGGTCTGCCTGACGACCGTCTGCCTGGTGTGGGGGAGTCGCTGGCTCCCTCGACCTGGCTCGGGCAACCCGCAGCGAGTGACTTTGACGGGAACGGAGGAAGTGGCTGGCCTCCCGGCCCAGAAAAATCCACTCGAAGTCGTCACGCGGGCCACCCAACTGTCAGGCAGGTTCGACCTGCCCAGCGAACGACGACTCGTGAGTGGCCCCCCCCTCGAGACAGGGAATGGCGGAGAGGCCGACCGTGTGACCTCCCGGCCTCCGATTGTGAAGCCGCTGGTCGGCATGGTGCACAACCTGACCAGCCTCGTTCTGCCGGGCTGGCCCTCGGTCTTCAACGACTCGGTGGGGATCCCGCATTATCTCGATGGCGAGACGTCTGAGGCCACGATTCCCGGGACAACCTCACCATCCGTTCAGCATGCACTGGTCCTGGTGCAGCCAACCGGCGTCTCCTGGCCCGAACCGGTGGAGGAACTGCTGGCGGCCGCAAGCGAGTCGGTCCAGACCATGTGGGATTTGGCCAATCAGTGGTAGGGGTCACGCGACTCAAGGCCACGATACCGCGAGGTAGAAGTCTGGTTCCCCTTGCCCCAGCACGAAGCCGCGATCAGGCCCCCCGCAGCGCGAACGCAGCAACCCCCTGAGTGTCTTAGCGGCAATCGATCTCGCCCCCCCTGCCCCCTGGAGATCCGGGGATCGGAAGCCAGTGGATTCGATGGGCAAAAAAAACACCCCGGCCGCTCTCCACAGAGCAGCCGGGGTGCTGAAGCCAGAACGGGCAGCCACAAATCGTTGACTGCCACAAATCAAAGAGGCCCCGATCGGAGTCGAACCGATGATGGCGGATTTGCAATCCGCTGCCTTAGCCACTTGGCTACGGGGCCCAACACAACGCAGCTCAGAACACGTTCCTGAACTAACGAACCGGCATTTTAGCCGACTCGACTTTAACGGTCAAGGGGTTTGAAGCGGTTGAACCGTTTTCCCCGGGACGCCATTTATTTCGGCCTTTCGGCCTGGTGAAGTTGAGCTTTTCTTGGCTCCCGAGGTTGCCCACAACCTGTCCCCACCCGGTCTGAAACATGGAGAATCCCCCCTCCCGGTAGTACGATTCAAACTCTGACTCTTCGCACTCATCCACGCATCGGCAGCATGACGGACACACCCCAGCCGCTCGAAGTTCAAGAAACTGAAGAACAACTGATCACCACAGCTCAGGAGGCGGTCTTCCAGTCGAACTGGATTGTGGGAGAATGTGCCGCCAAGTGGACCGAGCGGTATGCCCGTGGTCGAACGGACGCCGATTTCGCCAACCTGGTGGGGCTCTCGCCCGACCAGGTCTATCAGCGGCGTCGGGTCTGGGAGACTTTCCACACGCTGCGTGATGATTTCCCCCCGTTGAAGTGGTCGCATTTCTACTGTGCGGTCACTTGGGACGACGCCCGCGAATGCCTCGATTGGGCCGTCGAAACCCACAGCACCGTGGCCGAGATGCGGGCGTGGCGGCGGGCCCGTCGGGGCGAAGACCTTTCGCTGGAGTCGTTCGACGACGTGCTGCAACTGCATCCTGCGGCAGCGCACGTGGTGGCGGTGCCTTCGGAGGGGGGCTCCGCGGAGGCGGGTGTCGGCGAAGCCTCGGAATGGGCGGGTGAACGTCAGGCCACAGTGGTCGGTCAAGCGCGTGAAACCGGGCAGGAAGGGGAATATACTCCGTTCAAGACGGGGGCGACGGCCGCCTCCGGCAAGGCCCCGGCCGAGCGTCCCAGCACCGAGCAACTGGCCCGCAAGATGACCTCGGCTCTGGAGAAATTCGCCCAGGCGATCGACCGACAGTTCGTGAAGGAGTTTCCCGAACTGCCCGAGAAGATCCAGGCGCGGTTTCAACGGGCCGTTGACGATCTCAACGCCGCGCTCGCCAAACTTCCCTAGTCTTTTGTCGTGGGCACTCCATGACTCGCGAGTCCCCCGCCACCACCGACCAGCGCGGAGCCAGCCTGCATTGGCTGGTGCACATTCTGCTGCTGTTGGTGATTCTGCTGGTCTGGCGCGGACGCGCGGGGGGCTTTGGCCCGCTGCACAATCCGCTCGCCGTTCCGCCGCCGGTCATTCCCCGGGGAGACCTGCGTCCGGAAGAGCTGGAAAACATCGACATTTACCGCAAGGTGGCCCCCTCGGTGGTGAACATCACGAGCCTGGCCGCACAGCGCGACCGGTTGGGGCTCGACGAAACGGCCATTCCCCAGGGGACCGGATCGGGCTTTTTGTGGGACGATCAGGGCTATATCGTCACCAATTACCATGTCCTCTCCCGGGGAGATGAGTTCCGGGTCACCCTGTCCGATTGGACCCGCCCTCTGTCAGCCCGGGTGGTGGGCATCGCCCCCGACCAGGACCTTGCGGTGCTGAAGATCGAGGCCCCCGCGAATCAACTCACGCCGGCGCCCCTGGGAACCTCGGCGGGACTCTTGCCCGGGCAGAAGGTGCTGGCGATCGGCAGCCCGTTCGAACTCGACCAGACCCTCACCACCGGAGTGATCAGCGGGTTGGGTCGCGAGATCACCGCGCTCACGAACCGTCCCATTCAGGGTGCCATCCAGACCGACGCGGCGATCAATCCAGGCAATTCCGGTGGTCCGCTGCTCGACAGTGCCGGGCTGGTGATTGGAGTCAATTCGCAGATCCGCAGCCCGACCGGGGTGAGCGCGGGGATTGGTTTCGCCATCCCCATCGACACCGTCCGCCGGATTGTTCCCCAACTGATCCGCACCGGAAAGATCGAGCGGATTGGCATCGGCATTCGAATCATTCCCGATCAGACCATCGCTCGCCTGGGTCTGCAGGGAGTCATGATCCGCGAGTTGGATCCGAAGGGACCGGCAGCCGAAGCCGGCCTGCGCCCCAGCGCGCGTCTGCCCACCGGACAGATTGTGCCCGGAGACCTGATTGTCGCGGCGAACGAGCGCCTCGTGACCAACTCGGCCGACCTGTACCGGGTGATCGATCAACTCAAAGCGGGCGATGAGCTGGCGTTGAAAGTGCTGCGCGAAGGACAAGAGCTCACGGTGAAGGTCCGTCTGGCGGTGCTGACCGTCGAGTGACCCCGTCCTGTCCATGGAAGCGTTTTCCAGGACTGGCCCCCCGCACGAAGTGATCGGTGCAACCCGCACCTTCCGCGCTGTTTCGCAGCCAGCGATCCTTCGCCTCAGCGGCACCGGCTTGATCGTGCCAGCACCACGTCGCCCCAGCGATCACTCAGCGGGGGCGAAACCGCGCCGCAGATCGCCCGGCGGAAAGATCGGTCTTGTCGGGGCGGACCTCCCCAAGCCTGTCCCCAGCGAGCGCATCGCCCGCGGCCAGACCGGCCTCCGGTTCCCACGCCGTTTCGGACGCCAGACTCGCATCGCTTGTCGCTTGCCCGTTGGGAATGCGTTCCATCCGGAACACCACTTCCTCTCCCCGAATGTCCTCCACCGTCAGCAGGTAGTCGTCGATGACAATCGATTCACCAATCGCCAACTCGTGACGCGTTTCGGGCATGTTGCACTCCGGGGGGAGAAGATGGCACACCACGGAATGGGGTGCTGGGGAACGAGGGGCGGGACTATACCGGAGCGCTGCGGATGGGGTAAACAGCGAACGCTGAAGCATCGTGAGAACGATTTGTGTCTGTCGCACTCGAAGTCCCACTCCCCTTGCCCGGCCCACCAGAGTTCCACAGACTGAGGGTGTGTCCCGGTCAACGCCGCTTGCTCTGCTTGCCCGGTCTCCTTCCCAGATTCGCCATTGTGCAGGTTTTGTGATGTTCTGCCTCAACGCCTCGCTGCCCGGTCATTCGTCGCGTCTCGCAACCTCGATGGGGCTCGGCCTCGGTTTGTTTCTGGGGAGATTCACTCCCGCTGTGACGTGTGCCGCCGAGCTCCCCGCCGAACGGACCGTCCAGGTCGAACT
>CAIOTJ010000045.1 GCA_903861195.1 uncultured Planctomycetaceae bacterium | reverse complement strand
GCCACCTGGGCCAGCCCCAGGTTCTCGGTGGTATTCATCAGCCGCTGCGGACTGGCCAGCGTCCCCTGCGCCGTCTGGGCAATCAGGTAGGTATCGTGCTTCCCCAGCACCACCAGGTCGTCGCGCTGGTCGCCGTTCAGGTCTCCCGCGGCCAGCACCCATTGGGCGGGCTGAACGTCGGGCAGCCGCAGCCGCTGCCGCTCGGTGAAGTCGGCCTGGGCCGACTGGTAGGCCACCGTCAGTTGATCGGGTGAGGCGAACCACGCCAGGTCGCGCCGTCCATCGCCGTTGAAATCTCCCGCCGCCAGGGAGGCCACTTCGCGGTCGAGGGGAATCTTGCGATGCTCGAAGCGGCGGTCATTCTGAACATTGTTCACCCGGGCCGGACCAGCGGCAGCGGCGGGTGCCGCTCCGGCCGGCTGCTGCTGCAGCAGGTCGAGCCGGCTGTTGCTGTTGTCGACCAGCATCAGATCGACCCGCTGGTCGTGGTTGAAGTCTCCCGCCAGCAGGTTGGCCGATCGCAGCTGCAGCTTGTACAACTCCAGCGGGCCAAATCCGTAATGGTCGGCCAACGACGGAGCGGCCTCCTGGGCCAGCCCCCGGCTCATCCCGACTGTCACCCACCCTCCTGCGGCCAGCCCCCCACCCACGAGAGCCGTCCACAGCAGCAGACTGGTTCGTGCTCCACGACGGTTGGCACGGGGCATTTCTCGGCACTCTGCGTTCACAAGAAACCTCTTCCGAATCGACTCGACAGCCTCGCGAACGGCCAGCCGGCGGCCCTCCGCGTATCCCTCCCGCCCCGCGGAGATCCACCGATCCCCATCCATCGAGGGCGCACTGTATTCACAATTCTCCCCGATCGCTACAACCCACACAAGCGACCCACCTCCTCTTGCCGATTGCATCTCATGCTTCAGAACCCCCTGACCCCGGCCGAACAGAACGCGCTGCGTCGGTTGATTGATTGGTCGCTGACCGAGGATCTGGGTTGGACCGGCGACGTCACCACCCTGGCGCTGATTGGTCCCCAGGATGTCGGGCGCGTCGCAGTGGTGGCGCGGGAAGCCGGGGTGCTGGCCGGAGGCTGCGTGCTTCCCGAGTTGTTTGGACTGCTCGACTCCCGGGTGCGGATCGACCTGCTGGTCCCCGATGGCGCCGTCCTCAAGACGGGTCAGGTGATCGCCCGTCTCTCGGGGCCGCTGCGGGCCTTGTTGACGGGGGAGCGGACCGCCCTCAATTTCCTGCTGCGGCTGTCGGGGGTGGCCACGCTGACCTCCCACTATGTCGCCCAGGCGACGGGGACCCGCGCGGGAATCTACGACACCCGCAAGACCTTTCCCGGCTGGCGGCTGCTCGACAAATATGCCGTCCGCGCCGGGGGTGGCCGGAACCATCGGATCGGGCTCTACGACCAGATTCTGATCAAAGACAATCATCTCGCCGGCTGGCAGTCCCTCTCCGGGGAGCACAGTCTGCCGGGGGCGATCCGCCGCTGCCGCGAAATGTACCCCCAGCTGGTCCTGGAAATTGAGGTCGACACACTCGCCCAGCTGGAGCAGGTGTTGCCCGCCCAGCCCGATATCGTGCTGCTCGACAACATGTCTCCCCAGCAACTGGCGGAAGGGGTCGCGCTGCGGGACCGGCTGGCACCCCGGGTCGAACTCGAAGCCTCGGGAGGTGTCTCGCTGCCAACCGTGGCGGCTATTGCCCGGACAGGGGTGGAACGGATCAGTGTGGGGGGGTTAACCCACTCGGCCCGGGCGCTTGACCTGGCATTCGATTGGGAGGGCTGACCCTCCCCTCCGCCGCTGGCCTGCGACGAGGCGACCGCTCTCCTCTCCGGGGAATCGATTCCCCTTGGGGACCCCGTTATACTTCTTCGGGTCGACGAGGGAGTAGAGGAGTCACTGGAGATCAAACTTCCGGTGCCTGTGTCATGTCAGTCGTCTCTTTTTGTTCGCTCTCGTGGGATTCCACTCTGTGAAAGACTCCTCTGCAACCGACAGGCAAATTGGTGAACTCAGTCGCCGGGACTTTGGTCGGCAGTTGGCGGTGGGGGCCGCCTCCTGGGGCCTGGGGGGATGGCTGTCGGGCTGCGAGAACCGGCAGCCGGTGGCTCCCGCCAATGGTTCCCGCGCCAAAAACTACCGCATCGGGCTGATTGCCAAGAGCAATAGCAATCCGGTGTTTCTGGCCGCCCGCAAAGGGGCCGAGGTGCGGGCCGCCGAGTTGACCCAGGAACTGGGCACCAAGATCGAAATCGACTGGCGAACCCCCAATGACGAAGATGCCCAGAAGCAGGCCGACTTCATCGAGCAGTTGGTCAATGCGGGGGCCGATGCGATCGCCATCGCCTGTTCCGACGCCAGCAAGGTGTCCCGTAACCTGGACGACGCGGTCGCCCGCGGCGTGAACGTCATGTGTTTCGATTCCGATGCCCCCGAATCGAATCGGCTTTGTTACGTGGGGACCGACGATCGGGAAGCAGGCCGGGAGGTAATGCGGCAGGTGTTGGCCCGGGTGGGAGACCGTGAGGGAACTATCGCCATTCTGGCGGGCAACGAATCGGCCACCAATCTGCAGCGCCGCGTCGAGGGAGCCCGTTCCGAGATCCTGGGTCGCGACAAGGTCTCTCTCGCGGGAGTCTTTTACCATAAAGAGACCCCCCAGGATTCGTATGCCAAGGTCGAGAGTGTACAGAAGGCCAATCCCGAGATCATCGGCTGGACGATGGTGGGGGGTTGGCCCATCATGACCGCCCGGCCTCTTCCCTGGCAGCCGGGCGAGGTGGTTTGCGTCTCGATGGACACGCTCAAGCCCCAGCTGGAACACCTGCGGATCGGTGATGTGCAGTTGCTGCTGGGACAGCGCTACTTCGACTTCGGACAGCGGTGTGTCGAGATTCTGGTTGAGAAATGCCGGTCCGGGAAAGATCCCGAGAAAGAAATCGATTTCGCCCCGCTCGATCCCGTCACCAAAGACAACGTGGATGAGTATGAGAAGAACTGGGAGAAATGGGCCTAGCTGAGGGGCCCCGGCGGGTGACGTGCAGCGCGAGCCGGTCCATTCCTGGCCGTTGTAAAAACTTCCCCTTCGCAAAGGCCATCTCGCTTGCCCACATCATCCAACCTGATGAGCCACCTGATTTGGCCCATGCTGGGTCTGGTGGGAGTGTTATTCGTTCTGGCGGGACTGCTGTGGTGGGTCCGCGCACGGTTGCGCGACAGTTCGGATGATGACGGGTGCAGCCCGCTTTTCCTTGCCGAATACCGCGAAATGGTCTCCCGGGGTGAGTTGAACGAAGAGGAATACCGAAAAATCAAGGACGGACTGATCGCCCGCATGGGTGTCGGTTCGCCCCCATCCGCAGTCAGCGGAAAAGATCGTCTACGCCGGGTGGAAGCCCGTCCCGTGGAACCGGACCATCCCGTGGAGCCGGCTGAGGAGCCCGATCGAGGGGAAGAAGCCGAGGAGGAGTAGTGCCCCGGATACAGGACGAATCGTCCGGGAAAGATTCGAATGTCGAATCTCGTGGCGATGGAGCGCCGATTGCTACAATGCAGTTTGACTGTGTCAGACTTGGCCCGCGTGTCGGATCGTCACCACGAGAATTTCGATGCCCAACGGTAAAGACTTCACCCCCGGAAACCGTGCCACGGCCGGGAAGAAGAATGCCAACTGTTCCTTCTGTCGCAAGAGCTATCGCGATGTCGGGCCTCTGGTCGAAGGGCCGGGGGACGTGTACATCTGTGGTGAGTGCATCGAACTTTGCCAGTCGATTCTCGACCAGGAAAAACGACGTCGGGGCACCTCGCGCCCGCTCTTCACCAAAGTCCCCACTCCCCGCGAAATCGTGGGGAACCTCGATCAGTACGTCATCGGGCAGCGCGTCACCAAGAAAATGCTCGCGGTGGCGGTCCACAACCACTACAAGCGGTTGATGCTCGCGGCCGATACCGAAAACGATGTCGAAATCGAAAAGTCGAACATTCTGCTGATTGGGCCGACCGGCTCGGGCAAGACCCTCTTGGCCCGCACCCTCGCCAAAGCCCTGCAGGTTCCCTTCGCCATTGGCGATGCCACCACCCTCACCGAAGCGGGCTACGTGGGGGAAGATGTCGAAAACCTGCTGCTCAAACTGCTGCACGCCGCCGATTTCGACATCGAGCAGGCCCAGCGCGGCATTCTGTTCATCGATGAAATCGACAAGATCGGCAAGACCAGCCAGAACGTCTCGATCACCCGCGACGTCTCGGGAGAAGGGGTCCAGCAGGCCCTGCTGAAAATGCTCGAAGGAACCGTTGCGAACGTTCCTCCCCAGGGAGGCCGCAAGCACCCCGAGCAGCAGTACATCCAGATGGACACCACCAACATCCTCTTCATCTGTGGAGGAACGTTCGTGGGGCTCGAGAACATCATCGCCCGCCGGTTGGGGAAGAAAACGATCGGATTCGGCTCGGGCCCCAATACCTCGGCCGAGACCGACCAGCGCAATCAACTGCTGCAGCACGCCACGGTCGACGACGTGATCGAGTTCGGCATGATTCCGGAACTGGTCGGCCGGCTCCCCGTGGTCAGCGCCCTGCACCCGCTCTCGGAAGACGACCTGGTGCACATCATGACCGAGCCCAAGAACTCCCTGGTCAAGCAGTACCAGAAGTTCTTCCAGCTCGAAAACGCCAAGCTCGAGTTCACCACCGAGTCGCTGCGGGAGATCGCCAAGATCGCCCTGTCGAAAGACACCGGAGCCCGCGGGCTCCGCAGCGTGATCGAAGGCCTGATGTTTGACATCATGTTCGATCTCCCCGAACAGGAACCGGGCAAGCTCTACGTCATCACCCCCGAAGTCGTGCGGGGCGAAGACAAGCTCTCCCTCCGAGACGGCAGCCGCGCCGCCTGATCACACCGGGCCATCCTTCACACGCAATCCTGCACACCGGTCGTCGGCCCCTCAGGCTGACGACCGGTGCTGTTTTTTGCCGCGCGTTCGTAGAACAAGTTTGAAAACTTGTTCCGGAGTCCAGACACCGCCGCCCAACACAACAGTCGAGGACCAGCGTCCCAGCGTTCGGACGGATTGGTCGGCCAGACCGGTGAATCCGATCCGCCGCGCGCGTTCTCCCTCTCCCGCGAAACGACCTCCGGTCAACAGTGCCCACGTGGCCGCGGGAGAGGGGCGGGGTGAGGGCGAAATGGCCGCGTTCTCGTCTTCCACCGCCTGTTCCTCCCTCTCGGTCATCGGCCCCGCTGGTTCTGGTCCCCTTCAACGCGGGGCTTCGGACCAATGTCCAGCGGGCGGACACAGAGGTCCGCGCTCCCGCCTCGCTGGGTTTGAGCCCTGTCGATGCGGATCTGCAGACGGATGTCCAGCGGACGGCTCGCACAGAGGCTCGCCCTCTCGGAACGATGGCACCGGGAGGGAGGAACAGGGGCCGCACATTTCCAGCTACGGACGCAGGTCCCGCACGCCGTGCGGCAGGCGGTACAGCGTCTGGATCTCTCCCTCGGTCAGCGGGTGATCAAACACCGCCAGATCGTCGAGGTGCCCGACGTAGGCCGCCCCCAGCACCAGCAGCACCTTCTCGGGATTCCAGTCGAACGTCAGATCCCAGTTCTCAATCGTCCCCTGCAGCTTGCCATTGAGGTGCAGCCGGCCGATCTGCGGCCTCGTCTTGTCGTTCACATGGTCGACCGAAAACACGACGTGCGTCCACGCCTCGCGTGAGAACGGAGCCTTCTCGACCTGCACCATCGGCCGCTTCGCAAACGGAATGTCACCCCACTGCACGTTGTCGGGATTCCAAATCGGAAACAGCGGCCGGATCGCATACCGGAAGAACCGCGGGGTCTCATCCTTCGACCATTCGAGGAAGATGAACCCCTTCTTCAGATCGTCTCCCACGATCTGCACGGGGTCGCAATACCCCGGCTCGAGGTCGCGGTCGGGGTCAAGCTTCAGCCAGACCGAGACCGAGGCACCCCACCGGCGGTTGTTGTAACCCAGCACCCCGGCATCCCGGTACGCCGGGCGGTGGTTGTTCTTCTTGACGAAGTGCAGACCGCCGCCGAATTTGCCCCCGTCGGCCACCAACTGCACCTCGGGGGTGGTCGTGGCCGGAGCCAGATCGGCCCCCTGCTGTACGTAGCACTGGCGGTCTCCCCGCGAAAAGTCGGCCTCCAGCGATTGATCGAACGACACGTGCAGGGCCAATCCCTCGGCCAGGCGGTTATGGCGCACGTGGTCGGCGGCCGCCAGTCTCTGCCGCGCTTCGTTGGGGCCAATCTCCCGCACAAAAATATTCCGCCAGCGAATCTCACCGCCGTGGGTCTGCAGGTGAATGGGGCCCTTCGCAGGAATGGTCTCGCCGCGGGCGTTGTAATTTTCCAACGGCGTGTCGTCGACCACCAACGTATCGTTCAGCCAGACCCAGGTGCGGTCGCCAATCTGCCGGATGCGGAACTGGTTCCACTCGCCAAACGGACGGTCCACTCGGGCGGCGGGATCGCGGCCCGTGGTGCCGGGGGTGTTGTTGAACAACCCCCCCGATCCCAGGTGCGGCTTGCGGGTGGGGTTCTTGATGTCATACGGCTGGTTCCAGTCCCAGATCTGCACCTGGGGAAGGCCGCGGAGGTAGATCCCGCTGTCGGCCCCCGCGACCGTCTTGTAGTCGATCAGGAATTCGACGTCGCCCCACTCGGCCTCGGTGGTGGCGTAGGGACCATGGCCATCGTTGACCAGGTCTCCATTCTCCACCCGCCAGTGCGTGGCGAACTCGGCCCGCTGCTGGGCGAGGTTGGCGTCTTTTTTCTCTCCGGTCAGCCCCGTGACGCTGTGCGGATTCAAACCGTACCAACCGGTCAGATCCTTCCCATTGAACAGCGCCCGAAACCCAGCCGGCGGCCGCGGGCTCTCGGCCTGGGCCCAGACCAAGCCCGGAACAGCCACCAGCCACAACCCGACAACGGCACCCACCGAGACAAAACCACGCATCGGGACACTCCGAAATCACGACCGGATCAAGACCCCAGACCGCCCCCGGAACCGACGGGGGCAACAGTCGACGGACGGAATGGTCGGGCACAGGGGCAGATGCGTCAAGCCATCACCAGGGCCTTCGACCCTGGCTGGGCGAACGGCTGGCCCCTTGGCCGGACGGCTTTCGCCTCGGATCGGACGCCAGGGACTTGGTTGTTCAGGGGCGGGTGCGCGGTGGTTCGATTCCGGGCGCGTTGGTTCTCCATGGGCGTCATTCGTCCGAAAACTCTCGCAGCGATGGTTCCAGGAGTCACGGCCTGGTGCGGGCCGAGCGGGGTACCCGCGCACACGAGCCGTTCCTGCGACCGTCCGACAGTTGTTCCCCTGAGACCGGCGTGGGATACTTTCTTCCGTTCTGCCGTCCCAATCAGGCCAGTCGGATGCCAATCACCACGGAGCAGGT
>CAIOTJ010000044.1 GCA_903861195.1 uncultured Planctomycetaceae bacterium | reverse complement strand
TATTCCCATCACCCCCCTGAACGACAAGCTCGTCAACGACCCGTTCCAGTTGTCTTCGAT
Organism: uncultured Planctomycetaceae bacterium; assembly: GCA_903861195.1. Taxonomy (GTDB): domain Bacteria; phylum Planctomycetota; class Planctomycetia; order Planctomycetales; family Planctomycetaceae; genus UBA10511. The sequence continues at coordinate 2,398 of CAIOTJ010000044.1, read as the reverse complement.
CGTGGTCAAAGACAAGTCGGGAAAACAGGTTGCCACCACCAAGGCGGTCGTCCCCGTCTCCTGGGAGATCAGTTGCCACCTGTGTCACAACACCCCGGGCATCTCGGTTGCCACCGACATCCTGCGGGCCCACGATCGACGGCACGGCACCTCGCTTGAGCGCCAGAAACCGGTGCTGTGCGCGAGTTGCCACGCCGACCCGGCCTTGGGAACCACGGGGAAAACCGGCATCAGCAACTTCTCACGGGCGATGCACAATTCGCACGCCACTCGCATGGCCCAACTCCCCAATCTGCAGAACGCCTGCTATGCCTGCCACCCCGGTGTGCAGACCGAATGCCAGCGCGATGTGCATGCGGCGAAAGGCATCAGCTGTGTGAATTGCCACGGCGACATGGCGGCTGTGGCGACCAAGACCCGTCGTCCCTGGGTGGACGAGCCGACCTGTGCCAGCTGCCACCAGAAGCGCAAGCCCAACTTCGAATTCGAACAACCGGGCAAGCTGTTCAAGGATTCGAAGGGACACGGGGGAGTGGCCTGTGCCTCGTGCCATGGCCCCCAGCACGCCACGGCTCCCGCGTTGACCCCCAACGACAACGCCCAGGCCATTCTGCAGCAGGGGACTGCCGGAACCATCTCGAAATGCACCGTTTGCCACACGACGACCCCCAAGGAGCCATTTTTCCACAAGGTGGATGACTGATTTCCGTTGACTTTCACGGGGGACAGTACGATCGTACCGAACCCGAGATCCTTCTCAGCGATCCCGACTCTGAGTGCCGGTGAATGAGCACTTTCTGAACTTGACTGTCCCCTTCGCCGAAACTCTTCACGCGTCCGGACTGGCTCTGCGTTCCTGGGCTGCCTGTTGGCTGACAGGCCTGTCAGGGATTTTCTGGCGGTTCAGATGTCCCGTTTTGACTACTCCGAAAATGCGTTGGTCTGTCGACTTGGCCGGCGAGTCTATCCGCCCATGGACCCCATCCGGGATCTCCCCAACCGCAACTTGACCATATCTCCCCTTGAATTCCGGGGTTTCTCTCATGCGATCTTCATTCCGTCTGATTTGGTCCCGTTTCGCCCGCACAGTTCTCGCCCGCGCCTCGCAAGGACGGCGACGGCAACGTCCCGGTCTGCGGACTCGCCTGGCGACCGAGGTGCTCGAATCCCGTCAGTTGCTGTCGTCCCGGGTGGCCGATGTGCTGAAGGGGACGACCGACACAATGGTCACCGGGACGGTCTATGAAGACACGAATTCCAACGGGATCAAGGATGGCAGCGACGATGGTCTGCAGGGCTGGCGGGTCTACCTCGATCTCGACAACAGCGGAACCTACAACCAGGACGAGGTGGGCGACTGGGAACCCTCGTCCCTGACCAACGTCGATGGCGATTTCAAAATCAACCGGTTGGTGCCTGGTACCTATCGGATCGCCGAAGTTGTGCAGGCCGGCTGGAATCCCACCGCGCCCGTCTCCCGGGAAGTGGTGGTTCAGAACCGTAAGGAGACCAAGACCAAGTTCTTCAACTTTGCTGGCGGGGCGGTCGAGGGGACTGTCTGGAACGATCTCGATGGCGATGGCGTCCGTGGGGTTGATCCCGACTCGGGAGAATTCCTCGAACCCGGACTCGCCGGCTGGACCATGTTCGTGGATGTCAACGACAACCTTACCCAGGATGCCGGGGATCCGAACACGGTTACTGACGCTCTGGGCTTTTATCGATTCGAAAATCTGGCTCCCCGCGACTATGAGGTCTACCAGGTGTTGCCCACCGGTTGGGAGCCAACCCGGCAGTCGGACACACATCAGACAGTGGGCATTGTGGGCTTACAGACCGCCTTGCAGGACTTTGGCAACTTCAGTGGGACGCATGGCCGCCTGCGTGGGACGGCTTGGAATGACTTGAACTTCAATGCCACGAGGGATGTCGATCCCCTGACGGGGGCACCGGTCGAACCGGGGCTGGAGGGCTGGACGGTTTTCATCGATGACAATGAAGACGGAATCCTCAATGCCGGCGAACCGGTCACCGAGACCGACGCCGCAGGAAATTATTTTTTCCCCACCCTGCCGACAGGCACCCACAAAGTTACCCAGATCCTCCCCGACGACTGGTTCGTCGTCGCTGGTTACGACAACAGTTGGAGCCTCGAGGTGTTCGTGGGGGAGATCACGATCGCCCCGGACTTCGCCAACTTCACGGTCCTGAACGGTTCCGTCAGTGGCACCATCTGGGAGGACCGATTCCGCGATGGTGCCCGCGATGTGGACCTGTTGGGGACTTTTCTCGATCCGGGAATCGCTGGGTGGAGTCTGTTCCTGGACCTGAACCGAAACCTGGCGTTTGACGCCGGCGAACCGACGACAGTCACGAATTCTCAGGGCGACTACACGTT
>CAIOTJ010000043.1 GCA_903861195.1 uncultured Planctomycetaceae bacterium | reverse complement strand
TGTGGCGACATCACGGGCGGCCGAGACCCCCGAGGTGTCGGCTCCCGAGAAGCCCCTTCCGGTCGCGGAGGGGTATGCAGGCAGTCGGGCCTGCACCGTGTGCCATTCCGAGATCGCTGCGCAGTTTTCGGGGCACACCATGTCGCAGTCCCTGGCGTCAATGGCCGAGGCCCGGGTCATCGAGGACTACACGCAACAAACCATCTTTACCAAGGGGAGTTGCGAATACCGGATCGAGCGGACCGAGGATGGAGTCTATCACCACGAGTCCTTGACCGACGCTGATGGGCAGGTTTACGACCAGCGGGTGGAGGTCCAGTTCGTGGTGGGTTCGGGACAGCGGGGCAGGTCTTACTTCATCGACCGGGGAGGGGTGATGTTCATGTCTCCCATCTCCTGGTATTCGCAACAGAATCGGTGGGATCTCTCGCCCGGGTACCCTGATCACAACCATCTGAGATTCGAACGGCCGGTGAGTGGGCGTTGTCTGGGGTGTCACGCCGGGCGGGTGAATGCGGAACCGGGCGAAAACGACAGGTTTTTGCATCCCGCGGTCCGGGAAGCCGCGATTTCCTGCGAACGCTGCCACGGCCCGGGCAAGGCCCATGTCGAGTATCACCGCGCGGCTTCGCCCCCGGTCACGCCCGATCCAATTGTGAATCCGGCACAGCTGTCTCCCTCGAAGCGCGAGGCGGTCTGCAATGCCTGTCATCTGCAGGGAATCGACGAAGTCCGACGATATGGACGGACCGACTTTGATTTCCGTCCCGGCATGGACCTCGGTGAGGTCTGGTCGATTTTCGTCGAGGGGACAGGAGTCAACGCGTCCGGTCAAACCACCGCGGTCAGCCATGTGCAACAGATGCACGCCAGCCGCTGTTATCTGGGCAGCGACGGGAAACTCGGCTGTATTTCCTGCCATGATCCCCACCGTCTGGCCCCGGCCGAGACCCGTGCCGCCGAGTTCAACTCCAAGTGCGCCGAGTGCCATGCGACTCGCACCTGCTCCCTTCCAGAAACCAGTCGTCTGGCCCCCCCTGCGGCAGGTTCGTGTGTCGCCTGCCACATGCCCCGGCTCGGCTCGCATGACGTCCCTCATACAACACAGACCGATCATCGTGTGCTGCGGAATCCCCAGTCCGCCGGCAACGGCAGTTCCTCCGAGGCACTTCCTGCAGCCGTGCCCGCCACTGCGGAAACTCCCGAAGAACTGCGCATCTTTGATCTGACTGAGGTTCCTCTCGATCGCTTTGCGAAGGATCGGGCGGTGGGAATTGCCCTGGCGGCCCGCGCGGAACAGGCTCAAGACAAAGACCGGGCGGCCCGGGCGGTGAAACTGCTGGCTCCCATCTCGGCGGCTAATCCGCTCGATGGAGCGGTGGCCGATGCCTATGGCATCGTTCTGGCGCTCACGGGTGAGGTCAATCTGGCCATCGAGACATGGAAGGGGGCTCTGCGCGCCAATACCCGCAATGAAGCCCTGCTGTACTCCTTGGGTCTGGCCTATTTCTCCGCGGGTGAGCATGCCGAAGCCATGCAGTATTTCGACCGGCTGGTGACCGTCAATCCCCATCGTTCCGATTACCAGGGTCAGCGGGCCCGTTTGTTGCTGGCCAACGGCAAGACCCGCGAGGCGATCGAAACCGCCAACTACGCCCGAGAGTTGAATCCCTCCATGCCTCTCGTCTACGAATGGCTCGCCTTCGCTTGTGAACAGAGTGGGGACCCCGCCTCGGCTGAGCGGTATCGGGCGTTGCAGAAACGGGTGCAACGCAAATGAGACTGGTCTGGTACCGTGATTGTGGCCTACACCACGGCACCGAGAGATTTCTGTGCCCCACTTGCGTCTGAACCGGACACTCGGTTCACGCAGACTTTCTTCCGTCGACGATTCTCCTCGCCACCGACGACATGACTGAACCCTCTCCGCCCGCACAGCCGCGATCTGTTGTCACCTCGACCCTGCTGGCGCTGGTGCCCTTGGCCCTGGCCGGCCTCGGGGTGCTGTTCCTCAAATGGAATCAACCCGGTGATCTCACGGCTCCCCACCAGACCGCGCAGCCTGCGGGGCCGGTCGTCGGTAACGACACTCCCCTGGCGACGACTCCGCAGGAGATCCAGAAGATGTGGGCCCTGCAGGATCCCCCGCCTGTGTCGACGGGATTCGTGGGGAGCGCCGCCTGCCGCGATTGCCACGCCGAGATCCATGACAAGTATGTCCGGACGGGAATGGGGCAGTCGTTCGGCCGCATCGGCGAAGTCGCGCCGCTCGAACAACGGGCTGACACAGGGTTTCAGGCCGCGGGACGTCAGTATCATATAGAATCGTCCAACGGCCAGACCCTGCACTGCGAAGCCTTGACCGACGATCAGCCCGGTGCCATTTACGAACAGAAAGTTCCAATCCAATACGCGATGGGTTCGGGACACAAGGGACGCTCGTATCTGTTTGAGCAGGGGGGAGCCCTCTTTATGTCTCCCATCTCCTGGTATGCCGAGGGAGATCGATTCGATCTGTCACCAGGCTACAAGCCCGAGCAGGGAGACCGGTTCGAGCGCAGGATCACGTCGCGCTGCCTGTCGTGCCATGTGGGGCAGGTGAATGCCGTCCCCGGCCGGCTCGACCATGTTGGCAGCCCCGCGTTCCATGAACTGAGCATCGGCTGCGAACGCTGCCACGGTCCGGGAGAGCGGCACGTGGCCCTGCACCAGGGAGACTGGCAAGCCGGGCAAACCGATCCCATCGTCAACCCCTCCCGTCTGGAACCCGAACTGCGTGAGGCGGTCTGCAATCAGTGCCACCTGCTGGGGGCCGATGAAATTCCCCGCTACCAGCGCAGTGACTACGACTTTCGGCCGGGCATGTATCTGTCCGAAGTCTGGAGCCTGTTTCTCGAACCCGCGATCACGAATGTCGACGGGACCCCCCGGGCCGTCAGTCAGGTCGAGCAGATGCGCGACAGCCGCTGCTTCCGGGTGAGCAATGGCAAGCTCGGGTGCGTGAGTTGCCACGACCCGCATGCCTCGGTCCCGGAAGCCGAGGCCGAGAGCTACTATCGCAACCGTTGCCTGGAATGCCATTCCCAGCAGGGCTGCGCGTTGCCGGAACCGCAGCGAGCGGTGAAGAACGATTCGTGCATCGCATGCCACATGCCCCGCGTGGGGGACAATGACATTCCCCATGTCTCACAGACCAATCATGCGATCCCCCGTTCGGTCGATGTCGAACTGACTCCCATCTCACGGTCCCGACGTCAGGCTGAGCTCTTCCAGGACGGGCCGCTGTTGCCGAAGCCCGATGTGCAGCGGGCCCGGGGAATTGCCGCCGCCAAGCAGGCCGAGCTGAAGCAGAACGACGAACTCGCGGGGACAGCACTGCAAATGCTGGAGCCCGTGGTCGCCGCCAACCCGCTCGACACGGCCGCGACGGCCGCCCTGGCCCGTTGCTACCAGTTGATCGGCCGCTTTCGCGACGCCGGTCCCATCTGGCGCGACGTGGTTGCCGGTGACCCCAACAATGAAGAGGCACTGCTCACCATGGCCCAGATCCTGCAGCAGACGGGGCAATGGAAGGAATCCCTCGACTTTCTTGAGGCATTCCTCAAGCTCAATGAGTGGCCTGCTCACGCGCATGGCATGAAGGCCCAGTTGTGCGAGCGATTGGGAGAACTTGATACCGCCCTGCAGGCGGCCGAGATCGCCTTCCAACGCGATCCCACCCGCAAAACCGCGTACATTTGGCTTGAGCAGTCGTGTCTCAAGGCGGGACGAACGGCCGATGCAGAACGGTATCGCCTCTTGCGGGAACGCCTTGAACGGGCGCTCCCCGAGACTCAATCCTCATCCCCCCCTGGAGAACAGGCCACAACCCCCAATCCCACCGCAACAGACGCCGGGAATCGCGGGCAACCCTGACGACGGGGTATGGGGGGGGAAACTGAGCGAGATCCCCCCTCTAGGGGGTGTTCCATAGCCATTCGTCACGCCGCAGGCTGCGGGTGCTGATCCGCACTTCGTCGATCAGCGCCTGGGCGTCGCGGGCCAGTTTCCCGGCGTGAAATCCCCGGCCGACGGTCCAAGTGCCGTCGTGCAGGACCAACCCACCAGGGCACGGGGTTGTCCCTTCCTGTTGCCATCCCTCGCCCGAATTGCGCCACAGAGTCAGAGTTTCATCATCCATCGTCGCCACCACGTGCTGCCAGCCGGTGTCGCTCACCGCTTGCCGGGCGATCACCCGCCGCACCGTTCCACTCCGGTCGATCACCGCCATTTCGAGCCGGTTGTCGGCGCGCAGTCCCAACTGCAGCGGGGCCTCGGGAGCTGCGGTGGGCTGTCCATCTTCCCCCACCAGCGTCTGCTCGCGCCCCATTCCCACCGGTTGGAAGGAGAGTTCCAGGGTCATCCCGGTGAAGGGAAAGGTAGTGAGCATGTCCATGTGGGTGCGAGATCGGCCTGGATCGGTATAGAGGTCGCGGGTCACACCGGGGGCGGCGAGTGAATCGTCCAGCGCTCCGCGGTTCGACAGCTTCCGGAAGGGCACGGTCGGGGCGGGAACTTTGGCGGTCAGCCGTGGAGCGTTCCCCTCGGCATACGCATAAAGATGATTGCGGTGCCCACTGTCGTCCCGAACGGCAAGACCCTCCGGCTTTCCACGATCGTGCGGGACGAGTTCACCCGGCTGTCCCTCTTCGAATCGCCAGTGGGCGATCACGCTGGCCTGCGTCACTTCCTCCGACGCAAGTTCCCGCAGGGGGGCGTAGAGAGCCTGGTGGGCCGCATGGATCCGGGCGGGATCCAGCTTCAAGACCTCCCGGTCATAGGTGAGCAGTCCGTTCACCTCAATCTCGACATCCGACGTCTGGGTGTAGATGGCGGCACTCAGGTGCGACTCCACCATCGGTCGCAGAGCCGTGATGTACCTCAGATAGACCTCCTGCAATTCCTCGCGGGTCTGGAATTGCCGGTAACCCCACCTCCTTTGGTCTTGCCAGGTGTGGCCCGGCAAGGGCAGGCCCAGCCCACCGTACTCTCCCAGCACCGCAGCCCGGTGAAGTTCGGCCGGAGGGAACTCGGGCTGTGGGTAGAAATGAATGTCCCGGATGTGTCCCACGCCGAAGTCATTCCCCCCGCTGGCCGAGATCACCAGCCGGTGGGGATCTCGTTGTTCGACGAACCGTGTCCAACGGACTGTCTCAAACTGCCCCCAGGCTTCGTTGAAGGGAACCCACGCCACAAGACAGGTGTCATTGCCACGCTGGGTCAACAGCGTCGAGAGTTCCTGTTCGAACTGCTGCGACGCCTCGGGAGTCCGAGGGTTCTCGGTGCCGTCCCAGGGCCAGCGGGCGTTGGCATCCCCGCTCGGCATGTCCTGCCAGACCAGTAATCCCAGGGTATCGCAGTGGTAATACCAGCGGGCCGGCTCCACCTTCACATGCTTCCGCACCAGGTTGAAACCCAGTTGCCTGGTCACTTCGAGATCCGACTTCAGGGCGGCATCCGAGGGAGCCGTGTAGAGCCCGTCGGGCCACCAGCCCTGGTCGAGCGGGCCGAACTGAAAAACCGGCTCGTTGTTCAGCAGCATCCGGGTCATGCCATTGCGGTCTTTTGCCAGAGCGATCTTGCGCATCCCGAAATAACTCTCGACCCGGTCGAGCAGTTCCTCTCCCTTCCACAACTCCACCACCAGGTCGTACAGCCGAGGAGTGGTCGGCGACCACGCTTCAAATCCGGGGACATCCAGGATCAACAGACTGTCGAGTGGGCCGGCGGTCTGCCAGACACCCCCGTTGGCGCTCAACCGCACCCTCAGGTCCGACGGCATCTCAGTCTGCCGGGGAATGGCTCGTACCAGCAGCTCCGAAGTGTCGAATCGCGGCGTGACTTACAGCCGTTCAATGGATTGGGTGGGAACCGGTTCCAGCCAGACTGTTTGCCAGATTCCAGTCACTGGGGTGTACCAGATCCCCTCGGGACGCGCCTGTTGTTTGCCGCGCGGCTGTGTCCCGGCATCACTCGGATCCCACACCTGCACCACCAGTTCATGCGCGCCCTCCCTTCCCGCGAGGGCGCGTGTGATATCGAACCTGAACGGGTCATAACCGCCGCGATGTTCCCCCACCCTCTGACCATTCACCCAGACCGTGGTCTGCCAATCGACGGCACCAAAATGCAGCAGCACCCGCTGCGTTTTCCACCCCGCCGGAACGTCGAATTTCCGACGGTAAACCAGTTGGCGGTCTTTCCCCACCGTCCGCCGCACTCCCGACAGGTGCGATTCCACGGGGAAGGGGACCACGATCGGGCCATCGACAGGCGTCGTGAGGGGATTCGTCTCCCGGGAGGTGATCGCGTACTCCCAGGTACCATTGAGATTGAGCCAGCGAGAACGCTGCATTTGCGGGCGGGGATACTCGGGCCAGACCCGTTCGGGATTCACCTCCCGCCCCCAGCGTGTCACCAGATTGCCCCCCGCCGGACGGGCTGGTTCCTCCCCACAGGCGATGGAGGAACCGTTTCCCGGCCAGACAGTCAGGCCCCACAGCAGGATCAAGATCGCAATTCGAGACATCGTTAGAACGGAAATGGACCAGAGTGGATGAGCGAGATGGTGGACCGAACCGTCTGTCAGTCGGGACGTTTCAGGCCATGTTGTGCATCGGGAGTGACGTCGAACAACTCCCCTTCATGTTCCTTGTTGGGAAGGCGGAGGTTGCCGGCCGCCACAAGTCCCCCCTGGGGACGGGCGGCGATCCCGTAGGAGCAATGGAATTCGACCCTTCGGATCAGGCCAAACTCGGTATCGGTCACCAGCAACACTTCGGGTTTCCCATAGCAGCCAAAATACCAACGCCCGTCGGCAAAGGTTGCGGTCTGGATCCCGAGATCGGTGTGGCCACTGGCGATCACATGCCGTTTCTGGAACCGGAATTCCCGATCGTATTCGTAGACATAGTTTTCGAGCACTCCCTCGGGGAGTCCTCCCACGATATAAAATCGGCCGTTGCGAACGCCGATCCCCCCGGCCCCATGGACCACCTCCGGCGTGGCATGTTTCGCGAGCAGTGTCAAATCCGACGCCCGGTAAATGTAGACCCAGGAATCGGCTTTCCCGGCGGGTTCATTGAATTCACCAAGGTTGACCGCCACATAGACCTTCCCCTCGTACAAGCACAGGTCGCCATGATGATCGGCAACGGGAATCTGCTTGACGATCCTCCCCTGGGGATCGGTCTTCACCAATTGGGTGGTGAAGCACCAGTAGATCGCGGTGTCATCGAGACAGATCCCCTGCAGGTGCTGCGGGTATCTTCCCTCGCAGGTCACTCGTTCCGCCGCGGCGAGGACACCAGGCGTCAACATCACGGCCAGCAGCAAACCTGGTATCACTTCGCCCCACCACGGTCTCGGCATCGTCTCGGGCATCTCGTTCTCCTTCAGCGGTCAGCACTGCATCGTGTGCGGCGAATGATACGCATCGCGCCGCCTCGTGGCACTCCCCTCCCGGTGGGCCGCGAGGTCGCGAGTGGTCGGGAAAGAACGATCGCAGTCGGGCCAGACGTTGTCGAGACTCCGTGAATCGAAGCCAAATGTCTTCTTCTCGTTCGACAACTGTGGCGACTTTCCCCAGGAATGGTACAGTGAAGGATATGCCAGCCCGCTTGCGGACGATTCTCTCATCCACCTTGCTCTCCCCCAGTCGAAGATTTCGGCTGACTTGGGGGGCTTCGATGGTTTGCGCCATCTGGACCTCCGTCGTCTGGAACGGCGTTGGACTGTCGAGTGCCGGTGAACCACGGGTGTGGCAGGGAGTCGAGCCCTCGGGACGACGTCGCGCTGTGGTGTTGGTCTGTCCTCCCGGCGGTCGGCCGACTCTCGAATCGCGGGAGACTGAGGCTCCACTGGTCTTCGAAAGCTACGAGCGGCTCGAAGTTCCTTCCACGGCGTGGGTTTATCCCCCACGCCGCGGAGATCGTTGGGTGCACTTGCTCACAGGGGAGACCTGCCCTGTTGCGGTCACCCGTCTGACTCCCAATGGCTTGGTGGGAAGTCTGAGCGGAAGAAGCACGGTCGCCATCCCGTGGGGGGCCTTGGCGGCCGTCGCCCAGCCGGCGACCGAAACCGAACAGCAACTCTTCACGGCCGAGGCGGAGGAGTTGACCGGTCCGCCTCCGCTGTTGCCGCAGCTCGGTCCCGCCTGGTCCGGAGAACAGAGTTTCGTGGTCCCTTCGGGTACCGATCTGCCCTTGTTGCCCATCGAGGAAGAAATCACTGAGGGGGGGATCTCTCTCAGTTGGCTCGATTTCAATCCCGACGATTCTCCCGGTGCCAACGCTGAGTGGTCACTGGAACTGGTGTTCAAATCAAAAGATTCCTCCGAAATCCTCAGTTTTTCGATGGGGGGCACCGATCGGGAGATTGCGGCCCGCTGGGAGGGAGAGCGCCGGTGCGACGTCCGTGCCGTGTCTCATCGGAAGGGCTGGCGGCATCTGCGGGTGCAGTGGAATGCCGGCGAGATCGTGGCCCTGATCGACAACGAGATTCTCGCCACAGGTACCAGGCCCGATCTCCCCTGTGCCGAACTCCGGGTGCGCCGTGCCGCGACGGGTGGCGGAGAGAACGGGCAGGGAATAAATCGCCCCGAGGTGCGGTTGGATGATCTGCGTCTGTTCCGCTCGATCCCGCCGCTGACGTTTCCTCCCCGGCATGGCGAGCGCACCGGTCTCTGGCTGGCTTCGGGCGATGTGTTGTATCAGCCCGATCTGGTCGAACGGTTCTTGAATGGAGACCCTCCCGGCGGACGACTGACCCAGCGGGATTGGCGGTTTGTTCGCGGAGTCATTCCCCAACTTGATCCCGAGGCACCGGCGGCTCCCCCCCTCGAAGGCTGGTGGGTCCGCCTCGACTGGCAGCCGCGGTATGGCGAGCGCTGGGAAGAACCAGGATCCCTGCGGGGTGTGTTGGAGGAGGTGACCGACTCGTCCCTGGTGTTGCGCCATCCCTGGTTGGGGACACTGAATGTGCCGCTGGAGGCAGTGGCCCGGCTGACACCACTCTGGGAGGGACGCCGTTGCGAGCTCGATCCAGCGGTCCACCATCTGGGGAACAATACGCGGCCCGGTTGGTCGGCACCTGCTCCCGAGGGGACCGTTCGCAAGTGGACGGTCAATCTGACGAACGAAGATTTGCGGAGACCCTTCCAGGGGCTGGCTCTGACCGTACGGGACCTGGAACCGACCGGCGGGAAGTGGGCGAGGCAAGGAATCTTCCGGGAGGACCTCTCCAAAGGAGGTCTGTTGACCGAAGTCTGGATCAACAACCAGCAAATCACCGATCTCAATCGCTGGCTCGATGCGCCCGCCACAGCCGATGATCCCGCCCGACTGTGGATCCCGATCGAATCCGGAAACTTGCGGGCGGGAATGAACACCGTGGAACTGCGGCAGGCCCCTGCGGTTCAGAAGCCGATGGAGTTTGACGACATCGAGCTCTGGGACGTGGCTTGGGAGCAGCCGCGGACTGGATCCGGAGGGCCGCTCCGGGGGATGGGAATTTTCCGCTCAGTACGCTGAACTCAACCAGGGGCTGCGGGCGGGTTGCTGTCGCTGCCGGTTGAGGATGCGGAGCCTGATGCGGCAGGAGGCGGAGGGGAGCTCGTGGGAGAACTCGCGGCTGCCCATGCCTGCTCGACCTCGCGGGCGATTCCAATCGCCTGTCCCAGCGACTTCCGCCAGACGATGCGTGCCGTCGATGTCAGTCTGCGAGAGGCGTTGTACACCAGCACCGGATCGTCCTGATTCTGAATCCCCGGGAGGCAGAAGGCCGCGAGATGTTCTGGGGGAGGATCGACCGGCTCGGGATAACTGGCATGGCTCAAACGCACCCAGACTTCTGCGAGGGTCTTCATCAGCCTCGATCTCATTGCGCCGATGACTTCTCCAAAGAGATCGTTGAATCCCTGCTCCATCGCCCGCGAGAACAGATATCCCAGAACACTGGCCTCGATCTCGATCCGCACGCGATCGTGGGACGTATCTGACAGCGCCAACAGCGCGGCCCACAATCGGTCACGCTGCTCCCGCAGGCGGGGAGTCTCGGGAAGCAGAGACGCGGTTTCCGGAGTGTCGAGCAGCTGCAGGGCGGTTCGTAACCGATTGCTCCAGGCCCGTCGAAATGGCATGCTGCGGACAACCGCGGCATTCCACTGCTCAGACACGCTCAACAGGTGCTCCAGCGTCGCCTCGCGATTCCGCAGTCGGCGGGGGGCGCTCGCGGGTTGAAAGGCTGTGGTGGGTTGATTCAACACGATGGCCATCGAGAGCAGTTCGGTCACCTGCCACTCCTCGACCAATTCCGACTCGCGCTGGGACGCTTCGCGAAAGGGATCGAGGTAGTGCGTCTGCTCGCGGCGGGCCGCCAGCAGGTCATTCCACAGCTCCGCCGCCGACTGCTCGGTCGCCAGGGTCGCCTCGTCGACGGCCAGCAGAGCGAGGGCCGAAGCCGTCCCGCCAACGTAGTCCAGCGAGGCTCGGTCGTTGGCGGCATTTTGGGCCAGCTCGGCAATCGCCCGGTCGACCGGAACCAACTCTTCCTCGGTCACTGGCCGATCCAGACTGGCGGAATAGATCTCGCGGGCCATCGACCGGCAGCGTCGATCAAAGTCGACAAACAGTTCCGTCGCCGGCGAATCAGGGGCATATCGGCACTCCTGCCCGAGTGCCCTGGCATGTTCGATGCGCAGCCGGTTGGGCGGATGCGTGTCATCCCACGACATTTCCGTCAGCTGTTCGGCCCTCTCGATTTGCTGGAGCACCGTCTCGGGCAGGTAGCGGGCCTGGGCGGCGATCAGCCGGGGAAAGTTGTCGACCAACTGGCGTTCCCGGGCCAGGTGATTCAATTCCTCCTCGGCGAACTTCGAAGCGGCCGAAAGTTCGACGATCTGCCGCATGGTGTCCGCGAAGCCCACGCTGCCGACGAGGGCCGCTTCGCACGCATCCGCATCGTATTCCATCTGCCGAGCCAGCCTGCGGCTCACCAGCACCCCGATCCACCGTAGCCCGCGCAACAATCGTCGGGTCAGCCAGATGCCACCCCGGGCCAGATACAACACCCAACCCAGTCGGATGTTGGTCGACCGGGAATTCTGTTCCAGCCATTCGTCCCAGGCATCACGCTCCAGGGCCACCCGGGTCAACCACTGATTGATGGCATGAACAATCCAGGCGAGCCGCATCGCCCAGTATTGGTTGAAATGACCGAACTCATGGGCCACGACCCCCAGCAGGTTCCGGGCGGGCATCCCCGCCACAAGGGGGAGCCCAATCATCAGCGTCAGCCGGTTCAACACCAGGTCTCCCAGCGACTGGAACGACGCCGACGCATTCGCTGTGTTGGACAACACGATCTGATGTGGAACGGGGCTGCCGAGTGCCCGGCAGAGCCGGTCGATCGAAGCGAACAACACCGGTTCCTCGGTCGGAACCAGTGTCCGTGGACCCCCTTCCCGCCGCGGGCGGGACAGCAGCGGTTTCAACATCACCAGCACCACCGCGCCGCCGATGATCGCCGGAGACAGGAACCCGAGAATCATCAACATCGCTCCCCGCCCACGGACTCCCGATGAGGTCACCAGATCAAAGTTGTTCCGCAGGTGCCAGGACACCCCCCAAACAATCCCGGCGATGGTCGCCAAGTAGATCAGGGGTAACAGCAACATCACCAGGGCGACCGCGGCCAGAGACACCAGGTAGCTGTTGGTCAGCGGTTTGAGGGGCAATATCTCGGGGATCGCCGTCACCAGGGGATGGCGGGACGGATCGGAGGGGGCCGCTTGAACTCCCGGATGGGGAGCGGAAGTGGTCGGCGAATTGGACGACATGCGCGGGGAACTTTCCATTGAGGTCCTGCCGGTCTGCACAAAGCTTGTCGCAGTCCCGGTCCTCGTTTGGTGAAAGTCAATCACCGGTGTTTGTCTTTGCCAGACACGAGTGCTCTACCCCGGAGCCCCCGGCGGTCAACAACCAGACCGCTTGGGATCGATGACCAAGACTGGCGTCTGCGTGGCCCAGGTTCCCGGTCATCACCAATCTGAGTTACTCCTGCAGACCGCGGGCGACATCCACCCGGTACGCGGTCAATCCGGGCAGCAGTCCCACCAGGATCGACAGCACCAGAATCACTGGCAGCAGCAGCAACTCCTCCCGTTCAAAGCTCCAGGGATTGATCAGCACGTCACTGCGGGCCTCGACAATGGGAGCCGCCAGAAACACCAGCGCATGCCCGAGAGCGGTTCCCACGATCCAGCCCAGAACACACAACAGCACCGCCTCGGCCACGATGATCGAAAACACCGTCCCCCGCCGTGCTCCCAGAGCCCGCATGATGGCAATCTCCCGTTTCCGGTCGGCCATCGAATTGTAAATGCTCACGAAGATGCTGATCCCAGAGACGATGATGATCAACCCGGTCAACACGAGCAGCATCGTACGCACGTTGCCGACCAGGTCGTTCAGCAGCCGGCTGATCTGTGCAATCGGATTGACCGCCTGCGCCACCGGGGCCTTGTTGATCCGCGGGGCATACAGGTAAGCGAGCGTATCGGACTTCATCTGCAGCAGGATCGCCGTGACCTGCTTCTGTTCACTCGCCACTTCCTTCACCGCCTGCTGGGGGGCGGGGGCCGGCTGGGACTGGTTGCCTGGCTGGGCTGCCTTCACCCGCAGGGGACCGGTGGTCTTGCTGCCAGCGTTCGGGAGGATGATGGGGGCCTCGCCCGCTTGCCGCGCCTCTTCCTCGGCACGGGCCTCTTCGACTGGTTTTTCATGTCCCGCAATCGAATAGAATCCGTCGAAATGGATGAACACCGCCCGGTCATTTGGGGTTCCCGTAGGGGCCAGGATTCCCACAATTTTGAATTTCTCGGCATGCACGTCGGCCAGGTTCCCTCCGTGCGCGATGGGGAATTCACTTCCCAGACTCCACCCGTAAGCCCGGGCCACCCGGGCCCCCACAACCGCCTCGAAGCCCCCCGTCAGCGCCCGTCCCTGGGAGAACTGGAACTTCTTTTCGGGGATGTATTCGACGTCGAAGTACTCGGGAATCGTTCCCACGATGCGGAAGCGTCCATCCTCCGTGGTGTCACCGAGGTTGAACGGAATGGCATGCACCACCGCCGAGTTCTTCTTGAGCTGCTCGTAATACCGGTAGGGAATGTTCTCGATGGGGCGATCCATGAAGTAGATCGAGTTCAGCACCAGCTGCAGGGGGCTTCCCTTGGCCCCCACGATCAGGTGGTAGCCCGTCGCGCTCTGGCTGAACATGCGGGTGACCGTGCCGTTGATCACCAGCACCATCACCATCAGGGCCACTCCCAGCGCCACCGAAAGCGCGGTCAGAGAAGAGGCCAGGGCCCGCTGGCGGATACTCTTCCAGGCAATCGCAAACAGGTTCATCCCTGCCCCCGTGGGTGGTTGAAGTCAGCCAGCTTGTTGACCCGGTCGAACTGGCCCGCCGCCTCGAGCGAGTGGGTCACCATCAGCAGGGAGACCCCTCCCTCGCGGCAACTCTCCCGGATCAGGTCGAGAATGTTCTGCTGGTTCGAGGCATCGACATTCGCCGTCGGCTCATCGGCCAGCACCAGACTCGGACGGTTCGCCAACGCCCGGGCGACCGCCACCCGCTGCTGTTCTCCCACCGACATCTGGGGCGGACGATGGTGCAAGCGGTGCCCCAGCCCGACCCGCTCGAGCAGATGCCCGGCTCGGCCCCGGTCGCCCCCCAGGCCCGCGAACGTCATCCCCACCAACACGTTTTCCAGAGCGGTGAACGCCGGCAGCAGGTTGAACGTCTGGAAGACAAATCCGATCTTTCGCGCTCGAAACCGGTCGCGCCCCACTTCGTGCAATTTGGCGATGTCGACCCCATCAATGGTCACCGATCCCGAATCGGGGGCGGTAATTCCAGAAATCACGTTCAAAAGGGTGGTCTTACCCCCCCCAGACGGCCCCAGCAGGGCCATCTGCTCGCCATCAGCCAACTCGAACCGGGCGATGTTCAGGATCGGCAAGACCGTTCCCCCCGGCTCGCGGTAGCTCTTCTTTACATCCTGCAAAATCAGCGACATCACCAGGACCAAGCCAAGACATTGAGACAAACGTTCAGATGCTCCTGCCCGCAGGCAACCCACCGGGGAGCACGCCACGCTGCCGCTGTTACGAAGCTCCTGCCTTGGGTGTGGGAACGAACCTCCCGATCCCCTGTCCTCTACCTGTTTTTATTTCGCCTGACAAGCAGCCTGTCTCCCCTGGCGGTTCGCCACACGGGGCCCCGGTTGCCGATTGCCAACGCTCCCTGTTACCGTCGCCTCACTCCCGGTGGCAGACGACTGCCCCTCGATGGGAGATACCAGTCTGTTCTTGAGGACGCAAGTCCCACCGTTTCGCATGTCCGATCCTGCCTTCGCACCATTCCCCGCCCTGCGTCTGCGGCGCTTGCGCCGATCCCCGGCCCTCCGCGCTCTGGTCCGCGAGACCGACCTGGCGGTGACCGACTTGATCCTGCCATTGTTCATCCGTTCGGGACACCAGATCCGCCAGCCGATTCACTCGATGCCGGGACAGGCCCAGATCACGGTGGACCTGGTGGCGGCCGAGGCCCGCGAGATCGCCTCCCTGGGAATTCCCGCCGTCATCCTGTTCGGCATTCCCCCCGTCAAGGATCCCGTCGGTTCCGCCGCCTGGGCTGACGCGGGGGTGATTCAACAGGCGATTGCCGAGATCCACCAGGCGGTTCCCGGCCTGCTGGTCATGACCGACCTGTGTTGTTGCGAATACACCGATCACGGACACTGCGGCGTGGTGAACGACCGGACGGGAATCGTGGATGTCGACAACGATCCCACCCTCGAATTGCTTGCTCGACAGGCGGTCAGTCATGCCCGGGCGGGAGCCGACGTGATTGCCCCCAGTGGCATGATGGATGGCATGGTCGCGGCGATTCGACGCGGGTTGGATGGCGCCGGTTTCCAGCATATCCCGATTCTAAGCTATGCCGCCAAGTACGCTTCGGCGTTCTACGGACCATTCCGGGAGGCGGCGGAGAGCACGCCTCAGTTTGGCGACCGGAGGACCTACCAGATGGATCCCGCCAATGCCGAAGAAGCACTGCGCGAGGTGGCGCTCGATCTGGCGGAAGGAGCCGACCTGCTGATGGTGAAGCCCGGGCTGGCTTACCTCGACATTGTCTGCCGGGTCAAGCAGGCCCATCCCGGAGTGCCGCTGTGCGCGTACCACGTGAGTGGGGAATATTCGATGCTGAAGGCGGCGGCCGAAAAGGGATGGTTGGACGAACGCCGCACGACCCTGGAAATCCTGACCGCCTTCCGACGCGCAGGGGCCGACATGATCATCACCTACACCGCCAAAGACGCCGCCCGCTGGCTGTCGGAATGAACTTGGGGATCCTGTATTGGAACAGAAAATCCAACATGTAACTGCCCAAGCCGGCCCCGAATGCGATTAACGCGTCGGGGAGTATGTCTCAGCCTGCTCTGGCGCGTGTTGTTCGCCAGCGTAGGGACTCCTCTCGGTTCGCCGGGTGGGCAAAACCCCGCTGACCCTGTGACCAAGCCGTCCAGGAATGGTGATCGCGCCGCGTCCACAGGGCGATCAATGCGGTGCTGCAACCGCTCCACGTATGTGGCTGACCCCATTCGCTCACGGTTCAATCCGGGGAACTTCCCGAGGCAGCAGTCGGCCCAGAGGGGGGAACTCCCTGCGACCGGCGGACGCGCCATTCGGCGAGGCGTTGGCGGAAGGTCGCTTCGACCCCGCGGGGGACCGGTTCGTAGTATTGCCGGTCGATTCCGAGGTAATCCTGCGGAATCCAACCATCCGGTGCGTCGTGTGGATAACGGTAGTCGGTGCCGTGGCCCAACTGCTTCGCGCCGGCATAGTGACTGTCGCGCAGATGCCGGGGGACCGGGACGATCCGTTGGTTGCGCACATCATCCAGTGCGGCATCAATTGCCAGCAGTGCGGCGTTCGACTTGGGGGCCAGGGCGACATAGAGCGCCGCCTGGGCCAGGGGAATCCGGCACTCGGGCATCCCCAGGAAGTCGGTCGCCTGCGCTGCGGCCTGCGCCAGCAACAGCGCTTGTGGATCGGCATTCCCCACGTCCTCCGCGGCGCAGATCACGATCCGCCGGGCGACGAACCGTGGGTCCTCTCCCGCCTCCAGCATCCGGGCCAGCCAATAGACCGCCGCATCGGGGTCGCTGCCGCGCATCGACTTGATGAGCGCGCTGGCCGCGTCGTAATGGCTGTCTCCCGAGCGATCGTATTGAATCTGTTTCTTCTGGATCGACTCTTGGGCACACTCGATGTCAAACGGTTGACCCGATCCCACCAGCGACAAAACGCCCACCTCGAGGGCCGAAAGAGCCCGGCGGGCATCGCCGTCACTCACTTCGGCCAGGAACCGCAACGCCTCGGGCAACGCGGGAACACCGCTCTTGCCAAGTCCCCGTTCGCGATCGACTAATGCCCGTTGCAACAGCCCCAGAATGTCGTCTTGCGACAGTGGTTGAAACTCGAACACCCGACTGCGGCTGACAAGTGGTGAGACCAGCGAAAAAAACGGATTCGCGGTGGTGGCCCCAATCAGGGTCACCACTCCCTCTTCGACATCGGGAAGCAGCACATCCTGCTGCGTGCGGTTGAAGTGGTGCAATTCGTCAATGAACAGCACGGTCCGGCGGCCACCGGTCTCGAGACGCCGACGCGCTTCGTCGAGCGAACTGCGGACTTCCTTCACCCCGGCCGAGGCGGCGTTCAGCTTGCAGAACTGCGACTGGGTGTGCTGGGCGATGATCTCGGCCAGCGACGTCTTGCCGGCACCGGGGGGGCCATAGAAGATGACCGAGCCAAGCCGGTCGGCATGCAGCATCCGCCACAGGAGTTTCCCCTGGCCCAGGAAATGCTGCTGACCGACGAATTCGGCCAGGGTCCGGGGCCGCATCCGGGCGGCGAGGGGTTGCGCCTGCCGCCGGGCCTGGGCCTCTTGCTTGTCAAACAGCCCCGCCATGACGGGCATCCCGGGAGAGACAAAAAGGAACGGCGAGACCTAAACCCGGTTCGCCGCAGGGAGACAGGTGTCAACAACAACGGCCCGGTAAACCCGGGCCGTTGTCTGAACTGACAGACATCCACCGCAATGCCGTTCGAGCCCTGTTGTATGAACCCGCGTCGCAAAGGTGGGAACCGGAAAACCGGGTTGTGTGAGCCAGTGATCACCACGAGGGCAATCGATGGAATGACACGCGGCCAGTTTGTAAAGCTCCCTGCGGATTGTTATAGGGTCAACAATTCCGAGCCCGTGACGAACATGGCAGACATCCGCCAGATCCAGTCGCGTTCAATCCTTAAATGCTAGCCGCGAGCGAATTCCGATTCAACGCCCCGCCGCCATTCCATGTTCATTTCGGCAGTGATCTGCTACAGTGTATACCCCCAGTGGACATCCTGCTTGCTGGGTCTTCAGGAGGATTGCATGGTTCTGCGGAGCAATCACTACGACGTGGCGTTCGAGGCCTATCTCCGTTCGCGCCGCACCCCCTATGTCTCGGTCGACGAGACCCGTCGGGCGCTGCTCGAGCAGGCGTCGCTGAAGTCCATGGACTTCATCGTCTATTCGGCACGACGACCGAACCTGCTGGTGGATGTGAAGGGGAGGCGCTTTCCCTCGGGTGATGCTGCTACGGGGCATCGCTGGGAGAACTGGACCACCGCGGAAGACCTCCCTGCGCTGCAGACGTGGCAGACTGTCTTCGGGGCCGACTTTCGTGCCGTGCTGGTCTTCGCCTATCATGTTGTGGGGGAGCGGGCGCAGTCCGAGTTTGACTCCCTGTTCTCTTTTCGGGACGCCCAATACGCATTTTACGGCGTTTGGGTGGACGATTACCGGGAGGCGATGCAGATGCGGTCGAACAGTTGGCAGACCGTGTCGGTCCCGAGCCGTTTGTTCCGCGACTTGCGACAGCCCTTTGACCAGTTTCTGTAATTCCACCGCTTTGCGACCGATTCCGACAGGCAACTCCACGTGTCTCCCCATTCCTTCCAGCCGGTCTTGCCGCAGATGACTGGCTACTCTCGCATTGAGTCGGCCAAGTGCGTTCGGCAGTGGGAATCCCCCAACGATCGCCCCCGAGTCATATGGTCTGTCCGGGGTGCGGCCTGCATCGCGATGTTGTCTGGTTGTGTCAGGATGGCGGTTGGCCAAGAGTCGGGTGGGGGGGGCGTGCGGGTCGAAACTTCGAGCCGCAGCTTCACCGTCGAAGCCCTGGTGGTCGTGGTATTCCTGGGGTTGGCCCTGTTCTCGGTCTGTCGTTCCAGCCGTCGTGTCTGAGCGGAATGTGGTGATCACGGGGTTGGGATTGATCACCCCGGTCGGTTCCGATCGCGAGTCGAGTTGGCGGGGCTTGTGTAGCGGACGCTCGGCGACCAGGCTGGTCTCGGTACCCCATCTGCCGTCTGCCGTGTGTGCCGCTCCTCTCCCCGACGGAGTCGTTTCTCCGGAGTACGGAGAACCTGTCGTGCCACTCGCGCTCAAGATCTGTCGCGAAGCTCTCGACCATGCCCGGCACCCCCATTCGGTCTACGATCCCGTGCGGTTTGGTTGCGTGATCGGAACATCCAAAGGGGGCTGTCACGCTGCGCAGGGGGCCTGGCAACACACTTATCGGGGAACCCAGACTCCCGGATTCGATACGGTAGATCCGTGGCGGTTCATGGATCCTCAGGTTGCAGCTCGCGAAGTCGCGGCCCGCTGGAATCTGCAGGGGCCCTGCCTGGCACCGGTCGCAGCCTGTGCCACGGGACTGATGGCGGTGGCGCGGGGTGCCGAATTGATCGCGTGGAATCGGTGCGATGCCGTGCTGGCGGGAAGCGTCGATGCGTCGCTGGTTGCGGCCATCCATGCCTCCTTTCGCCGGCTGGGGGTGCTGGCTCCGGCCGCCACTGAACCAGCCCGGGCATGTCGCCCGTTTCATCGCGAACGGTCCGGGTTTGTGATTGGAGAGGGGGGGGCGGTATTTGTGTTGGAGGAGGCCGCGCAGGCCCGGGCCCGCGGAGTTCCCATTCTGGCCCAATGGCGCGGAGCGGGTTTGGGTTCCGACGCGGGGCATCTCACCCGGCTCAGCCCGGATCCCGAACCGCTCGTGCATGTGCTGCGCGAGACCCTCAGCCGAGCCGCAGTCCGTCCCGAACAAATCGGCTACATCAATTATCACGGCACCGCGACCAGGGGAAATGATCCCCTCGAATCCCAGGCGGTGGAACGGGCTTTGGGCCCCGCGGCTGGTGAGATTCCCGGATCGTCACTCAAGGGGGCGATCGGTCACCTGCTGGGGGCGGCGGGCAGCGTGGAACTCGCCGCCACCGTGCTAGCCCTCCGTGATCAACGTCTGCCCCCGACCCTGCACCTCGACGATCCCGATCCCGAGTGCCGGCTGGACTACATTCCCCATCACGCGCGTCAGCACCAGGTCGAAACGGCTCTGAAGCTCTCGCTCGGTTTCGGGGGACATCTCGTCTGTGCGATCGTCTCGCGGTGACGGGTACGCACCCAGTCGAATCCGCGACTCGTGCGACCACCGCCACGCCCGGACCAGACCTGCACCCCGACGACACTGTGGCCGGGCCTCGAACGTGCTCTAAGGTGCGATCCGCTTGAGAATCTCGGCCACCGAGACGGATGCCCCCTGCTTGGCCCGGCTTTCCCGGGCGGCTTCGAGAAATGCGTACAATTCGAGGGTCTCGGCAGGCGTCACGGGCACGGCTCCCCCCTTGGCGAAGCGGGCAATCTCGATCGCGATTCCTTCATAACCCATGTATTTGTCTTCGGTTGGGGCGACCCCTTTCACCGGAACTCCATGCCCATACACCCCGGCAATCGAGATCCCCTGCTCGCCAAACACGGTGGCGCTGTATTTCACCGCTCCCTGTTTGATCCCCCGGTAGGTGCCAACCCGTCCGTCATGCCACACGCCGGTGATCGATTCGACCTGCGGGGTGCTGGTGCAACGGACCGTCTCGCAGCCGGGGCCCATGATGGTGTAGAGGGTTTCGAGGCTATGCACGGCATGCCAGAAGTAGTCGGAGTGATGCGGTACCATGGGGCAGCCACCATAGACATCACACCCCAGCACCTTGCCCACTTCGGGATGATTGCGCATCCCAATGAAGCCCGGACTGAATCGATGCTGCGAACTGCTCCACAGGGGCACCTTCGCGTCCTGGGCCATCTTGAAGATGGCGGAGACATCCTCGAGCGACGCGGCCATGGGGCGGCCGATATAAGTCCGCTTCCCGGCCCGGAGGGACGCCTCCGCCAGTTTACGATGCCGCCGTCCATCGACCGGCATCACCAGCACGGTATCGCACTGGGCCAGGACCTTGTCGACCGAGTCGACCAACGGTACCTGGAAGTCCTTCATCGACTGCACCCACTTGGGAAGGTTCTCGACACTTTCCGCGATGTCGGTGCTCGGTTCGTCCGGGAACGCGGCGGTCACTTTGATCCCCGCCAGATCACCGGTCGCCTGGGGGTCATGAAACAACTGGGTGAAGGCGACGGACTGGTAGTTGTCGAGTCCCAGAATGCCGATGCGCACGGGCTCGGCGGCG
>CAIOTJ010000042.1 GCA_903861195.1 uncultured Planctomycetaceae bacterium | reverse complement strand
TGCACGACCTGCGCGGCAAAGCGCTCGGGCTCTCGATCGCCGACTTGTACGGCGGGCGGCTGCGCGACTCGGTCCCGGTCTATGCCGCCGTGATGAACTACCACGATGGACTCGAACCTGAAACGCAGTTCCCCGAAGAGGCGCGGCAGATGGTCGCCCGCGGGTTTCGCAACCTCAAGGCTCGAACCGGCCGGTTGGGGCATCGCCGCGATTTGGGCATTCTCACCCGGGTTCGTGAAGCGGTCGGCCCCGAGATCCGCTTGCTGACGGATGGCAATGGGGCGTTCACCCTGCCGCAGGCGGTGAAGTTTGGCAAGGAGCTGGAGAAGCTTGACTTCTACTTCTTTGAAGAACCGTTGCCGCAGGGGCTGAACTACGCCGGCTACGACGAACTGACCCGCTCGCTGGATATTGCCGTCGCCGGGGGCGAAGTGCTCGATTCGCGGGCCTCGGCGCGCGACCACCTGGTCAAACGATCATTCGATGTGATCCAGCCCGATCCCACCCTGTGTGGGGGGATCGGCGAAGTGCTGTTCATCGCCGAGATGGCCCGGCTGTTCAGCATCCAGTGCCTGCCGCACTGCTACGCCGGGGCCATCGCCGACGCCGCCACCCTCCAGCTGTTGTCGCTGCTGCCCCCCTTCACCTTCGGCTTCAGCAGTGACGAGCCGATGCTGGAGTACGACGCGGGAGAGAATCCGTTCCGGGATGAGGTCGTGCCCGCCGGTTTCCGTCTGGCCGACGGCCGGTTCACCGTCCCCACCGGGCCGGGCCTGGGAATCGAGGTCGACGAAGCGGCGGTCAAAAAGTATGCCCGCCCGCGGGGCTGAAGACTTGCCGCTCAGAGTTTCTTCATCACGGCTGAACGAGACTCGTCCGATGGCGTTGTCGCAGCCTTTTGAGCCCAGGCCGTGCTCGAAGAGCTCAAACAGGCGAATACCGTAAGCGATGCGACCAGCAGAACAGGAGCGGAAGCCAGCTGGAACAAGCAATGCTTCGGGTGCTGCGATTGGAATTCCCGCGGATCCGGTGGATGTTCTTCAACTTCCATGAGCGAGGCTTCCGGTCCCCGCCGGCGGGTTGCCGGCGGGGTTGGGAAAACACGATCCACTGTGTGCGACAGCGGAATCAGGCAACCTTCGGCAGGCGGATGATGACCGGCTCCTTCTGGGCGACCACCGACTGCAGGAATTGTTCGAAGACCTGCATGTCGAGGGCCGAAGCGGTTTCATTCTCGGGATGCCACTGCACCCCCACGGCGAACCAGTTGGGGTCGGTCGATTCAATCGCCTCCGCCACGCCGTCCGGTGCGGTCGCCGAGACCATGAAGCCCTTGGCGACGGTGTTCACCGCCTGGTGGTGGTTGCTGTTCACCCGGATTTCCCCGGGGCCGTACATCTTGTCCATGCGAGTGCCGGGGACGATGTTCAGGATGTGTCGGAGGTTGGTCTCGACGTTGTCGTGATGATGAAGCGCCTTGGGGCAGTCTTCCATCACATGTTGGTAAATGGTGCCGCCGCAGATGACGTTCAAGAGCTGCATGCCGCCGCCGATGGCGAGGATGGGCATGCGCATCTCAACCGCCATCCGGCAAAGGCGGCGGTCGAAGTCTTCGCGGCGCGAGGGCATGGGGCGGGTGTGCGGGTGCTTCTCCATTCCCAGGCGGACCGGATCGAGATCCTGCGCACAGCCCGAGAGCACCAGCCCATCGAGCATCTGCAGCATCTGCCGCAAGTCATTGTCGTCGGCCAGCGGGGGCAACAGCACGGGGATCGGACTGATGAAGTCGGTCTCACGATTTCCCGTCTTCAACCGGGTGGCCGTGATCGAGTCGTAATAGCCGGTATTGAACCAACTGAGCGAGATCGCATCCTTGCGAGCGGGGCGGAAATCTCCGTTGATTCCAATCAGGGGCTTGTTGGACATGGGCAATCCTTTGCGACAGGTCGGGAGGAAGCAGGACGTCGAACTCGATCGGCGGCCGCAGCCGGGCGACAGGCCCGACTTCGATGCCGGCGGACCGAGGGACTGGAATCGGCATTCCACAACCCTCTCCAGCGGAGGATGGGGAACAGACGCGGAAGCCTGTCTCTCGAGCAAGACGTGCTCAGGACGTGCGAAGGAGGAGAGGGACTCCAATCCGCAGGGGCATCAGTGCCAAGGCACCGCTACACCCGCGTGATTCCCTCCTCATGGCCTCACCAAAATCAGCGGCCCGGATCTCGACACCAACACAGGTGGAGAGCGAAACACAGATTGAGTGGTTGAAGCAGGCGACGCTCATCCCTGAACATCTTCTCCGAGAGCTGTTCCCAACCCGCCTGGCCGCACGGGGTGCGACACGATCACGGGAGGACAGCAGGTTCCGAACCAATCCTTCGGTTCGCCGGGTGGGACCATCCCACACGCGGATCAGAACCCGACTCGGGAGGACAATCAGTTGGTCCCGGGTCAGGTGAGCGAATGATACCGACGACCAATTTCCCCTGTCAAAGAAAAACCAGATTTTGTGGAAAAATCATTACCACCGGCACAATTACCACAAGGGATTGTGGCCTTCCGGATCGCCGTCGACTAACCGGCAGACATGTCAATCTTGACTTGGTTGCCCGGCGAAAAGCAGCGTTTCTGCGGCAAAATCACCTGCTACGGCCAGCATCCAGCCAGTCTGGGGGGACATCAACCCGGCCGCAACCGGTAGGTCCCCGAATCACTGCGAGGTCTGCCGTTCCCCACCACTCGTGGCCATCAAAACCTCGTGGCCATCGAATTGAGCGAGCAGAGACGGCACACCGGTCCAGAACAAACGGCGCAGGATCCCGGCCGAAAACACCGAGCGTCGGGGTCAGATCGGCCCGGCACCCAACCCTGGGGACTAACCCCAATTCATTTTCCATCAACGACTTACGTCAAGGGTGACTGACGGGACTTGAACCCGCGACCCCCAGATCCACAATCTGGTGCTCTAACCAACTGAGCTACAGTCACCACGCGAGAGAGAATGTTATCGCCGGAAAACCGACTTGTAAACAAATCGACGGGTGGCTTCGCCCGCTTCCCTGAGGAGCGTCGCGGCCGCAATCCCCCGCCTCAACCATCAGGTTCACCAAGGCGGGCGAAGTCCCCCAGGTCCCCAGCCGTATCATTCTCGTTTCGCACCCGGCATCGCCCCGCCCCCCATCCATCCGGCTGCCGAACCCGGCTCGGCTCACGTGGCGAATGGATCGAGCACTCGGCGACGCGCTCCCTCGACCAGCAGCGCCAGCACTTGGGCCGGGGTCGCCGTGCCGGTCACCTCCAGTTGCTGAATCGTCATCGACGTCACGAGGCACCCCACAGTTGCGGTGTGGTCCGCAGTGCCACCCGCCGCCAGTCTCGCCACAATTCTCGCCGTCGTGCGGCCTCCCTCCCCCACAATGTGGATCGTGCCGGTAATGCAGACAACGGGACTGTGCAGAGGGTTCACACCATCCACCACAAGGATTCCATGGGAACCGAGAGTGGTGGACCTGGGGCGCGACGTTGTGCGGGCCAATTCCTCGGCAGCGGCGGTCACGGGTGCCAGCACCCCTTCCAACATGGAATGATTCGGTCCCAGCAGTTCACGGCGGTTGGGCTTCACAATCGCGTTGTGGAACAATTTCAGGTGCGATCGGCTGTCGGCGAGGATCAGCAAGTGGGAATGTGCCTTGGCCTGTCGTCCCAACTCGTCACGCACCGCATCGGTCACCACTCCCTGATGGCGCTCGATCACCTGCTCCGCGATAATCAACGCATCCAGATCATCCGCCTGCCGCCGCAGCTCGGCAATCACGGCGGCATCAATCGCCGGCGAGGAAGAGAATCAATTCTTGATGTCCAGGCGATTCAATTCGCGGGAAGCTTCCCCCGGTTGCAACAGCATCGGCTTCGTGGAGGTGGAGGTCATGCGATCCGGGCGAACCAGGCCCCCCGCCGTCTCGACCTCGCAATTGCGCAGCGAATCGTAACCTGCGCCATCGTCGCCAATGACCGAGATCCTGCTGAGTCGACCGACGCCGAAGGCCCGCAGATTGTTCAACACCGTTCCCGCGGCCCGGGATTGCAACGGGCGCGGACCACCTGATCGGCCTCGATCGAGATTGCGGGCAGCTGATGACCGAAATCGAGATGCCTGGAGAGGAACCGATCCCCCGGCAATCCAATTTTCCGCCGCGGGAATTCCGCCAGCAGCCGGAACAGAACCGACGGTTACAAACCAGCAGGCTGTGCCGAGACTAAACCCCTGCGGAACCCAGCATCTCGAGGTGTTCGGACCGAATCGGATCTCCCACCACCGCCAGATCGGTCACCTGCCAGCCAGGTGCCGTGAGGGCGATTTCCAGACTCGACAGGCTGCCCATCAAGCCGCGCGGCAAGGGAATCTGCCAGACGGTGGCCGGTTTCGCGCCATCGAGATCTTCAGGAAACGCCACAGGCGTGCCGCCAATCTGCAGACGGGTTCCGGCGAGTACCGCCGGAGTGGCCAGCCGGACAACGCACCAGCCGTAGTCGAAATGGTTGTAATAGAACCCTTTGAACTTGACCCGCGCAGCCGACTCACCGAGGGTGCGATGCCGGGTCAGTCCTTCGCCCGAAGGCTCCGAAAACCCAGTCAATTCCCATAGCTTCTCGCTCTCCGCATGGCCCAGGGCGACCGTCAAAAAGCGGTTACCCCGCTCGCGCAACAGGCGTCCGAAGGGGCCAAACTCAGCCAGCGTCACCCGGGCGGCGGGTTCGGGCGCAGGCTCGGGACGGGTCTGTCCTCCCAGCAGTTTCAAAATCGGTTGGCCCAAGGCCAGAGGAAAGGGGCGCTCGGTCTTGTCGTGGATGAGCGTCTCGGGGTCGAGCCCCATCAGGTGGTACATCGTGGCGGCGATGTCGTCCTGGGTGACTTTGTCCGAGGTGGGATAGGCGGCTTTGTCGTCGGTGGATCCAAACACCTGGCCCCCGGGGACGCCTCCCCCCGCCATCACCACGCTGTTGCAGGGCCCCCAGTGATCGCGGCCGCCACTGGAGTTGATGGTGGGGGTGCGGCCAAATTCGCTGTTCCAGATGACCAGGGTCTCGTCGAGCAGCCCCGCGCTGGCGAGATCTTCCAACAGGGCCGCGATGGGACGGTCGACCGACGGCATCAACCGGTACTTGAGTTCCTGGAAGTTGAGGGCATGAGTGTCCCAGGTGGTGTCGATGACCTTTTTTTCGCGGTGCCAGTAGACGGTCACCAGCTTGACCCCGGCCTCCATCAGGCGGCGGGCCATCAGCACGCTTTGGCCAAACGCATGCAGACCATAGCGGGCCCGCATCTGCGGTGTCTCCTGCGACAGGTCGAAGGCCCGACGGGCGGCGGGTGAGAGCACCAGGTCGAGGGCCCGCTGAAAGAAGGCATCGGTCGAGGCGGTGATTTCCGAACGGTCGGCCACCCGGGCCACCTGGTCGACCGCCTCCAGCAGCCGCCGACGTTCGACCATGCGTGGCGTGGCGAGGTCAGAGGGAAGCCGTAGCGAGTCGATTTTGAAATCGGGACGATCGGGGTGCTCGGAGATCTGGAAAGGATCGAACTGCCGACCCAGCATTCCCCCCCCCTGCCCGGGGGTAATGGCTCCGTTGGTGGTGTGGATGACTTCGGGGAGCGAGACAAACGTAGGCATGCCGGCCCGGTTGGGGGCGAGCTTGGAGAGGACCGATCCAAAGTGGGGAAAGTCGGTGTCGCGGGCGCCGAAACTCTCGGCCTTCAGTTCGTGCCGGCGGCCGGTGAGACCAGCATGGGCCCCGGTCGAGTGATTGTTGTCTTCCTGCCCGACCGAGCGCAGGATGGCGAGTTTGTCGGCATGGCGGGCGATAAGGGGGAAATGCTCGCTGATGTGAATTCCGGGGACGTTGGTGCCGATCGGCAGGAATTCTCCACGGGAGGCCTCGGGACCATGCGGTTTGAGGTCCCAGGTATCCTGGTGGGCGGGCCCTCCCCACATGAACAGCAGGATGACCCGTTTGGCGCGGCCAAAGGTCCCGGTTCCCAGTTCGTCCCCCCGGGCGGACTGCCGCAGCAAATGGGGCAAGCCCAACCCCCAGGTTCCGAGGGCCCCAATCTGGAGAGCGGTCCGCCGGGAGAGTCCATCACAAAACCGGACAGCGGGGCCGGAATGGTTGAGGCTGAGCATCGGGCGGAGGGTTCGGAGGAGGGAGGGACAGGCGGCGCGGGGGGGATCGTCGTGACGGCTGCGTTCAATATATCAAAGACGGCAGATCTGTGAGAACTCCGGAGGAAATCGAGGAGGGGCGGAACGATTGGCTGCCTCGGCACGGTGTGCAGCCGACGGCCGTGGCCACGAGAAGCCGCTGGAATGAGAACGATGGGAAGACAATCGACGGACCGAGGGCCACGATCGCCGTGGGAAGGGAGTCGATTGGGGAAGGGGGTGTGGTCCGGTCGAAGCCGGGGGTGCGGCGAAACAGAACGATCGGTCCAAGTGTTCACCAGGGAAGCGCCCGGAGTTTTGCGGCGGTCGCGGGGAGGATCGTGGGAATTGACGTCGGACCGAGCCTCCTGGAGACTTCTTCCCAGCGCTCTGCTGCCACCACAATGAATGGTTCCCCGACCGTCACCAAGGACCTCGCGAAGCATGGGCCCCGACGAACGCAAACCCTGTCCTGTCTGTGGCGAGTCGATTGCCATGACGGCGCGCCAATGCCGGTTTTGCGGCGAGTTTTTCGAATCGCCAGACGCAGCCACGCCGAAATCGAAACCGTCGGCCAAGGAGGGCTACAATC
This sequence comes from uncultured Planctomycetaceae bacterium, assembly GCA_903861195.1. GTDB lineage: Bacteria > Planctomycetota > Planctomycetia > Planctomycetales > Planctomycetaceae > UBA10511. The sequence continues at coordinate 62,290 of CAIOTJ010000042.1, read as the reverse complement.
TGGTTGCCGATACCGTCACCGGCGTGAATCTGCGCTGGAGTGACAACAAATTCCAGGCGGTCTGGATTGGCATCTCGGTGCTGGTCTGCGGATTGCTGGGGATGATTCTGGCGGCCTTGAACCCCGGGTGGCAGATGCCCTGGATACTCGGCGGTTTTGTGGGAGGCTTCGCCGGCCTGGTGCTGGGGACATTCGCCAGCGGGATTTACCTGATGATCTATCGCGCGCGGCGACATCTCCAGGGGAAGCACGATTGACTTCGGGCGCTTCGCGGGAGGCCAGCCCGTCCGCTGCGCACCGCCTTAACAGACGCCGATTGCCGAGTTCAATTGGCCTGTGCCACCAGACACTCCGCGGACACGACCGAACCGTCAGCAGCGAATCGACAAAACAAATCCAACGAATTCCAGTCATCGCCATCCCGGCAATCGTTGGCGACAATGGAACATCGGACACACTTTCATGCTGCCGGGAGCGTTAACCATCGGGATCATCTAGCAGGCTTTGCAGTCGGGTGCCCAGCTCGGCGGGAAACCGCGAGGGCCATGTCGCATCGACCAGACCGATCTGAATGAGATCCAGGAGATGCACCTGATCTTTCCGATGAAAGCTGTTCAGCTTCATCTCGACGAGTGCCTGTAAATTGACCACTCTTTTCTGATTGAGCTCGACCGACTGATGAACCTGAGGGGTGGGACTTGAATACTCCGGTTTGACTTTTCTTCCCGCCAAAAGAATGTGTAGCCCCTGACTGGGCGTGCCGTCCGGTCCGTCAAGAAAGACGACTGTATCCAGCACTTCAGTCCGATAAAAACCGACAACTCGCAGCGCAGCTGTGGCTCGGGGCAGATCTTCTTCGGCAAGCAACAGGTCAACTTCGCGGGTATTCCGTACTGCCCCGTCATCGACCGTTGCCACCCAGGCGGCAACTGCATTGCCACCCACCACCGCATAGACTATGCCTGCCTCGCGCAGGGCCTCACAGGCTCGATTCAATCGTTCTTGAACGAGTTCCACGGCTCGAAACATCCGATCGAAGACATCGAAAGGCTGCTCACCAAACAAGCCAGCCACCTTTGGGAGTTCCATTTCCTGATTGTTATACAAGATTCTACGCCAAGACCAGTTCTCCTGCCGCAACAACCGCTACCAAAGCAGGTTATCGCCCGATTCGACATCACCGTCTTAGTATCAAGCGATTCCCCGGCGCAATGATGGTGGTCCCCGTCACCTCCTCCCGGTAAGGTTCGTGCAGGGAGACCTGGTCCGAGACCTTTGAACCGGAGAACGATGATGTGGCACGGTGTCCGTGGTGTGGTGCTGGCGTGGCTGCTGGTGATGGGGCCGGGGTGGGCCTGGGGCCAGGGCACACGGTCGACCGACGTGTACCGCCGGCTCAAAGCCGAGGTGAACCAGATTCCCCTCATCGACACCCACGACCATCTCTGGCCGTTCGAGCAACTGCCCGCCCTGCGGCAGACGAAGGAGGGGCGGGGGGTGAATCTGGCGGGGCTGTGGCAGAACAGTTACCTGTCGGGTTACAACCCCATCACCCCCTGGAACGACAACATGGACTTCCTGGAGTGGTGGCGCAAGGCGAAGCACGACTTCGACAATGTGCGGTCCCTCAGCTTTTACCAGTACCAGCTCCCCGCCTACCGCGACCTGTACGGCGTCGACTTCGAAACGCTGACCGACGAGCAGGCGGTCGAGCTGAACCGCAAAATCTTCGACAATTACCGCGATCAGAAATGGCTCTACCACGTGGTGACCGAGCGGGCCAACATCGAACTGATGTTCAACGACACCTATTGGTCGCGGCTGGAATTCGTGCAGTCGTACCCCTGGGAAGTGCAGGTGTTCAACATCACCAGCCTGGTGTCGGGGTTTCACCAGTCCGAGTACGAAAACCGCCCGGCGAACAATCCGTTCAAGGTCGACAGTCCCTACGATTTCGCCAGCAAACACGGATTGACCATGGACAGCCTGGACGACTACCTCAAGGTGATCGACCGGCTGTTCCTCGAAGCCAGGGACAAGGGCTCGGTCTGTCTGAAATCGACTCTCGCCTACCAGCGGACACTGCAGTTCGACAATGTTTCGAAAGAACGGGCGGAGGCGGCGTTTGGCAAACCGCGCTCGGCACTCACCCCGGCCCAGATCAAGGATTTCGAAGATTTCATCTTCTGGAGGCTGTGCGAGTTCAGCGCGAAGTACGAGTTGCCCTTCCAGATCCACACGGGCCAGGCCCGCATCCAGGGGTCGAACCCCATGCTGCTGGTGGACCTGCTGGAGGGAAATCCCAAGACGAAGTTCATCCTCTTCCATGGCGGATTTCCCTGGGTGGGAGAGACCGCGGTGATCATGCAGCGGCACTGGAGGCACTGCTGGGTCGACTCGGTCTGGCTGCCGGTGTTGGGCTATTCCACCGCCAAACGGGCCTTTATCGAGTGGCTCGACGCTTTCCCCTCCAACCGGCTGATGTGGGGGGCCGACTGCAACCATGCCGAGGGAATCTACGGGGCCACCGAATTCCACCGGCAATGTGTTTCCGAAGCGCTGGCCGAGAAAGTGTTGAACGGAGACATCAGCGAGCAGACCGCACGGCACATCGCCCGGCAGATCTTTCGCGACAACGCGCTCGAGCTGTTTCCGCAGCTCAAAGACCGGCTCTGGAAGCACCGGGGCATCAAACTGGAACCGAAAGCCGCCGCGACCGGTCAGTAGCCGCAGTGGGGTGACCGGGATCTGGGTCCCCCTGCCATCCGAGTGGCCGTGGGATTGGCGGTGGGATTGGGTCGAGTGAGCCGCTCGACCTCAACCGCGGGACTGTTTCACAAATTCGAGCAAAGCGGAGCGCAGGCCGACGGCCGACTGAAACCGCTGCCGGGGCTGGCGGGCCATTGACTGCAGCAGAATGCGTTCGAGATCAACGGGCAGCGTGGGGACCAACTGGCGGGGCCGGGGGGGACTGGCCGCCCGGACCAGTTCGAGCAGCGCCTCGTTGGTGGGGGCGCGGTAGGCGGGGGTCAGTGTGCAGAGTTCATAGAGAGTAACCCCCAGCGAATAGACATCGCTGCGCTCATCGGCCCGGCCTTCGAGCTGTTCGGGGGCGACATAGGCGAGAGTCCCGGCCAACTGCAGTGGCTGGCGGGTGAGGAGCGAATCCCAGTCGATCGCCACACCGAAGTCGGTGATATAGACGACTCCCTGGTGGTCGAGCAGCAGGTTCGCCGGCTTGATGTCGCGGTGCAGCACCGCCTGTTCGTGGGCGTAGTCGAGAGCCGAGGCGGCCTGAATTCCCATCTTCGCGATGGCCGTCCAGGCGTACCGCGTCAAAACCCGCGCTGGGGGGGCGTCCGCCGCCTGTCCCGCCCCGCGGGAGGTGGGGAAGGTGGAGTGATAATCCTGGCGAATCTCGGCCGCCGAGACACTGCCCTGGGGGCCCTTCAACAGGTCGATCACCCGGTCGAGAGGCATGCCCTCAATCAACGGCATGATGTAATAGCACCATCCCTGTTCTTCGCCGAAGTCCGAGACGGAGACAATGTTGGGATGGCGCAGGCGGCGGGCGACACGGGCCTCCTGCTCAAACCGCTTGCGGATGATCTCGCTTGAGTAGCGCCACGACATCAGCTTGACGGCGACCCGTTCGCCCGTGGCGAGCACCACCCCCTCGTAGACCACCCCCATTCCCCCTCGCCCCAACTCGCGGACCAACCGGCAGCCTCCAATGTCGGGGAGGGCGTTGTCGGTGGTGGGAAGTTCCTTCAGAGCGCGGGTCTGCTCTTTGCCAATCTTCCACGACTCCATCGCCGCCGCCACCGACAGCAGGTCGCGAACCTCGGTCGCCCGCTTGGGAAAGCGTGAGGCGAACTCGTCGATCGACGGTTGCCGCCCCGCCCGCAGCGCGTCGAGAAACTCGGTGACTGCGACATCGAGCGGATCGGCGACCGGCTGCCGGGACTGGGGCGCCGCGCGCGGCAGACCAAAAATCTCGGCCGACGCGTCGCTGTCGTCCGAAGGTAGGGGATTGGCGGGAGCGGGGCTCATCCGGGGGTCTTCCGGTCGACCAGTCCGGGAATGCGGGTGAGGATCTGCTGCAGCCGCGACAGCGCCCGCACATACCGGGCACTGGCCCCCTGCTCGGACAGGCCCAGCATCGCGGCCGCCTCGATGTTCGACATCTCTTCGACATGCCGCAGCATGAGGATCTCGCGGTCGAGTTCCCCCAGGTCGGCGAGGGCTCCCTCGAGCTGCGCGGTTAACTCCTTGCGCAGCGCCGCCTGGCTGGGAGAGGTCATGTGGCCGAGAATCCACGAGGCCATCGACGAAGCCGACGAGACCCCGGGAGGCCCGGAATCGATCGAGCGTTCGCGGCTGGCATCGCGCGACTGAGCGGCGAGGTGCCGGCGGTGCACGTCGGCGATGGTCTGCTGCACGATGAGCCGCAACCAGACGAACATTCCCCCGGCATTCACCTCGCGCCACACATGCTGCAGCCGCTGCTCGGCGTTGAGATACGACTCCTGCAGCACATCGTCGACATCGACGCGGGAGGCAATCCGCGGATCAAGACGGAACGAGACAATGCGCCGCAGCCGGTCGCGATAACGCTCGAAGACCTCGGCCAACGCGGCCCGGTCTCCATGCAGCACCCGGTTCACCAGGGCGTCGAGCAGGGGATCGTCGGAGACAGGGTCAGACATGAACGGGGAATCCGGGGTGGGCAACGACACCGCATTCTACGGGAACCGACCGGTTCATTTCACTTCCGCACGGCGGCCGCCGAAGGTGTCACTCCCCACAGTTCACCCAGCAGGGTGTGCATGTCGGGGTCATGGTCGCGCAGTTCGGCCTGGTCGAAGGGGAAGAAATCGTTCCGGCCGAAGTACGATTCGCTCAGTTCCGCGAAGTACTCCATGGGGTTGGTGAGGGCGTAGGAACGGGCCTCGCGGCGGTTTCCCTCGGCGTCCTGGACCAGCACCTTTTCGTACTTTCCACCGCTCTTCGCCTGTTCAAACAGTGCCTGCACGCGGGGATGATCGAAGCCCAGCACCTGGTCGTGATACGCGTGGGCCAATTCGTGCAGCACGAAATTCGGCATGCGTTTCAGCTCTTGTTCGAAGATGGGAATGTCGGTGAATTCGACCCCCTTGACCATCAGCGGGTTGCGGCCGTTGTCGCGCAGCCAGGCTTCGCCAGGATGATATTCGGCCCGGGCCCCCACTCCCTCGTACGCGGGAGAGAACCAGAGGTTGACCCGCCGCAGGGTCTCGACCGCCTTGGCCGGAACCAGCCGTTCGACTTCGCGCAGCTGGTCGTCGAGAATCTGCACCGCCTTCCGCAGCGGTTCGGGCTGATCGCGGGCGAGCCGGTCATCGATGAACAGCTTCCAACCCTGCACGATCCGCAGGGAGTACCCGGCGGGAACGGGGAGATCTGGAGGAGCCAGCTCGGCGAATTGGGAATTGGCCGGCGCCTGCAGCAGGTGTTGGCCGAGGTACCGCGTCATGGTGGTGAAAAGATGCCGGCTGGTGTTGGCCCCTTCAGAGATTCCGTGGGAACGGTTGGCGTAGGGGAGCACGGCGAAGTGCCGGTGGTGCGCGATGAGGGCATCCATCAGTTGTTCCACTCCCTGGTAGTGGACGTTGTCATCCCCCGTCCCATGCACAATCAGCAGATTGCCCTTCAGATTGGCGGCGTGGGTAAGGGGTGAACCCAGCCGGTATCCCTCGGCATTCTCTTCGGGAAGGCCCATGTAGCGCTCCTGATAGATCGTGTCGTACAGCTTCTGGTTGGGAACGGCCGCCACGGCCACCGCGGTCTGGTAGAGATCGGGATACTGCAGGATGGCGTTCAGGCTGGAACTGCCGCCGCCACTCCAGCCCCAGATGCCGACCCGTTGCGGATCGATCTGGGGAATCTGCCGACAGAGTTCCTTCAGGGCGGCGGCCTGGTCGGCCGGGCCCAGTTGACCGATCTTGTGATGCACCGATTTGCGCCAGGCCCGCCCCTTGGGCAGGATCACCCCGCGATTGTCGAAGCTGGCGACAAAACAGCCCCGTTGGGCCAGCATGGCGTGCCAGAGCCCGGTGTTTCCCAGCCAGGCATCGCGCACCGTCTGGCCGTGCGGTTCGCCATAGACGTGCACCAGCAGTGGATATTTCTTCGTGGGATCGAACTCGGGCGGGGTCATCAACCAGCCGTCGAGTTCCACGCCGTCGGCGATGGGCAGCTTCACAAACCGGGTCCCCGGCAGTCGCAACGTGGCCAGTTTCTGCCGCAGTCGGGCGTTGTCGGCCAGCGGGCGGACCACCTCATGGCTGGGCAGCTTGATGAAGTTGAACGCGGCAGGGGTCAGAAACTGCGAAACGCCGTGCGTGGCGTACTGGACCTGCGGCGCGATGCGATAGGTGTTCCAGCCGGGCGAATCGGCGGGTGTGATCCGTTCGGTCTGGGTTCCATCGAGCCGGGCGCGATAGAGGTAGCGCTGGGTGGCATTGTCGGGCGAGGCGGCAAAGTAGACCCAGCCCCCCTCCTGGTCGAGCGCCTCGACCTGCATGACATCCCAGTCTCCCTGGGTGATGGGGGTCAAGGTGCCATCGAGCGAGGCGCGATACAGGTGCCGCCACCCCGAGCGTTCACTCAACCACAAAAATTGCCGTCCCTGATCAAGCCAGCGGATTGGGTTGTCGTTCTCGATCCAGGCGTCATCCCGTTCGACCAGCACCACCCGGGTCCGCGCCGTTTCGAAACTGGCGAGGTACACCGTGTTGGTGTTCTGCACCCGATTCATCTGCTGAATGAGCAGACCGGTCGAGGTGGGCGTCCACTCCATGCGGGGAATGTAATGATTGCGGGGATCGCCCGGCAGATCGATCCAACGGGTTTCTCCCCCGGCGACCGGCACGATACCGACGCGGGTGGCCGAGTTCTGTTCCCCCACCTTGGGATACGGAATGGTGATGACCCGCGGGTAGTTCCCCTGCGTGTTGTCGATCAGCGACATCTCCCGCACGCCATCGAGATGGAACTGCCAGTAGGCGATCGAACGTCCGTCGGGGCTGAATCGGAACGCATCGCGGATTTCGAGTTCCTCTTCATTCACCCAGTCGGCGGTGCCGTTGATGATGCGGGCCGAGCCATCGGTCGTCAGCGGGGTGATCACCCCGGTCTCGACATTCTCGACGTAGATGTTGTTGTCCCGCACGTAGGCGATCCGGCCGCCATCGGGCGAAAACCGCGCGAACATGAGCGAGGCGGGGGCCGCATCCCCCCCGAGCCGGCGCAGTTTGCGCGAGTCGAGATCGAGCACCCAGTAATCTCCCCGGGTGTTTTCACGCCAGACCCGGCGGGTGTTGGTGAACAGCAACAGGCGCCGTTCGTTGGCGGAAAACCGGAAGGGGGAACCGGCGAGCGAGTTCGTTCCTTCACCGGTCAGAAACAGGCTGGCGGGGGCGATGACCTCGGCCGCGTCGGTGGCGCAGTCGCGACGCACCAGGTCCTGACCCGTGGCGTTGGGCTCGGTCGGTTTCTCCCAGGTGAAGTAAGCGGCCGACCGTTCGCTCCAGAAAGGGGTGCGGGCCCCCTGTTCGCCGAATTCCCCCTTCTCGTAAAGGCGCTCGAGCGACAGCCAGGGGCTGCCCGCCGGTTCGGCCTCGGGCTTCTTCGGTGGCTCCTCGGCCTGCGGTTTCTGCGTTCCTTCGCTGCGGGCGATCGCCTGGGCGCGAATGGCTTTCTGGGCCGCGGCGAGCCGTTCGGGCCAGGCGAATTGCGGGGCCCGGGCCGGGTCGTATCCGGCAAGATGATCCTGAAGACGGGTGGCGGCCTTGGTGTAGCGCCACTCGCGGTCGCCAAACACCTCTTCACACAGACTGGCGAGGCCAGGGTCGTACTCACGCAGTTCTTCCCGCGTGTTCACATGGTTGTGGTCGTGATCGTTTTCGCGGTTGTCGTCGAACCACGACTGGGCCCCCTCGGCGAAATATTCGGCCGAGTTGACCGAGGCGTATTTTCCCTTCCAGAGTCCTTTGTCGAGAGCGGCGCGCCAGGTCTCGCGCAGACGGCGGTCGAAGGTGGGATCAAGTTTGTTCAGGGCCCGCAGGTGGATGGTATGGGCGAACTCGTGCAGCAGGAGGCACTCTTTGGCGTAGGGGTCACCCGCATAGCCCAGCAGGTTTTCTTCGCCGCACGAGCAGCAGGGATCGGTGGCACTGCCGCCGGTCCCGCGGGCCCGGGCATCCCAATAGTCTTTCGCCGTGAGCGACTCGAACCCCGGCACCGGTCCCAACCTGGCGAAGTCGGGGAGATCGGTGGTGAATTCGCTGTGGGCGATCACACACATCCGCGAACCGCTCGCGGCCAGGGCCTGCAGGATCTCGGGACGATGGCCGACCATCTGCCGCACGAGGAAGGCGGCTTCCCGCAGGGCGTAGTCATTCACCTGTCCCGAGGCGACGATGGGATAGCCTGCGACCTCGATGTAGCGGGTGTAGAACGGGGAGAGCCGAAGTGTCTCGGGGGGACTGCCGACAGCGGGCAGATTCGCCTCATCGGCTGCCTGTCCCCAGGCCACCCCCGGCCCGCTTCCCGTTTCATAGCCCAATCGATGGCCGAAGCCCAGACCGAGGCCGACCACCAGGACCAGTCCCTGCGCACAACGCAACCACCAAGCAGCCACAGCCATCACCATCCGGGGCGATCGCCCCTGTCGAACCAACCGGCAGGCCCACCGGGCGGAACCGCCCAGACCCAGAACCGTGCTGTGGAAGTCCCGAAACGCCCCACCCCTCAGGCCATCCCCCATACACGCTTCCGAGATGGTAACAGCTTGCGACCCCACGGCCAGCCTTCGGGGAACGGCACTGTCACCTTCCCCCCTGGGCGAGGCTGCGACTCGGGTGGTTCTGCGGATTCCCGGTGGGATAGACTTGGCGATGTCGCCCGGGATGTTTCGACCGGCGATCGTGTCCAGCGGCGGTTTCAGGCAGAGGCGGTGACGGGTGGACGAGCGCGGGCGGGAGGTGGTGATCTGGAATCCGCACTCGGGCAAACGCCGGGGGAGAATGCGGCTGGCCCGGCTGCGCGACCGCCTGGGATCGGAGGCGGAGTTCTGGGAGACGACCGGCCCGGGGGATGCCGAGCGACTGGCCCGCGAGGCGGCTCTGGCCGGGGTCTCGCGCGTTTACGCCTGCGGCGGCGACGGGACTGTCCATGAAGTTGCCAATGGTCTGCTGACGGCTGGGGAGGAACGGGCCGATCTTCCCTCTGCCGCGCTGAACCCGGGAAACCTCAAGGCACCGAATCGGGAACGAACCGGCGAGAGGCGCTTTGAGGGGACTCTCCCCGTAGGCCATGCCCCGGCACTCATTGTGGTCCCGGTCGGGTCGGCCAATGACTACGCCCACAGCCTGCGGACCGAGGCGCGGGGGGCCGGTCGTTCGCCCAGTGAACTGCGGCCGGTCGACGTGGGGCAGATCACAACGACCTCGGGACACAGTCGGTTCTTTCTGGCTGGTGTGGGGATAGGGCTGAATGGCATGGTGACGGAAGAATCCCGCCGCATTCACCACCTGCAGGGGGTGCTGCTGTACGGGCTCGCCACGGCCCGCGCGTTGTGGAAGCTGGACCGGGCTCCCGAGATGGCGGTGCAGCTCAACGGCGGGGTGCCGCTGGTGGGCCCGACCATGATGCTGAGCGTGCTGCTCTCGCAACGGGAGGGGAATTTTCTGCTGGCCCCCCAGGCGCGACTCGGTGATGGGTGGTTCGACGTGGTGCATGCCGGCCTCACTTCGCGCTGGGAGGCACTGCGGCTCTTGCCCCGCATCGCGCTCCGCGGTCTGCCGTTGGCCTATCCCGGTCTGACTCGCAGCCTCTGCCAGCGGGTGAGGGTGTCGGCTCCCGCGCCGCTGGTGGCCCATGCCGACGGTGAACTGGTCTGTGTTTGCTCCCAGGGAGTGACCGAACTGGAGATCGAGATTCTGCCGGGCCGACTGCAGGTCGGACTATGGGAGGAATGAAGAGCGGGTGCTTCCGGGGGCTGTGTGTCGGGGGCTTCCCGACGTTTTGACCGACGTTACAGATTGCCTGGCCGGCAGACTCTTCGACTTGGGAAAGGTCTGGTTCCAAGGCATGTCGTGCGTGCTGACCCACCAGACAGATTGTCGTTGGTGGTTGGGAGTCGTTTGCCTCATGCCGTGAGAAATTTGCGGACGAAATCAACAGACAACCCAATTTGCGCTGCGAGCCGGGGAACTCTCCCCGCCGCCAACTTCCCGCCCGGTCCCGGGCGACTGGGGAACTGCATGCCTCTGAACGAGACCCCCGAAAATCTCTCGTCCGTGAACTCCGACGAGCCGACTTCGGCCTTGCCCCAGGCGGGGCTGGTGCTTGAGATCGCCCGCGGACGAACCCGTTTCCCGCGGCGGCCGGTGAACGGCCCCCGATTTCTGATTGGCTCGGCCATCACCTGTGATCTGCGGCTGGGTGGGGCCGACATTCCCGCCGTCCACACCTTGATTGTGCATTCCGACCAGGGCTATGAACTGGAGACGCTGGTTGGGGATCCGCCCCTGAAGGTCAATGGCGAGATTGTTCAGCACACGTGGCTGCGGGATGGCGACCGGATTGAGATTGGAACCATCGAGTTGACCGCCCGGATGGTGTCCGAGGCCCAATTCACTCCCTCCGAAGCCTCCGCCGATCGTCCCGCGCTGGAGCAGATGACGACAGCGGAACTGGTCGACTACATCGAGTTCGAGCAGGACCAACTGGCCCGGCACGACCTTTCCCGGCATGCCGGGGCGGCGGCCCTGCTGCAGGAAGTGCGACGGCTGGCCACCCAACCCGGTTCGCACAAACCGCTGCCGGGTCGGCGGATCGACCGATCGGAAGCGGGCCTTCCTCGTCCGCATGCACTGCCTCGCGTTCCCGTAGGTGAGACGCCCCAGGCGGTGCAGGATCCCAGGGAAGTGAAGGCGCTGGGAGAACAGATGGCGGCGCTTTCGCAGGAGCTACGGCTTACGCTGGAAGCGGCCGGTCAGCGGGAGGGGCAATATGCTCAGTCGCTGGCCGATCTGCTGCTGGTGCAACAACGTCTGGTGCGGCAGTTGGCCGATGTGACCGACACGGTCGAGCAGTTGCGTCAAAACCAGGAGACGCGGGGTTACGAAGCACCGCGTCCGCGGGTGAGCGCCTGAGGCACGCTGTGACCGACGCTCGGCAGGCGGTGGCCCGATCGACACCGGACCGTTCAGGGAGTCGGTGAGTTGGCTCCCGCCTCGAGCACGTAGAGTGCCGAGTCGGCCCGCAGATTGGCTCCCCAGGCATGCTCCATGGCCCGCCCGGCGATGAGGGGAATCTCGCGGACGATCCGCCCGCCGACCACCTCGACGAGGTCGCGGAAGTCGGTCATCGACATGAAGTGCAGGTTGGGAGTTTCGTACCACTGGTACGGCAGGGTTCCGGTGCGGGGGGCCCGCCCATTGAGCAACAGGTCGAGTCGTACCCGCCAGTGTCCGAAATTGGGGACCACCACCAGCGACTGCCGGGCCACGCGCAGCATCTCGGTGACGAGCAACTTGGGATGCCGCACCTGCTGGAGCGTCTGGCTGAGGACCGCAAAGTCGAACGACTGATTGGGAAAGCCCTGCAATCCGCGGTCGAGGTCGGCACACAGCACGGGGACACCCAGCGACATGGCGTGGAGCATGGCCTGACGGTCGAGTTCAATTCCCTGGATCGAGGCGCCATGGGTGTCGCGCAGTTTGGCCAGCAACCGGCCATTGCCGCACCCCAGATCGAGCACGCGGCTCCCGGCGGGAATCTGGGCCACGATGGTGGCATCGGTCAACTGCGCGAGGGGATCGGGCAGACAGTACCGACGATCGTGACGTTCGGCCGGGCGCTGAGACATGACGGCGGGGAAGAACCAGGGGAATGGGGACGGACGGGGCTTGGACCACCGTCTTTCGGGGAGCCGACTTAAGAGGCCGATTGCCGGGCGGCCAAGAGCGTCTGTTCCAGGAACGGTGCCAACAATTCGGCCAGCGGATCGACCTCCAGCAGAAACGAGTCGTGGCCGTAGGGGCTGGTCAACTCGACAAACGAGACATGGCGGCGGGCCGCCACGAGGGCGTTCACCAGTTCCACGCTCTGCGAGGTGGTAAAGAGCCAGTCGGTGGTGTACGAGGTGATCAGGAACCGGGCGTCGGTCTGGGAGAGGGCCCGTTCGAGGCTGCCATGGGCACCGGTCAGATCGAAATAGTCCATGGCCCGGGTGAGGTAGAGATAGCTGTTCGCATCGAACCGCTCAACAAACCGGCTTCCCTGGTAATGCAGGTAGCTTTCGACCTGGAACTCGGTCTCGTGCATGAGTTCGTAGGCCAGCTGCTGGGCGTTCTGCAGCCGGCGTCCGAACTTCGCCTCGATCGAGTTTTCGGAGAGATAGGTGATGTGGGCCACCATGCGCGCCAAAGCCAGCCCAAGATTGGGCCCGCTGGGCTGGTCGTAGTAATCGCCGTTGCAGAAATTGGGATCGGTGACGATGGCCCGCCGCCCGACGCAATTGAAGGCGATTCCCTGGGCCGAGAGCCGCGCGGCCGAGGCGAGACAGACCGCCGCCCGCAACTGCCGCGGAAAGCGGGCCGCCCAATCGAGTACCTGCATGCCCCCCAGGCTGCCGCCGACCACCGCCAACAGCCGGTCAATTCCCAGGTGCCGCACCAATTGCGAGTGCACCTGCACCATGTCGCCCACGGTGAGGAACGGAAACCGCAATCCATACGGGCGACCGGTCTGGGGGTCGATGGCCCCCGGACCGGTGGTTCCCTGACAGCCCCCCAGCACATTCGCGCAGATCACGAAGTAGCGATTGGTGTCGAGCCCCTTGCCCGGGCCGACGAGTTCGTCCCACCACCCGGCCTTGCGATCGTCAGCCCGGCGGCGGCCCGCGACGTGGGCATCTCCCGTGAGGGCGTGGCAGACAAAAATCGCGTTGTCCCGCTGGGGAGACAGTTCTCCGTAGGTCTCGTAGGCCACCCGCACCGGACCAAGGGTGGCCCCATTCGCCAGGACGAGCTGGTGGGGAGCCGCGCACAGATACGTGTGCTCGGTCTGGACGATGCCGACCGAGGAGGCTCCATCGCGGGAGTTGTCCACCAATTCTTCCTCGGCGGCCGAGCCTGAGGAAGCTGGTGGCGAATCGGGTGAGGTCACAATGAAATCGCAAAGCCTGAAGGGAACCGGGCGCGACAGGTGGAGACCGTGAGGGAAAGTCTACACCAGTTCGAGGAACTGCGATACCCGCCGCTCGACCACATCGAGACTGCGATTCCAGAAGTCGGGAGCCGCGAGGTCGTACCCAAACGTCGACTTCACGGCGGCTTCGGTCTCCTGGCAGCCGGTGGCGATCAACAGGTCGCGGTACCGCTGCGGGAACGAGGCCCCCAGTTCGGGAGCCAGCGCGAACAGCCCGGTCGACAGCAGGAAGCCGAAGGTGTACGGGAAGTTGTAGAAGGGCAATCCCGAGATGTAGAAGTGCAGCTTCGACACCCAGAAATCGGGGTACCAACCGGCGGGATCGAGCGCGTCGAGATAGGTTTCTTTCTGGGCGGCCAGCATCAGTTCCGACAGCCGGGCGGTCGAGACCTCTCCCTCGCGCCGTTCCTGGTGGAAGCGGTCTTCGAACACAAACCGGGCGTGGATGTTCATGAGGTACGCGACCGCATCGCTGCACATGTGGTCGAGAATGCCCAGTTTTTCCCCCTTCGAACGGGAGTGCTGCAGGCGGTCTTCGGCCAGCACCGCTTCGGCGAATGTCGAAGCGGTCTCGGCCAGGTTCATCGGGTAATCCTGCAGGAACAGCGGCTGTTCCCGCAGCACCCAAGAGTGGTAGGCATGCCCCAACTCGTGCGCCAGGGTCGAGACATTGTCGAAGCTGTTGGTGAAGGTCATGAAGACCCGCGACTCGCGCTTCGTCGGCAAGCCAGTGCAGAACGCCCCCTGCCGTTTCCCGGCGCGATTCTCGGCCTCGATCCACCGTTTGTCGTCGCACAGCTGGGCGAAGTCTCCCAGCTCGGGACTGAACGCGCGGAAGGCGCGAATCACCCCTTCCAGCCCGTCGTCGTACGAGATCCGCGGGCTCTCGCCCCCCTCCTGCGCCTGGGGGAGCGGGGCCTGCGTGTCGTACCAGCAGAGCCGGTCGAGCCCCAGCAGCTTCGCCTTGCCCGAGAGATAGGGCAACAGGCATTTCCGCCGCTCGGAGACCACCCGCCACATCGTCTCCAACGTCTCCCGCCGCAACCGGTTGCGATGCAGGGGGACATCCAGATGGTCTTTCAATCCCAGCCGGCGGTAGAGGGTCAACCGGGTCCCGGCGAGGTGATTGAGCGAGTCGGCACAACTGTCGGCAATGGTCTTCCAGGCCTTGTCGGCGGCGAAGAAGTTGTTTTCGCGAATGGAGCGTTCGGGGGAGTCGAACCGCACCTGGCTGGGGGATTTTTCGACCAACTGCCCCTTCTCCATGACAGTGATTCGCAGGTCTCCCGAGAGCCTGTCGAACAGCCGGCCCCAGGCATGAAGACCATCGACGGCGAGGTCGGCCGCCAGGGTCTCCTCGGGCTTGGGCAGCCGGAGCGAGGCGTTCTTGCGGCGCTGCTCAATGAAAAACCGGTTGGCCTGCAGCCAGGGGTTCGAGGCGATCCAGGCCTCGAGCTGAGCGGGGGCCGCCGACTGCAGGGCGAACTCGAGGCTGGTGGCGATTCGTTCCCGCAGGGGGTCGAGGGCCGAGAGTTTCGCTTCAACCTGTCGAAACGCCCGATTCCCGGCATCGGCTGCGGAATGGCAGCCGATGAACGAGCCGAGATCGCCGGCCAGCGACTCGACCCCCTCGTACTCGGGCAGCAACCGGGTCCAGGCAGCGTTGGCGGCCGGATCGGCGCCGATGGGCCCCAGGCGATCGGTTTCCTCGGCCAGCCGGGTCAGCCGGGCGCGGTAGTCGTCAACGATCTTGCCGAACTCGGGGCTCTCGGGAGGGGGGAGAATCGAGTCGAGGTCCCAGACCTGGGAATGTCGGGCGGAGTTCATGGAGACACACGCGGGAGGAAAGAGTGGGATCGGCCAGGGAAGACCCAGTCTGGGGTCGCCCCATGGACCAGTCTCGCAGATGTTACCGATTTCGGGGCTGCTGCAAACACTGCGACGACGGTGGGTTAACCGGCTGGGCCGCGATAGGGCAGAGCGGCCAGGAAAGCGGTCATTCGTCGCTGTCTTCGAGGTCTTCCGAAGAGTCTTCCTCGCCGGTGTCGACTGACTGGCCGTCGGTCCCCCGGCAGCGGATGCTGCGGGCGATCTTGAGGAAGGTGTCTTCGGTCCTCTCAAACTCCTGGTCGGTCCCCTGGAACAACAGCAGGCAGGTGAACCGGGGAGCGCGAAAGGCGCGAATGCGGGCCGAGTTGGTCAGTTCGAGGCAGAAGAATTCGAGGTCCCACGCAATGGCGGGGCGGCGTCCCACCTGGGCCCTGGTGGGGTAGATGTCGAGTTCGGTGTACTCGTCGCGAAAGGCCTGCAGGGCCGCCTCGGCGACCTCCTCGGGATCGGGACGGTCCTGAAAGAGGCAGATGGTGAGGAACGACGTTCCCGGGCTGATGAGCGAGATGGTCACCTGGCCGGGTTCGAGATGTTCGGAGAGTTCCCAGCGCTCGGGGTAGGCAAGCGCAATCCCATGTTTCTTGTAGTGTGAGGCCATACGCGACGAGGAAAAGAGTGAATGGATCAGCGGGCGATTTGTGGCCCGTACGAGGAGTCACGACGAAGGGGCGGCACCATCGCCAGGGGGGTGCGATTTGGTCCCCCACTTCTGGGCCTGATCGCGTTGCTTGCGAAGTTGCTGAATCCCTTCCATGAGGTACTGCAGTCCGCGGGTGAGGTTCCTCAGGGCATCGCGGTGGCGGCGAGCCGCCAGGTCGGCCAGGGCCTGTTCGCGCACCGCCTGATAGTGGGCCCAGTCGACCAGCCAGCCATCTTCCTGGGCGGTCCGCTGCACAGTGGCCTGGAGGGTGGACAGGTCTGAGAGGAACTGGTTCGAGAGCCCACACGTCGCGGAACGGTACGGTCCTCCCTTGACCATCGAGGGAATCTGCGAGGCCAGTTCCTGCTCGCGGCGGCGCCGCCGCAGCCAGAGCAGCAGCAACACACCCAGGCAAACATTCGCGGCGGCCATCAGCAGGTGACCCGCCACTCCGTAATCGGTGGAGAGCAACAGCAGCCCCAGCAAAAACCCGCCGGCAATGCCTATCGCCCCCGCCAGTTCACCCGGGTGAAACCAGGCCCGTGTCGACACGGGGGACGCCGTCTCTGAAACCGGCGATTCCTCCGGACCTCCTCCCGGCCCCACGCGAGCGATCACGACGGTGATATTGTCGGGCCCACCTCGCAGGTTGGCGAGATTGACCAGGGCCCGGCACGCCTCGGCCGGAGTCAGGTTGGCGGCCAGCGCGCCGATCTCGGGATCGGGCACCTGCCCGGTCAGTCCATCGCTGCAAAGCAGGTAGACGTCGTGCGACTCGACGGTGTGCGGCCCCTCAACATCCACTTCGACCGAGGGGTTGGGGCCGAGCGAGCGGGTGATCACGTTGCGGGGTTCGGTCCGCAGAATCTCTTCCGGAGACATGACCCCCTGCCGCAACAGCTCCCATTGCAGGCTGTGATCGAATGTCAATTGATCGATGCGTCCCCGGCGGATGCGGTAGCAGCGGCTATCCCCCACATGCCCCACCACGGCTCCCTGGGGACCGAGGACCAGAGTCGTGCAGGTGGTGCCCATGCGGGTGAATTCGCGATTCAGTTCACCCCGTTCGAAGATGGCGGCGTTGCCCGTCTCGAGCGCCTTCTGCAGTGCCCCCTGGACCGATTCATCCGAGAGTTTGGTGTAGGCGTGGGGGACGGTGTCGGCGGCCATTTTGCTGGCCAGCTCACCCACGGCATGTCCCCCCATGCCATCGGCCACCAGAAACAAATGCCCATCCCGCTCCCACGATTCGGGATCGGGGGCGATCTGGATGCAGTACGAATCCTGGTTGTTGCGGCGGCGAAAGCCAATATCGCTCAACGCCGCAAAGGCAACCTTCTGCTCCCAGTGCATGACCTGAACGACCGGCCGAAGAGAAAACGCCGCGTCAAAGGGCGGCGGGAGAGCAGGACATGTCACAGCACGAGCAGCACCCCCGTCCCGTCAGGCCTGTCTCCGGAACCTGAGGTGTCGAGTCACCGAAGGTGCAATTCTTTCATGGGCCGGGGCTTGCGCCAAGCAACAACCCTCGGTGCCAGATTGTCGGCCGAATTGCCACTGCCCAGTGAAACCGTGGCGGGAACTGTTCCGACGGTTCAAGAACGTTTGAACGAGATACTCTGCGACTGTGTCAACAGGACCTCGCACGAACGGAGTGCCGAGTTTGGCAACAGATTCCGGTCTGATCTTGCTTTTTCAGAATGAGCCACCAGCAGATGCATGAAAAGGTCGGCACCTTCCAGCCGCAGGAACCCCCGGGCGATTTGGAAAACGTCCTCGGCACCGTTCGCCAAACGGAGTCCCCGTGTGGTCATGGATCCGTCGCCAGCCACTCCGTACCAGCGTATGATCGCCCCACAGGCTCGTTCGCCCACACAACCGCGTCTGATCAACGGCTTCATTCGGTTCAAACCGTCCACCTTCCCATCCCTTCCGCCCCTCCCCACTCGCGTGGTGACTGCTTGACCTCCTCCTCCCGCTTTCTCGCCGAGCAAACCTTTTCCGTCGGTGCTGTCTCGCTGCGCGTCGCCACCACACCTCCCGGCGATCCCCCCCTGGTGCTGCTGCATGGGGTGACCCGCCGCTGGCAGTCGTTTTTGCCGGTGGTGGCCGATCTGGCGACCCGGCATCAACTGTTTTGCGTCGACCTGCGCGGCCATGGGGGTTCGTCCCGCGCGTCGCGGTATCACACCATCGACTACGTCCCCGACATTGTCGGCCTGCTGCGCGAGCACATCCGCCAGCCCGCCGTCGTCTATGGGCATTCGCTGGGATCGATGGTCGCGGCGGGCGTCGCGGCAGAAGTTCCCGAGCTGGTGAGTGCCCTGGTCCTCGAAGATCCCCCGTTCGAAACGATGGGGAACCGGATTCGCCAGACCCGGCTGCACAGCTACTTCGCCGGGGTCGCCGGAATCCTGCGGTCGGGGGCCACGCCGCTCGAATTGGCCCGCGATCTTGCGGAAGTTCGCATGGTCGACCCGGTGACCAATGCCGTCCAGCGGGTGTCCGACGTGCGCGATCCGGTCTTCCTCAAGTTCACGGGGCAGGCGCTGGCGCAGCTCGATTCCCGGGTGCTCGAACCGATCCTCGCGGGAGAGTGGCTGCACGGTTACGACTGGCATGAGCTCATTCCCCGCATCGCCGCCCCGACTCTCGTGCTGCGGGCCGATCCGGCAGTTGGCGGGATGTTGACCCAGGATGACGCGGTCTGGTGCCGCGAGCACCTGCGCGACGGGACCCTGCTCGACTACCCGGGTGTTCCCCACCTGATTCACCAGGCCCGGCCCAAAGAGCTGGCCACCCATGTTCTGGGGTTCCTGGCCAGCCTCGACCAGTGAGCGTGGCCCGCGAAGGGCACAGGGACCCGGGAAAGACGCCTCCCCTTCACGAGTTGATGGTTGATTGTTCCCAACGCGGGGGCGTACGTTGCTGGCCTCGCCGTTCCACCGTTTCTCCTCTTGATCTCCCACCACCATGCGCCTCGCCACCGGAAGCTGTGTGATCCACAACGGACAACTGTTCGATGGGAACGGCACTCCCTGCATTCCGCAGGGCATGCTGATCGCCGAGCAGGGACGCATCACCTACGCCGGTCCTGCCCAGGGGGCCCCTCCCAAACCGGCCGGGGCCAGCGTGATCGACGCCCAGGGAGGAACGATTCTGCCCGGGTTGATTGAGGCTCACTTTCATCCGACCTATTTCAACGTCGCGGCACTCGAAGACCTCGACATCAAATACCCGGTGGAATATGTGACGCTGCTGGCGGCCGCGAATGCCAAGCTGGCGCTCGAATGCGGCTACACCTCGGCCCGCAGCGGCGGCAGCCTGTTCAACATCGATGTCTGGATGAAAAAGGGGATCGAAAAGGACCTCATCCCCGGACCCCGCCTGGCCGCCAGCGGCCGGGAGATTTGCGGCGTCGGCGGGCTGATGGACTGGAACCCCGACTTCCGCAAGATTGGCATGGAAGGACTGGTGCTGCTGGTCAACGGCCCAGATGAAGCCCGGGCCGCCGTCCGCAAGCTCGTGAAGGATGGCATCGAATGGGTCAAAACCTACCCCACGGGGGATGCCGCCGCCCCCGATGTCAATGATCACCACACCCTCTGCATGACGTTTGAGGAAATGCACGCCGTCGTGCAGACCGCTCACAACCATGGAATGAAGGTCACAGGTCACTGCCGGGCGACCGAGGGAATCAAGAACGCCCTGCGGGCCGGGTACGACACCATCGAGCATGGCACCTTCATGGATGACGAAGCGCTCGAACTGCTGCTGCAGCGTGATGTGGCGGTGGTCCCCGGGCTGTACTTCGAGCTCGCCAGTGTCGAGCGGGGCAAGGAGATTGGCATGGGGCAGAAGGTGATCGATGGTCACCAGGAAACGCTGGAAGGGGGAGCCGAGAGCTGCCGGCGGATCATGGCCGCGGGAGGCCGTCTGGGCATGGGGGGGGACTACGGGTTCGCCTGGAATCCGCATGGCGACTACGCGAAGGAACTCGACTTCTTCGTGAAGTACGTTGGCCTCAAGCCGTTGGATGTGCTGAAATGCGCGACCCGCACGGGGGCCGAGATTCTGGGCCGGGCCCACGAGCTGGGAACGCTCGAAAAAGGCAAACTGGCCGACGTGCTGGTGGTGGCGGGAGACCCGGTGGCCGACATCGCTGTTCTGCAGGACCGGTCGAAGTTCATCGCCGTCATGCAAGGGGGAATCGTCAAGGCGGGCCGGCTGACCCGGCCCGGCTGGACGGGAAATTCCTGAGCGAAAATTGCGGCTGTCTCATTCCCCTCTCAACCCCGATTGGCGTGAGCCCATGTCGCCAATGACATGCCGCCAGCCGTCCAAGGGCAGGGCCGATCCGTCCATGGCGATCTGTCCCCAAACTGAACTGGTCGAGAGTCGAGGTGAACAATCGGGAATTTTCGCGGGACTTCTCCTATAAACTCCCAGAGTCCCTCTCTGGAGCCCCTCATGAACGCCACCCCCGTGTTTGCCGAACAGATCGAAGTCTTTTTCGATGGTGATTGCCCCCTGTGCAAGCGGGAAATGGGTTTGATGCAGAGGCTCGACAAGCGGCGGCAGATTCGATTCACAGACATTTCGGCTCCCGAATTTCACGCCGATCACTTCGGCCTGACCTTCGACGACTTTATGGCCGAGATCCGCGGCCGACTGCCCGATGGGACCATGATCCAGGGGGTAGAAGTCTTCCGACAACTGTATGCCGCCCTGGGTTGGCGGTGGCTGGCGTCGCTGTCTCGGTTGCCGGTGGTCTCGCACGGACTCGACTTCGGTTACCGCATCTTCGCCCGCAACCGGTTGCGGCTGACAGGACGCTGTGCCGGCGGGGCGTGCGAGCTGCCGCAGCATGCGGCCAATACCCCCGCGCGGACCTCGGGCTGAGCCTCTGCCCCGTGACCTCGGGCTGAGCCTCTGCCCCGTGACCACGGCTGCCTGGTGTGGCCCGAGCCAACGCCGCCGCGACGCAGGTCGAAGGACACAGGTCTGGGGTGTGACAGCAACACCTGTCAACAAGGAAGCCGGCTGTCGGGAATGTCTCCCGGCAACCGGCTGACGTTTATGGGCAGTTCGCCAGGGATTTGTTCTGGGGATCAGGACTTCGCCCGGAACGCCTTCACCGCTTCGACGTACTGGCTGGCAAGGCTCTTGATGCGGGCCATGTCGTTCGCCGCCACAGCCTTCGGCTCGACGAGGGCTCCTCCCAATCCCACGGCACAGGCTCCCGCCTTGAGGAAGTCGTGGATCGTGTCGAGGTTGACTCCACCGGTCGGCATGAGCCGGACCTGCGGCAGCGGGCCGTGGATCGCCTTGAGGTATTGCGGCCCGACAAAATCGGCGGGGAAGACCTTCACCACATCGGCCCCAGCGTCCCAGGCGGTGATGATCTCGGTGGGAGTGAACGCTCCGGGCATGATCAGTTTGTCGTAGCGGTTGCAGAGCCGGATGACGTCGACGTTGACCGCCGGCGAGACGATGAACTCGGCTCCGGCCAGGATCGCCGCCCGGGCGGTCTCGGTATCGAGCACCGTCCCCGCCCCCAACAACACCTTGTTCCCCAGGGCCTTTTTCACCTCGGCAATGATGTTGAGGACGTTGGGAACAGTGAAGGTGACCTCGAGCACATCCACGCCCCCCTCATACAGCGCCTTGGCCACCTCAACGAGCTGCTCGCTCGATTGAGACCGGATGATGGCGACAATGCCGCTGTTGAGGACACGGGTGAGATCGGAATGACGGCTCATGGAGGCGAGTGGGGGTCAGGAGGAGAGAACGGTCGGAAAGAACCTGTCGCAAATCGGCCCGCATGGTAATTGAGGTGGGGTCAGCCTGCGAAGTGATGCGACTGACGGAACGGGGCGAGCGTGCCGGGGGAGCGGCCTCAGGCTGAGGGAGGGATGCGGTCCCACAGTGCCGAGCCCACCCGGACCAGCGTCGCCCCTTCTTCGATGGCGGCTTCGAAGTCGCCACTCATGCCCATCGAGAGGTGGGGCAGGTGGACGCCGGGAATTCCGCGGGAGACGAGGCGGTCGCGCAGTTCGCGCAGGCCCCGGAAGGTAGGCCGGGCGAGTTCGGGATCGTCGGCGAAGGGGGCCATGGTCATCAGCCCCTGCAGATCGAGGTGGGGGTTCTGGACGAGGGATTCGAAGCGGGCTTCCAGCTCGGCTGGCGAGAACCCATGCTTCTGTGTCTCGCCCGAGACATTGACTTCCAGCAGAATGGGCAGCCTCCGCTGGGCTTTCGCCGCCTCGGCGTTCAGCGCCTGCAGCAGGCGCTCGCTGTCGACCGAATGCACGAGACTGCAATGGGCGACAGCCAGATCGACCTTGTTCCGCTGCAGATGACCGATCAGATGCCAGCGGATCGACGGGGGCAGCTCGCGGGACCGGCTGGCCAGTTGCTGGGGCCGGTTCTCTCCCAGATCGATCACCGGTTCGGGACCGCTGCCCGCGACCTGCAGAAAGGCCCGAATCCATTCGACCTGGGCGGTTTTGGTGACCGCCACGAGGCGAACCGCGTCGCTCGGGCGTCCCGAGCGGAGGCAGGCGGCGTGCATCCGCTGCCGCACCTGCTGCAGGTTGGCGGCCAATTGGTTCAACAAGGATTCGGAGAAGGTCATGCGGTTGCCATCGGACAAAAAGCGTGAAAGCTGAGAGCGAGCCGGTCCTCAGGATTGCCCCCGGGGTCCCCATCGAAAACCGGGCTGTGTCGAGCACCTCGGAGCCTCGCCCAGTCGTGGTCGTGACCAAACCTCAACGCAGTGCCGCACCGGGGGGGGCCGAGGCCAATCGGGGGAGATAGCCCAGGACGGCCGACTCAAACCGGATGCGCCGGTCTTCTTCAATCCGCAACCGGTTGAGGGTCAGGTCCATTCCTCGTTCCGCGGTCTCCCACGAGCGTCGGCTGGCGTCGTCCCACGAGAGCAACACCATCACCAGGCTCTTCGATTCGGGAAGGGTTCGGTAAAACTTGTGCAGCTCGGCGGCGAAGCGGTCGGCCGAGTCGGTCCGCAAACGGGTTTCCAGGTCTCCCGAGCGGATATGGCAAATGCCATCGTCCTCGACATGGAGCTGCCACAGGTCGCAGCGTTTCTCCAGTTCGGCGAAGGTGAGGATCTGCCGCAATCCCTCGATGCCATGACTGTCCCGGATGCGGGCCAGGGCTTGGCGAATCCGGGTTTGCTCGTCGGGGGACCTGGTGGTCAGAAGGTCGGCAAGCGCCGGCTCATCGATATCAAACAGCTGGCCCACCAGGCTGGCGAGGTGATCGAACTGGCGTTGCTCGAGCTGCAGCCGTTCTTCGGCGGCGACGCGGGCCAGAGACTGTTCGCGGGCCGAGGCGCTCTCACGGCCCCGCTCTTCCTGAACTTTGGCCTGCAGGTCAAAGTACTGGGCGAAGATGATGATGATCAGCAAATCGAAGAGCGAGACAAGCTGAAAGCTGATCCGTCGGGGAGGGAGGTTCAGGATTCCCTCCCGGTGAGGGCCAGGCGACGTTTCACCCGGGCGACGGCGGCCGCGGTCTGCGACCGCAGTTCGTTGAGCCGTACGAAAGAGGGTTCGACCAGACTGTTGAGCAGCATGAGAATGACCGCCACCACGAGCCCGGCGCAGGTTGACCAGATCGCCTGGCCAAACCGTTCGACAATCTTGCCGGCGGTGGCACCGCTCCCTTCCAGCACCACCAGGCCAATGGCGAGAATCGTGCCGAGAATGCCCAGCAGCGGATAGGCCTCGATCATCGAGCGGCACACGTTGTAACAGGTCTCGAACCGGAGCGAAGAGAAGTACCGGCGTTTCTCGTCGAGGATGGCGATGCGCTGCCAGAGCGTGACCTGTTCTTCCCGGCGTTCGGGAGTTTCCAGAACGTCGGCCACGTCTGCGAGAAACGCGTCGATCTGGTCGAGGGGGTGGCTGGCGCGGTCGAGGACGCTGCGATGGCGGATCCCGCGGGTGAAATCGTCGAGGGCCGACGAAATCTTCGACCGGCTGTGGCGATACCAGAGCCACAGCAGGGCGAAGCAGAAAAAGTGCACAACCCCCGCGACGGCAATGACCGCGGTGGAGGATGCGGAGAGAAGTTCCAGCAGGGGCTTCATTCCGGAATGCTATCTTCTGACAGGTCGATTGGGGAGTTTGAACGGCCGATTGGGGCCGGGCCGCATCGGTGAAGGGCCTCAACCGGGACGGCTCCTTGACAGTCCGGAGGGGCACCCATAGCATCCCAGAAAGAGGAAAGAGACGGTTTTTGACGAACGCGCTCGTGTTCCCGTCGCTGTCCCGGGACATTCCTCAATTTGAGGGGCTGCAATGGTCTGTCATCGTCCGCGATTGACAATCGCAGTGGTGCTGGGGATCGCCCTGTGGTGGTCGGGTGCGAGCCCAGATCTGGTGCGGGCTGCAAGCGAAGAACAGATCAAAGGGTCGATTGCCCGGGCGATTGGCTACATCAAATCACGGATTGGCAGCCAGGCTGGCGGTCAGTTGGCCCTGTCGACACTGGCTTTGCTGAAAGCCGAAGTCCCACCGACCGATCCCGAGGTGGCCAATGCTCTCAACAGGCTGACCGGCCATTTCCGGAATGGGGTCTATTCGCCGGTGGATCATCACCGTTATGAGGCGGGCGTCACTCTGATGGCGTTCGGCTCGGCCGATCCGGTGAAGTACAAGGCCCAGATTGAAGCGATCACGGCCTACATTCTGGAGGGTCAGGAAGCCCACGGCGGCTGGTTCTATCCCCCCGGCCAGCATGGTGTGGCGGGAGGAGTGCAGAACGGCGACACCAGCATTTCGCAGTATACGATGCTGGGCCTGTGGGAGGCCTCCCGGGCGGGTGTCAACATTCCCAAGAAATCCTGGGATCGGGCGGCCGCCTGGCACCTGCAGACCCAATTGCGGGATGGCAGCTTTACCTATCACCCCAGTCCGACGTCGGCCAATCCGTTTGGGACCCACTCGATGGCGGTGGCGGGCACATCCAGCCTGCTGTTGGCCCGAATGATGCTCTATCCCGAAGCGAGTGACCTGCCGACGGAAGAAGTGGAGGAGACCCCGGCTACAGCCGAGGCCAAGGCGGCCAAGAAGAAAAAATCGACGGCGGTCAAGTTCGGCATCCTGTCCCCGGCACCGGATGACGAGAAAGAGCCCGAACCGGGAGCGGCCGCGGAGCCCACCAAGCCGAAGATCCTGCAAGGGGACGATTCGGGCTACAAACCCGCGGCGCGGCTGCAATCCATCTCGAATGGGGCGGCCCGCGGTCTGAAATGGCTGGCGGCCAACTACAAGGTCAACCTGCAGAGCGGCCAGGGAGGCATCCTGGGTCAGCAGTGGAATGCCTATTACCTGTACGGGCTGGAACGCATGGCCGCGTTGACGGGGCTGGTGGAGATTGCCGGCCGCGACTGGTACCAGGACGGCTGCGACTACCTGCTGACCATGCAGATGACCGAGGGGGGCTGGAACATGGACCAGGCGGGAGATGCGGCCGACACCTGTTTTGCCCTGATGTTCATGGTGAAGGCGACCGAGAAGACGATCAAGAAAACCCCGCGTGCTCCGCGGAAGCAGAAACTGGGAGGGGGGGTGCTGGTCGGGGCTCGTGGCCTGCCCGACGACCTGTCAAAGCTGCAGGTGGGCCAGGTGGGTCCGAAGCCCCGGAAGGTCAAGGGGGCGGTCGATGAGCTGCTGGGAGAACTGGAAAAGCTCGATCCCACCCAGATCGAAGCGGTCCAGGAGGCGATTGTCGACACGGTGGTCAGCGAGGATCCGGAGGCGCTGGTGGGGCAGCAGCAGCGGCTCCAGAATCTGTCGCGGGACCGGCGGGTCGAGGTCCGTCGCACGGCGACCTGGGCTTTGGGAAGAACCAACAACCTGGCATCGATTCCCTATCTGCTCGAACGCCTGGAAGATGTTGAGATGTCGGTGATCATCGAAGCCCGGAATGCCCTGCGGTTCATGACCCGCAAGCCGAATTTCCTCGAGCTTTCGGAAACCCCCACACCGGAAGAGTTGGCCGCCATTTCCCGGGAAGCCCGCAAGTGGTACCTCTCAGTCCGCCCCTATTCCGAGCGGGATGACCTGCAGGATCTGCGGGAGAAGCTTCCATGAGCGCAGCGCCTCCCAAACCAGCCCCGGCGGGAACCGCGGCGATACCGCCGGCGGGAACCAAGCCCGCCGTGCACCGCCCCTACATGAAGACCACCTCGTACGAGACGGTCAGTTCAGGGCTGATCTCGTTCCTGGGGGCCCTGGCGCTGTTGGTGATGTTTCTCGCGGTGGCCTGGTTCTCGGTGCAGCGCCCCGTGATGCGCGACCCAGTCATCATCGAGCTGGTGGAGGATCCGGGGGGATCGGAAGATGGTGCCCCCGATGAAACCCTGCGGGTCGATGCGCCGCTCCCCGAGGTGGCCGACGCCACCCCCGCCGAGGTGGAGGCCGAGGAACGCCAGGTCGAACAGTCGTTTGAAAGCGTGCTGGAAATGGCAGAGCAGGCGGTCGCCCAGACCGAGGCGCAATTCGACAGCGGGGTGCAGAATACCGGAAAGCCCGGCAGTGCTTCGGGCACCGGGCGCCGTCCGCTGGGGCGGGGCAATGGCAAGGGAGGATTTCCCCGCGAAGACCGCTGGTATGTGCGATTCTCAACGCTGGGGAGCATTGAGGAATATGCGAAGCAGCTCGATTTCTTCGGGATCGAATTGGGGGCGGTGCTGAATGGCAAGCTCACCTACATCTCGCAGTTGTCGAACGCCCGTCCCGCCGTCCGGACCGCCTCGGGAGGCAAGGATGAGACCCGGCTGTATTTCACCTGGCAGGGGGGCAACCGCAAGCAGGCCGACGTGCAGCTGTTCCGCAAGGCGGGACTCGACATCGGCAACGCTCCCATCCTGCATTTCTACCCCAAGAAGACCGAAGACCTGCTGGCCACGCTGGAGTTTCGCTACAAGAACCGGAAGGCCAGCGAGATCCGCCGGACGTTTTTCGAAGTCCAGCAGTCGCGGGCGGGTTACGAATTCGAGGTAGTTCGTCAAACCTACCTGAAGTAACCCCTGGCGTCCGTGCCCACGTCACCCAAGACTGTCCCCCACCCGTTTGCCGCTTCCCGACTCTTCACCGCCCACAGCTTCACCGAGAGCCCCGCAGTTCCCCCATGGATCTCCAGCAAGGCATTCAGTACCTCATCGACTTCGCCAACAACTCGGTCTACCCCGCCCAGGGGTTCCTGGCGTTGTATGGCGTCTACCAGGTGATCCTGGTTCTGCGGCGGCTGAAGTCGAAGATGTTCAAGACCGGCAAGTCGGCCGATGAGTTCCTGGAACAGGTTCATCAGGAGTTGCGGAGGGGCAACCCCGACGGCGTGGCGGCCCTCTGCGACACCCCGGCGTACTGGAGCAAGGCGGTCCCCCAGTTGATCATGGTGGCCCTGGGAAACCAGGACCGCGACATTGGTTCGATCCGCCGCCTGTTGACCGAGAGCTTCGACCGCGAAGTTCTGTCGGACCTGCAGTACCGGATTTCGTGGATCAACACAGTCATCAAGTCGGAACCCATGCTGGGGCTGCTGGGAACGGTGCTGGGGATGATCGCGGCGTTCGGCAAGATCGCCTCCGCCACCCAGACCGGCGTTGATCCCAAGCAGTTGGCCGACGACATCAGCTTCGCCCTCGTGACCACCGCCGTGGGGCTGTTGGTATCGATTCCCCTGATCCTCGCACTCTCGTTCATTCAGGTGCGGATGGGGCGGCTGCTCGACCATGTCCAGCAATACACGGGGGTCTTTCTGGAAGAGTTCGAATCGACCCGTCAGCCCACCGAGGGAAGGGGTTGATCGATGGGCCTGTTTGATGACGGCGAGGGAGGGTTTGGCGGAGCGAAGAAACCGGTGTCCGATGGAGAAATGGACATCACCCCGATGATCGACTGCGTCTTCCAGCTGCTGATCTTTTTCATGGTCGCCTCGAACATGACCGGTCAGCAGGAAGCCAACCTGCCGTTCGCAAAGCATGGGGTGGGAGTCGAGACCAACAAGTCGGTGGTGATCTCGGTCCTGGCGACTCCGGGCGGGGGCAAACCCCGGATGTTTCTCGACCCCGACCTGACCAACCCGGTGGAGATGCCGGCGATTCAGGCCGCGGTGCGGCAGGCGATCAACGAAGGCCGGCCGGATGTGGTGATCAAGGGGGAGCGCGGTCTGACCCACGGGGCGGTGCAGGAGGTGGCCCGGGGAGTCAATGAGGTGGAGGGAGTGCGATTTTTCGTCGGCGTGAAAGACCGCTGACAGGACAGGAGCCGGCTGGGTCTCATGGCCATTCGAGTTCAGTGCAACGCCTGTGGGGGGAAGCTCGACGTCGGGCAGAAGTATGCCGGCCGCTCGGTGGAGTGTCCGTCATGCGGAGCCAGCGTACGGGTTCCCGCAGCCTCGGGCGAGACGGGACCGTCGAAATCCCATACTCTTCCCCGGCGGGAACCGGGCCTTCCCACCGAAAGAGTGCCGGCCCCCCCCTTGTCCGACGATCCCGTGGCCGCACCTTCCGACGCGTCGGCCGAGCCAACCGTCCAGGCGGCGTCGGCGGCGCCCCCGCCTCCCCGCGCACCGCGGGTCGACCTGGGGGGCTTCAACATGGGGAAGAAGCGTCCCGTCGACCAGGAGGAAATGGACTTGACCCCCATGGTCGATATGACCTTCCTGCTGCTGATTTTCTTCATGATCACCGCGTCTTTCAGCGTGCAAAAGTCGATGGAGGTGCCTGCTCCCACCTCCGAGAAAAAGGGGGCGGCACAGGAAATCCAATCCATCGACGACATTGCCGACTCGTCGATCACCGTGCGCATCGACGATCGAAATGTGATCTACATCGAAGACGAACCGCTGCCTGGCTCGCAGCGGTTGAGTGACGCCCTGTTGCAGAAGTTCAACGCACAGCGGAACGAACTGTTGCTGTCGGCCGACGAAGGGGCCCTGCACGATACGGTGATTGCCGTGATCGATGCGGCCAACGAAATCGGCGTGCAGAAGATCCGCATGGTGGCCGCCTCCAAGGATTGACCTCTCGAGAACCCGTTCCAACCATGGCTCACCTGGAAATCCGTCCCCGCTCTGGCGCGACCGATGTGCGGTCGCTTGACCGGAAGTCGCCGGTGACGATCGGCTGCTCCCCGGCTGCCGATGTGCAGTTGTCGGCGCAGGGAGTGCAGGCCATTGAGTGCCGCATCCTGTGGAATGGCAGCGCCTATCAACTGACCGCCGTCAACCCGGACGGAGTCAATCTCAATGGCACGTCAGCCCGCAAGGGTGTGCTGTCGGATGGAGACCGGCTGCGGATCGCCGACACCGAATTTGTGTTCGTCGATTCGGCAGCGGACATTCCCGTCGCAGGAGGGAAGCCGGCGGTCGACGAGGTCCGGTTGAAGCTGGAAGATGAGCCGGCCGGCCGGCCTGGCCAGCGGCCGTCGCCCGCCCGCCCGGCGGATGAACGGTCGGCAGGCAAAGCGGGGCGGGGTGGCGACAGCCCGGGCGATGTCTTTGAGGTGAAAGCCCCCGCGGCCGAATCGCGTGGAGGCCGCCGTGTTGACGACGACCGTCGCGGTGCGCGGTCACGGGGTGCCCGCGACACCGACGATGCCGACGATGGCCGTCCCTATGGCGTGTCGGGCTCAGCGGGTGTCAATCCCCTCGCCGAGGCACTGGCCGACGCCCTGCCCGAATCGAAAAAAGAGCGCCCCATGCTGGCCCGTGGCGGCGGGATTGTGGGAGCAGAGGCGGCACCGTCCCCCTCCCTGAAAGATTCAGCCAAATCGATTCTGCGGCCCACCCCGCGGCGTCCGGGAGAGCAGGACCTGACCAAGTCCCCCCTGGTGGTCGGGATGACCATCGGGGCCGCGGTGTTGGCTCTGACCGCCGGGACCCTCTGGTTCGTGTTGGCCCGCGAATTCATGAACCGCAAATTCGAGACGGCTCAGAAGTCGCTCGAATCGGGACAGTTTGCGCAGGCCATCGACGGCTTCACGAAGTTCGCCGCCGAATACCCCAAGACCGACCAGGCCAAGCAGGCCAAGGTCAACATCGGCAAGGCCCGGGTCGAACAGGCTCTGTCGGGAGCAATTCCGGACTGGGAGAACGGCCTCAAGACCCTCAACGACTTCGTGGCCGAGTATCGCGACTCGGAAGATTTCCGACCGGGAGATTCGCTGCTGAAGACCTTTGCCCGGCAGGCGGCCGACAAGATCGCCCTGGGGGCCGCCAAGACCGCCGAGACCACCAAACGCCGTCCCCTGTTGGCGACCTCGACCGATGCCCGCCAACTGCTCGACATCTTGAGTCCTCCGGACAACAAGCCCGAGGAACAGCTTGCGGCCATTGCCGCCGCCCTCAAGTCGGCCGAAGCCGCCATTCTGCAGCAGGAGACGTTTGATTCGGCCCTCGCCGAGATGAAAAAGGCGATCGACACCGGCAAGCCGCTCGGCGCACTCCAAACCTATGGACGGCTGCTCGACCGCTATGCGGTCGCCGAGAAGGACCGCGGTATCCAGACGCAGTTAAAAGCGGCCCTGGAGGCCGAGAAATCGGCCACCGCCCGGCACGAGAATCCCCAGGTCGAGTCGCAGGTCGTTCCGTCCCCCGCGGATCTGGTGACACTCGGGTTCACCCGGCGGCAACGGATGCGAACCGACGTGGCGTCGGTCGGCACGACCGCGGCCGCTGTGGCGGAGGGGGCCCTGTTCGGCTGTGATGCCGTGACGGGGGAAGTCCTCTGGAGGCGATCGGTCGGTTTGGCGACACCCTTCGCCCCCGTGGCCGTGCAATCGAAGCAGGCGGGCTACCTCGCCTGGGACTCGGGCAGAAAACAACTGATCTGCCTGCAAGCGCGGACGGGTGAGCCAATCTGGGCTACGCCTTTGAATTCGGTTCCGACCGGCCGGCCCCTGATCCACGAGGGACAGGTCTTCCTCGCCACCGAGGGTGCCACCCTGGTGCAGGTCGACCTGCAATCGGGCGAACTGGTGGCCGAGTTGCAGTTCAACCAGCCGGTCATTGGCCCCCCGGCGGTTTCGACGCAGGGGGATCGGATGTATCTCGCAGGGCGCGAATCGGCGCTGTATGTGCTCAGCCGGCGTCCGCTGGCGTGCGAACACACGGTGTGGTTGGGCCAGCCGTCTGGTTCGATCTCGGCTCCCCTGTTGATGCTGCGAGACTACCTGCTGCTGGTCGAAAACGCCGGGGCCGAAAAGAGTCTGGTGCGTCTGCTCGATACCTCACGGGATCCCAAAGCCCCCCGTGAAATTGCTCGCTCGGCGGTCGAGGGTCAGATCTTTGACGCGCCGGTCGTACGGGGCAAACAGGTGGTCGTGGCTTCCACGCCCGAGCGTCTGACCGCGTTTGTGATTGCTGAGACCGGTGATGCCCAATCACTGACCAAGGTGGCCAGCTACCAGGTTCCCGGTCCGCAGAACGTCCCGATGCATGTGCTGCTGGGCCCCGATGACCAGTTTTGGATGTCGAGCACGGCTCTGCGCCGCTTCGATGTGAAGGTCGACAGCATTGTCACCGACAATTCCAACATTGCCGCGGGACTGACCGCCCTGCCGCTGACTTCCGCCGCCGACACGATCTACCTGGGACGCCGCCTGCCGTTCAGTCCGGCCATCCTGCTGGGTGGGGCGGACCGTCAGAAGATGGTGCTCGAATGGCAGACGGTGCTGGGAGCTCCCGTGCTCGCCACCACCACTCCGGCGACCGATGGGTCGGCCGTGGCAGTCACCGCCCAGGGAGACGTCTTCCCGATCAGCGCCGCCAAGTTGTCCCAGGGAAGCTTCGAACTGCAGCCCACTGTCACGCTCACACCCGAAGAAAAGAGTGTGACCCCGCTGGGGGTCTCGGCATTGCCCGATGGCCGGGTGGCCGTGTGGTGGTCGGGAGAATCGTCCCGGCTGTGGATTGTGGGGAATGACTCGGCCCCGCGCGAGACCAAGCTTGATCTGCCCCTGCAGACGGCACCGGTCCGACTGGCCGAAGGGTATGTCCTGCCCCTTGCGGGCCGACTGCGACTGCTGCCCCGGGGCACCGGGGGATCTGCGGTCCAGGAGTGGACGGCACCGGTGCAGTCTTCGGAAGCCCCCGCCTGGCGTGGTCTGCTGCCTGTCGACGACACGACCTTTGTGGCCCTCGACGCGACAGGCCGGCTGATGCAGGGGCGCTACCAGTCGAACCCCAAGCCGCACCTCGCCGAGATCGGCAAGTGGGAGGCGGGGGCGGCGGTGGATCTGGCACCGCAACTGGCGGGTGACCAGGGGGTCATCGCCGCCTCGAATGGAATGGTCTTCGCGGTCGATCTCTCGTCGCTGGAACCCACGGGCAAATTCCAGCTGCCGCGACCGGCGACCCGCGTACCGGTGGTGGTGGGAAACCGGGTCCTCGTCGATTCGGCGCGCCAGCAACTGCATTGCCTCGATCTGCGACAGAAACTGCAGCCCCTGTGGGAACTTCCTCTGGAAGGGGCCGTGGCGGTGGGGGCTGTCGAACACTCGGGCCATCTGATCGTGGCCCGTGACGATGGGGACGTGCTGGTGCTCGATCCCGGCAGCGGCGCTGTGAAACAGAAGTTGCGGCTCTACGAACGGCTGGCGTGGGGTCCCCGTGTCTGGGGTGACCGGTTGGTCCTGGCCACAGTCGATGGAGCCCTGCTCTCACTCCCCCTCCAGTCTCCGGCCCTGGCCGCCGCAGGAGGTCGCTGATGGACCGTCCAGTCTGGTTAGTCGTTCGCGTGTGCCTGGTATGGCTCTGTCTGACATTGGGACGGGGCCAGGCCCAGGCCCCCAATGCCGCCGGTGGTCAGCCGGGGGCGGGAAAAACGGAAGGAGCTGCCGAGACTCCCGCAGGCGAGGAACCTGCGGAAGACGCCTCGGCGACCGATGACTTCAACGATTTGCCGTTGCTCGAGACGCTGAAGAAGCCGACGTTCGACGAGTTGATGACCGGACCGGCGATCGACTGGCTGGTGTTTGCCCGCGAGCATGTGTTGCGGGTCGAGCCCGTGGTTCCCCGGCCGCGCACGGTGGAGCAGTTGACCGAGCAGCTGCGCAAGGCAGCTCCCCGGCCGGGGCAGGCCGAATCTGAGGCGGCGAAGAAAAAACGTCTCGCGATCCGTCTGCTGCCGGTGACGCTGCTGGAGGGAGAAGACCGCGAGTACCTGCTGGACATCAAGCACATCAAGAGCATTGTCTACCACGAAGACATGATGCTCGAAGAGATCGACAACCTGCTGAAAGGGGGAGAACTCCGCAAGGCCTACGAACTGTTGGCGGCACTGGAGGAGCGCGATTCGGAGTGGCCTGGCATCGGTCCGCGGCGAGACCAGATTCTGTTTGTCGATGCCCAGGTCAAGCTCGATCGCGCACAGCCCGAGCATGCTCTGGCGCTCGCCGAATCGCTGCACGCCAAGAACGCCGCCTTCCAGGGTCTCCCCGAGCTCACGGGGAAGATTGTCGGGAATCTGGTGGCAGCGGCGGAAGAGGCGCGGGACTATCGGCGGGCCCGGTTTTTCCTGAACCGGGGCCGGGCGCTGTTTCCCGAGCATCCCGTCGTGACCGAATGGTCCGACAAGCTGGCCCAGCAGGCGCGCGACCTTGTGCAGCAGGCGCTGGCGGCCGACAAGGGGGGAGACCGGCGGAAAGCCTGTGACCTGGTGGAACAGGCGGCCCGGGTCTGGCCCGCGCTGCAGGAACTGACCTCTCCCTACAACCGGATCTGGAACCGCTGGCAACGGCTGCGCACCGGGGTGGTGGAACTGGCTCGTCCGCAGGAACAACCGACCTCGCTGCTGGCGAGCCAGGCCGATCTGCGGCAACAGCAACTGGTCACGATGCCGCTCTTTCAACCCACCGTGCGGGACGACCGTATTGTCCGGTTCCGATCGCGGTTTCTGACCGATTGGGAGCCGCGTGACCTTGGGCATTCGCTGCAACTGCGGCTTCGTTCGTGGCAGTCTCCCGTCGATTCGCAGCCCCTGCTGACCGCCTTTGATTTTTCGCGGATGCTGGCCGACCGGATGTTTCCTGGGGGGCCGCTCTACGACGCCCGGCTGGCGGCGATGATCGACCGCGTGGAAATTCGCGGTCCGTTCGAGGTGCAGGTTGAATTGGCGCAGGTCCCGCTGCGTCCCGAAGTGCTGTTGTCGATCCCGGTGCAGACGTATGCCCAGGATGCTGTCCCGGAGGACTCGCAGAAGACCCCCTCTCTGGGAGCCGGCAGCAATCTCTATCCCTTCCTGCCGGAGACCAGTTCGGTCGATCAGCGGACGTACCGCCGCTCGGTCCTGCAGGGAGATGGCCTGCCCGATTATCAATTGGCCGAGGTCATCGAGCGGCGTTTTCCGAACTACGAACTGGCCCTCCAGTCGCTGCTGCGGGGGGAACTGACCATGCTCCCCCGGATTCCGGTCTGGATGACCCGGGATCTCGAGCCCCGCAAAGAGTTCTTCACCCAGCCGTACGCCCTGCCGACCACTCACCTGTTGTTGATGAACCACCGCCGGCCGGTATTGAAACTGCGTTCATTCCGCAGAGCTCTGGTGTACGCCCTCGATCGGGCGAAGATCCTCGAGGAAGTGTACCTCAAGGAGGCTCCCGGAGACCTCGGACGGCTGACCTCGGCCCCCTGGGCCACGAAGAGTTACGCCACCTCGCCGTTTGTGTCACCGCACCAGTACGACAGTTCGCTGGCCTTTTCGCTGGCGCACACGGCCGGGCGTGAATTGAAGACGGAGCTGCCGAAGTTGAAACTGGTCTGCTCGAGCGATCCCGAGCACGTGGCGGCCTGTCAGGCGATTGCGGCCGCCTGGAAACGGATCAAAGTTGAGACGGAACTGGTCATTCTGGGTCCCGGCGATCCCGCTCCCGATCCCGTCAGCGATGACTGGGATCTGGTCTATCGGACCGAGACCCTGGCGGAGCCGGCATTTGAACTGGCCCACCTGCTCAATCTGAGCCCCTCCACCAGTGTCGACAATTACCGCCACCTCGCCGCCTGGCTGCGCCGCGATCTGCTGGATCTCGACCGGGCGGGGGACTGGAACAGTGCCACGCAGATTCTGCATCGCCTGCATCGTCAGTTGTGGGCCGAGGTCGAGTTGATCCCGCTGTGGGAAATCGACGACCGGTTTGTGTGCCGGCGGAACGTGCGGAACATGCCCGACCGCCCTCTGCGCCCCTACCAGGGGATCGACCGCTGGAAAATCGAGCCCTATTACACACGGGAGACTTCTCCATGATGCGCCTCGTGGCCCTGTTGGGGAGTCTCACGCTGGGCGTTCTGCTGGCGGTGCGTCTGCCCGCTCAGTCCGAGGGACCTCGTGGCGAAGCCCCGGCCCCGCTCCCCGCTGCCGGGGCCGCCCCGCCAACCGGGCGGGACACGCCTCCGCAGGGGAATTCGCCGGGGGGTGCCGCCCCCTCTGGCGGAACTTCAACTGCATCATCGGCGGGATCTGCCGCCGCGACATCCTCCCCGGCCAATCCTCCCACCGAACTGTGGCCCTACCGTGTGCGGGTCGATGCCGCGCTGGACCTGGGGCTGGACAATGCCCCCGGGCCGAGACAATCGCTGCGGGAGGAGATCCGGCAGCGGCTGCGGGGACAGGTGGGGGGGTTCTGGGAGCTGGATTTTCCGGACGAACTGCAATCCGAACTGGCTTCGCCCGCGGATCTGGCCCGCCGTACGGACGGATTTTTCACACCGCACCTCAATGGCCCACATGACAAGGTCTTCTCGCTGGGAGTCTCGCGGCAGGGGAATCGGTGGATTCTGCAGGCCCGGGAATGGGATGGAACACTCCGGTTGTTGGGCCCAGTGATTCAGCGTGAGACATTCGAGCCCCGCGAGGTGGCCGCACTGGCCGTTGAGTCGCTGCGGGCTGCGTTCCGCCCCCTCACGCAGATCGAACAGACCAAGGCGGGAGAGATCACCCTGCGGGGCCGGGCCGCCCGGATTCTCCCTCATGATCCGGCCTGGAACCCCCTGCGCAGCGGCGGGGTGTTTGAGCCCTACTACCGCTACCTCAACAAAGAACGGCAAGTCGACAAGATCCAGCGGATTCCGTGGACCTACCTCGTCTGCGGCGAGCCGGTGGCCGGTGAGGGGATTGCCCCGGGACAGGCGATCTCCGGCCTGCGGACCGCGATTTCGGCCCGGCGTCGGCGGATCGAGGCGGTCGCCCTGGGAGCCCCGCTGGCCGACATCCCGACGGTCGTCCGACTGACGACCCGGCCACCCAACCGCAAGCCGATCGCCGGGGTCGAGATCTTCGTTCGCAAGGAGCGCAATCCCGCACCAGTTCCCGAGGGGCAAGCCCCCCCCCCTCCGCTGACGCGGCTGGTCAGCGACCGGCGGGGTGAGTTCACGCTGCCGCCCGGTTTGGTCCCCCCGGGCACCCCGGTCTGGCTCTTCATCTACAGCGGTTCCCAGACGCTCGCCCGAGTTCCCTTCATGCCCGGAATGCGATCCCGGGAGGAATTGGAACTGGCCGACGATTCACTGCGGCTGCAGGTGGAGGGAGACATTGCCCTGCTCCAGGCACGGCTGGTCGACCAGGCCGCCCAGCGGGCGGTGATGCTGGCTCTGGCGCGCAAGCGCGCCGGAGAGAAGAACTTCACCGAGGCCGCGCAGATTCTGCGTTCGGTCAGCGACACATTTCAGCCGGCCGGCATGTTGGCCGACCTCAACACCATTCGGTCTCCCGCCCTCAAAACGGCTCGCGAGACGCGTGATCGCCAAACCGAGGCGCGGGTCAAGAAGCTTTGCGATGACACAGCCGAGATCATCAACGCGCACTTCGGGCCCGAGAAAGTCACCGAACTGCGTGACGAATTCGCCGAGTTGAAGGAGGTCGCCGACGATGAGGCGCGGGATGCCGCCGACGCAGCCAAGGTCCCTGGCAAGAAAACGCCGTCGCGACGGAAACTGCCCGCTCCCGGTCAACCAGCCGCCCCACCCGCCCAGACTCCCCCCGCGGAAGATACCAAGGCGGCGGAAGATTCATTCGGGCAGGAGTAGCGTTGGTCTCGTCCCCTGACGGGGACAGGTCGGCCGGGACGATCGAAGGCTGACTGCCAGCGTTGCCAACCACGTCTGAACTCCAGGACGGTCGCAGCCCGTACGACGTATTGCCCGGCAGGCTGAGGCAAGGATCTGGGGAGGCAGCAAGCGGGTCCCGAAGGGGGGCCGCAGGTTCGCGAGCCCTCTCCGTCCCGGCAGTCCCGATTTCGCTGGGGTCTCAATCCCGATCCGGGCCAATTGATCAGCCAGCGGAACGGGTCAGCGCTCGATTTTCACTTCCGAGCCGACCACCAGAAAGTCATACAACTCAGACACATCTTCGTTTTTCATGCGGATGCAACCCTTCGACTCGGCTTTGCCAATCGAATCGGGCTCGTTGGTTCCGTGGATCCCGAAGCTGTCACCAATGTCGATCCAGTGTTCCCCCAGCGGATTCTCGGGATCATCATGGCGAATGACTCCGTCGGGACCATAATAGGTGGGATCGACCTGCTTGTTCTTGACCAAAAAGTTTCCCACTGGGCTGGCCCCATCTTTGCCGACCCCCACCTTGTAGTGCTTGACGTAGCTGCCATCGAGGTGCAGCACGAGTTCATATCGGCTAAGTGAAACACGTACTCCGAAGGGGCCCTGCATCACCTTCAGCTTTTGCCCCTCGCGAATCTTCGAGGGAGCGACCCGATTCAACTTGGCGAGGTACTCCCAGGAGAGCTTGTACTTCTTGCCAATGGACCGCAGCTGGTCGCCCGCCTGCACCACGTAGGATTCGTGGAAATTGGGCTGAGGGACGAAGTAGAGGGCCTGAGACAGCTTGTTCAACCGCGATTGAATTGCCCCGCGTTCACGGGGCTGGGAGAAAAAAAGCCGCGACAACTCCCGCTGCGCCGCGACGTAGTCGTTGGCCGCGATCAGGTCGTCGATGGCGGCCAGATCGGCGGTCTCGTCGGCCGGCACGCTGTTCGCCACCTGACGGGCGCGGGGGGTGTCGGTGCGGGACGCCCCCGAACGACGGCGGTCCACAGCCGGCGCCGCCTCGGCGGGCTCTTCTTCCACGGG
This sequence comes from uncultured Planctomycetaceae bacterium, assembly GCA_903861195.1. Lineage (GTDB taxonomy): Bacteria > Planctomycetota > Planctomycetia > Planctomycetales > Planctomycetaceae > UBA10511. The sequence continues at coordinate 24,384 of CAIOTJ010000042.1, read as the reverse complement.
GGGGGCGACCCGCCGGGAGGGACGAATCGAGGTGCGGGGAGCCGGGGCTTCCTCGACCAGATCCTCGTCGGCGGTGGTCTCCTCCAGCGGTTCGTCCTGCGACGGCGCCGCTTCGTCGGTCTCTTCTTCGTAGCTGACGCGGGTCACAGCGTCATCCGCCGACGATTCGTGCCACAGGCCCGCCGCATCTTCGGCCGACTCTTCCTCGGTCAACTCGGGTTCGTACTGGGCTTCGGCCACCTCCGGTGGGAGTTCGACCTCTTCCTCGGTCTCGGCATCCGCGGGAGCGACCGCCGCTGGCCGTGCAGGAACGAACTTTCCCACAAGGGGCCAGGTGGAAACGTCGATCCAACCGAGGTTGGAAGCGAGGAATCCAGCGGCTCCGACAGCGACCACAAGTGCCGCCTTGGTCCAGATGGTTGACGGGTTGGCCGAAGGGGCCATGAGATTGTTCCTCCCTGAACAGTCGTGAAAACACCCCGAAACGGTGATTGCGACGGCTTATATCAGGCGAGCCCCGCCTTGGCTACCCGAATTTGCCCACCTTGAGCCGGTTGAGCACTCCCCCCCAATCCCCGGGGGAATCCAGAAACAGATCGCGGCAGAATTCGCGAACTGCCTGTTGCTGTGCCGGCTCGGGGAGATAGTCAATCTTGCTCGTCCCATCGATCCGGGCCCACATGCAGCCAGCCAGGTGGGGAATGGTTCGGTTGACGATGGTGGCCGGGGTCAGCACGGGATGGAACCGGCCGTCGTCCAATCCGGCAAGATACCCGTGCCAGAACTGCCGGCTCAGTTCGGCGGCCTGTTCGAACCGGTCCCGGTGCAGCACGGTCTTCAGCAGCAGGTGGCTGAGGAAGAATCCCAGATCAAAGGCGGGGTCGCCCCAATGCACGGTCTCGAAATCGACCAGCACCACACCCTGGTCCGTCAGCAGCACATTCTTGGGGCTGAAGTCGCCGTGGACGAGGCAAATCTGGGAGGCGAACATCTGCTCGAGCATTTGATTGAGGGGACGCTGGACTTCGGGAGCCGCCTGGAGGACCCGGCGGTAAAACGGATCGACCCGGAGTTCGATGAAGACCTGGCGGTCGGCAAATGGTGTGCACAGGTCGGGACGAATGGCGGTCTGGGTGTGCAGGCGGGCCAGATCTTCGCCCAGGACCCGGGCGACTGAGGCCTCGAGTTGGCCTCCCAACAGAGCCTGTTTCCAGACCGTGTGACGTGCTGGGGCGGCTTCCATGGTGAATAAATAGTTGTCCCGATCCTCCCGCAAGACCCGCGGAATCCGCCCGGAGGGCAACAGCGGTTGCAGCGTCCGCAGAGCGTCGGCCTCGCGCCAAATGCGGTCGAGACGGCTGAACCACGGGTCCTTGGTCCGCAGCTGTTCCCGTGACTGTTTGAGCACGAAATGCGGTTGGCCGTGCGGTTCCACCCGCAGTACGACATTGGAGACCCCCCAGGCCAGCGGCAGGACGACTGCGGGGACGTCGGGAGAGAGCCAGCCGGCCGAACGGAGCCAGTCCAGGGCAGTCTGGGGATCCAGAGGAATCATGAAAACCAAACCGGGACGGGAAGCAGGGTGAAAGCAGGGAGAAGCGGCACGGCGGCTCCCGGGGAATCATGCAGGGGAAACCGTCTGGGGAGCGCCTTGCAGGCCGACTCACCCGAGGGGGGGACGCCCTCGCTGCAGCGATTGTAAGGTCGCTACCGCCTGTGCGGAATATGGCGGGGAGATGCAGCACGACCGCGGCTGACAATCGCGCGGGGTCCCGAGGAACAGACGAGGGCAAAAACCCGCAGTCCCCGCAGATTTTCTATTTGCACCCCCGGAGTCAGGTGCGATAGAGTAGATCAAGCGACGAGGGAGGCGCGGCGGCTCCCCCCACGTGCTCTCTGCGCTTCAACTCGTTGTGGTCTGTGACTGCGCTGTGGATCGCGGTCCCCATGAAAGGTGTTTTGCCATGTTGCGTTTGGGAATTTCAGGATTTGCCCGCCGCCTGACTCTGGTCGCGGGTTGCGCTGCCATTGCCCTGTCCGTGGGTTTGACCGGGGCAGTGAAACGCCCCATCAAGAAGCTGGGATACGATCCTTCGGCACGGTCCGTGGAACTGTTCGAGGGACTCGACGCGGGTGAACTCGAAGCCACCGTGATCATGAAGAATCCGTTCGAGGGGAATGTGTTCCTCGAGAACAAGTCGGATCAGCCGATCACCGTGAAGCTCCCCCAATCCGTCGCCACCGTCCATGTGCTGAAGCAGATGGGTGGGATGGGAGGCATGGGGGGCGGCGGGATGGGTGGGGGCGGAATGGGTGGCGGGATGGGCGGCGGGGGCGGGGGCGGCCAGGCCGGTGGGGGCGGGATGGGCGGCGGCGGGATGGGTGGCGGCGGAATGGGTGGAATGGGTGGGGGTGGCATGGGTGGCGGCGGCATGGGTGGCGGAGGTGGATTCTTCTCGATTCCCCCTGAGAAAGTGGCCCAAGTGCCGCTGAATACCGTCTGCCTCGAGCATGGCAAGGCGGATCCTAACCCCCGCATGCACTACAAGCTGGTCAAAACGAACGAATACACTGTCGATCCCGAACTTCGGGAATTGCTGCTGGTGGTTGCCAGCGGCAAGTTCGACAAGAAGTCGCTGCAGGCCGCCGCGTGGCACCTGACCGACAAAATGAGCTGGGACGATCTCGCGAAAAAGTCCTCCCGTCGAGCCGTTGGCGGATTGCCTCCGGTGTACTTCTTCTCGCGGGATGAAATTGTTGCGGCCCGGCAGATTGTGGCCCAAGTGAAGACCGCGGTCCGCGAGAAGGGGACCAGCAAGAAAGAAGAGCACGCCCAGGCCAGGTAGTCGCCCGTCCGACTGCGGCCCCGCCCGGCGGTTGGAATCCGCCGCAGTCTCATTGGGATCAATGCAACAGCCCCGCCATTCCAGTCGGAATGGCGGGGCTTGTTGTTTCTGAGACGCTTCTCAGCGAGACGGCAACCCGGCGGACAGGTCCACCGCAAGCCAGCCCTTCAGGAGATCACCACTTCAGAGAGCCGCCGAGCTGCAGGCCGCTCATGCTCCAGTCATGCTTCTTCATGTCGACCACCACCCCCGCCGGCTGGGTGACGCCGTTCTCGTTGTAGTAAATATTGTCTTCGGGGCGGGTGATTCCGGTCAGCCACAGGAAGTTGTAACCGATCCGCAGATCGAACTTGGGGCCCAGGTGCAGCGTAGCCCAGCCCGTCAGATCGAAACCAGTCGAGACCGAGGTGGTGTTGTCGCTGGTGAGGACGTACGGATCACCGTTGAAGCGGAGATTGTTGGTCGCGACGTCGGCGTACATTGAATTCGCCAGCATCAGCCACTTGGCCTCGGCACCGAAGTCGAACAGGTGGGTCACCATCTCGACCCGCGCTCCAAGCTGACCACCTCCCAGGTAGTTCTGGGTATCCGACTCGATGGAGGTCTCGAAGGAGGGAACCGGGGCCAGTTGCTGGAACCGGCCGTATTGGCTCATCCGCTCATTGATGTTCAGGAACCGGGCCCCGATCATCGGGCGGAAGTGCACCGCGCCGTAGGTGTCGAGGTCGTGCAGATAGTTGGCTTCCGCCCCCCACACCTGCGACTGGTAAAACGCCGCGTACCCGTCGTTGTAGACGTAGAGCGTGTTGCCCACCTGGCCATCGAGCAGCATGCTGGTGGCGTAAACATTCGGCAGTTCGAACAAAAACCCGCCAATGTCCACCAGGCTGGTTCCCAGATCGTTGTTGATGTAGCCGCTCTTCTTCTGGGCGAGGAAAAACGCACTCAGTTCGACCGAATCACCATGGGCCAGGTCGAAACCCAAGGTTGTCTTGATGCCGTTGTTGTCCCGCAGATCGAACATCTTCGTGCTGGGAACAATGCCGTAATACGTGGGCGAGAAGGTCCCGGGGGCGAAGATCACAAACGGATCGGTGGGGTAGGCATTGTCCGCCAGGGGAGCCCCCATCAGCACATCACCCGGATTGCGGATGTTGTAATTGAGGTACTCGACGCGAACGAACCCGCTTCCCGCGAACAGCTTGGGATGCCCCACCATCGTGCCATCGTCGGGAACCTCAACATCCCAGCCCGACATGGGGCGTTGGACCCCTTCGAGGGGCTGCGGGGTGCGGTAGGCACTGAACCCAGGGTCGCCGTAGCCCAAGGGGGGGCCGTCGTAGAGCATCGGTTCGGCATACGCCCCGGTCGGGGGCGGTGCCATCCCGGCGGGCATTGGCGGCATGCCGGCCGGTCCGGGCATCTGCGCCTGGGCATCCGCCACGCCGAGAGAGCACGCTCCAAGCGCCACGGCGAGAGCGAATCGACGAAGTGGGTTCATTGTCCCGGTCCTCTTGTTCTGTTGGGCAGGCGGAAAGGACGCATCACGACCCCGCCCGGGAAATGGCAGGCGGTCTGGTTGTAGCGGAAAGTCACGCTGTAACACCTTTATCGGTTGCCAAGGCCGAATGACTCCCCACAAAACAGCCCTGGAAGTGAAAATGTAGGGATTTTCCCCAACATCCCACCGGCAACGGATGTGCCTGCTTTGATCGTTGGTTGAACCCGTCTGCCCGGCTGGGGTAATCTCAACTCCTCCCCGCTCCTCCAGGTTCCCGTGTTTTCCCCATGAATGCCCTTTCGCTGGCCCAACGCCTGATCGCGTTTCCTTCCGTCAGCCGTTCTTCCAACTGTGAGGTCACCTCGTGTGTCGAGCAGTTGCTGGCCGAACGGGAATTCGTCACCGAACGCCTCGATTACGTCGACGACCAGGGGATTCCCAAGTCGTGCGTCGTGGGCAAAAAGGGGACCGGCACCGGCGGAGTGGCCTATTTCTCGCACACCGACGTGGTCCCCGCCGACCCGTGGTTCACAACCGAACACGGACCGTTTCAGCCCACGGTCCAGCAGGGCCGGCTGTATGGCCGGGGGAGCTGCGACATGAAGGGTTCGATCGCCTGCATGCTGGCGGCTGCGGGCGAGGTCCCCTCCGGGCAATTGAAGCGGCCCGTCTACATGGTGTGCACCGCCGATGAGGAGATTGGCTTCGCCGGTGCTCGCCTGGTGGCCGCCAAATCGCGGCTGTATGCCGAAATGGTGGCGGGCGACGCCCACGGAATCATCGGGGAACCGACCGGCCTGGAGGTGGTTCATGCCCACAAGGGAACCTGCGGATTCCGGGCGATCTCGCATGGCAAGGCGGCCCATTCCAGCACCAGTCATGGGCGGAACGCCAATCTCGCGATGATCCCGTTCCTCGCGGAAATGAAGGCGATCCACGACGAGGTGACCCACGATCCCGCCTGGCGCGACGACCGGTTCGATCCCCCCATCATCAGCTGGAACATCGGGATCAACGACCACACGCCCGCCGTCAACATCACTCCCCCGCAGAGCATCTGCACGGTTTACTCGCGCCCGATGCCGGGCCAGGATGCGCAGCAACTGGTCGATCGAGCCGCCGCGGCCGCCCAGCGCTGCGGACTGGAATTTATTTCGTATCCGATCGGGAAGGCCCTGTTTGTCGACCCACAGTCCCCTTATGTCCAGACCATGTTGCGGATCGCGGGCCGAAAGGCGTCCAGGACGGTTTCTTATGGCACCGATGGAGTCATGTTCGGAGCGATGAAGCAGATGTTGGTGCTGGGCCCCGGGGACATTGCCCAGGCCCACACATGGGACGAGTTCATTGAGCTGGATCAACTGCAGCGGGGAACCGAGCTGTATCGCCGTGTGATCCAGGAATTGTGCGAATAATCGACTGGGCCAGCCCCGGAAGGATGAGGCCCCCCGGGATTTCGGCGGACTTCGGCAGGCGGATGCTCGGCCCAACCCCGGTGGCTGCAAAAATCACTGGGCCCGGGTTTTCCGGGTGCGATTGAATTCCTCGGGATCGAATAAGTCGCGCCCGGTTGTCGCTTTTGGCGTGGTTCCCGGAACTGCGGTCCTGGCGGGAGACTTCCGGGAGCCAGCGACGGACTCGCCCGTGCGGGGTTTGAGCCGCGCGGGGGAAGCGTCGACGTCGGCACGAGAGGCCCCGCGCGGATTGGTCTGGCGGGCCGGCGGCTCCCCGGGGGCAGGGTCGGCCTGCCCCCCCAGGGGAGGCAGACGGGCGGGGGGGGAACTCGCCGGGAGTCGTTCGGTATCGCTCGCGCCTGAGAGGGTTGGTTCGGGATCGTCCCGCTCATCCTCACGAAGCAGTTCGGCTGCCGCCAGGATCACGTCCGGATCAGTGGGGGAATCGGCGGCCCGGGGCGCCCTGCTCTGGGGAGTCTGGACCAATTCCGGCGGATCGGGCTGCGTCCCCTGCAGGAAAGGAGCAGCTTCCCGGACCCAGGCCTGAAGTTCCGCCAACTGCTGTTTTCCCGAGGGCCCTTTCCACAGCGGCCGGACCGGCTTGCCATGCGCCTGTTTCGCCCGCTCAATCAGCGGACTTCGGGACGGTTGCCGAAAGTCGAGAGACTCGCTGACCGCCAGCAGGTTGCGTTCGACGGCCCCTCGTTCAGAACGCTGTCCCACGGGAACCCGCTCCAATCGAAACCCGGTTTCGGAACGGGGACCGTGGCAACTGCTCGACGAGCAATTGTTCGCCAGAATCGGTTGAATGCGGGTGGCAAATTGTTTGGCGAGCGACTTGGGCAACCCTCCCAGGTGCGCATCGGGATCGCGACGCGCCGTGGGGGGCTCGGCAGCGGCCTCGCGTGGCCGCTGGGACTGGCGATGCTCGCTCTGCAATTCGGCATTCAAGGTCAGCAGGTGCCGCGCTTCGTCGAGATTGGCATCGAGATTGAGCGCCAATTCAAGACTGGCCCGGGCCTCATCGAACAACTGCACAGACTGACACCACTTGGCGAGGGTCACGTAGGCGGAACCTTCACTTTGGGCGGCTGCCCGCTGCTGCATGTATTCGTAAGCCTCTTGCAGATCCCGGCAAGCCGCCCGCACCAGGGTTCCAGGTACCACCACCTGACCATGGGGGGCCTGCATGAGATAGTCCTCACCCCGGGCGAGGATTTTGCCCCGCAAAACCGCCCCATTCCGCAATAGCAGAATCTGGGGATTCGAGGGGGAGGGAGTATCCGCAGGTTCTTCGGCCCGGCACGGACGGCTCGACCACACAACCAGGCCCAGCAGCAGCGTGACGAGCCCAGCCGGCCGACAGCGGGGGGCTCCCCACCGCTCCGTCGCTGCCCCCGGTATGATCCCGGGTTGGTGTTGGCTTCTCATGACGCTGTTCCGAAGCAAGAGTTCACCGTTCGCGACCCCGTGAAGGGAAGCGATCCGATTCGAGCCGACACGGCCACTCCCTCGGAAGGCGGCCCCGAGACGGCCGCCTTATATCCCGCGGAGGAAGCGACTCACAAGACCGGTTTTGGGGGGCCGGAGAGGTCATTCCCACGGACTTAGGGGGACCGTCGGACGGCTCTCGGCAGCCGGCCGATGAAGTCCCTCCCAGCAGCCGGGGACAAGACCGCCACGCCCCCGAAATGGCCCGACAGGGCGTGCAATCGGAACGGCGAACGGAGGATTGCGGCAGGTGAGGGAATTCGCCGATTTTTTGAAAGATTTTGCTTCATCCCGGGTCGAACCACTTTGTAAACTCTCTGAAGGCCGGAAATCTCTGCGCCCCCTGTCCCTGCGAGCGTCTGCTCCGGCGTGAGACTGCCTGCTTTCGAACCTTCTTTCTGGAGTTGTCGCATGCTGACCCGTGCCAGGAAAGCCGTTCAAACGGCGGCCGTCGTCGCGCTGGGTGGTCTTTCGGTCTGGACCGTCGCCGCCGAACGGGTGCGGCCCGTCGGGGAGCACGCCGCCCAACTGTTTCGCTATCAGCAGCCGGGGGGCGAGAGTTTCTTCGCTCTGGCGATCCGGCCCGCTGGTCTGCAGGCCGGACCGGCGCGAGATCACGTGCTGCTGATCGACACTTCGGCCTCGCAGGTGGGACAGCACCGACGGCAGGCCCTGGCGGTTGTGCGGGAATTGCTGGCGGCCCTTCCCGAGTCGGACCGCGTCCGTCTGTATGCGGTTGACAGCACTCTGGAAGCCCTGCAGGCCTCCTTCTCGAAGCCGCAATCCGCCGAGGTGGAGCAGGCTCTGACGAAGCTCTCCAAGCGGGTTCCGCTGGGTGCCTCGGATCTGCGCCCGGCTCTCGAGGCGTCGCTTGAGACATTTGAGCAGGAACGGGCGGGATCGATCATCTATGTCGGCGATGGAATGAGCACCGCCGGCATTCTGCAGACGGAAGAGATGCGGGGACTGGTGGCCCGTTTGCGGGACCGTCAGGTTCCCGTGCACTCGTATGCAGTGGGTCCCCGAATCGATCATCGCCTGCTGGGAGTTCTGGCGCAGCACACCGGTGGGGTGCTGATGCTGGACGAATTGATTGACGACACGCGGGTCAGTCCCGCCGAACTGGGCGGACGGCTGGCGAAGGCCGCCACGGCACCGGTGTTGTTCCCCGAGTCGCTCACGGTGACCCCGGCGGTGGACCGGTTGTTGCCGGTTGATTGTCCCCCATTGCGTCCGGACCGCGATGCGATTCTGTTGGGTCGGGGTGAGACCTCCGACGTCATGAAGGTCACCGCCACGGTCGGGGGACGCACTCTGGAATGGACCGTTCAGCCCTCCGCCAGTCAGCGCGGCAATACCTACCTCAGCCGGCTGTGGGCGGTCGCCGAAAGCGATGAGGGGCTGTCGGTCGCGGTGGCGGGAACCGAACTGCTGCACCAGGCCCTGGAAGAGTTTGAACGGGACGTCGCAATCCTGACCGCGGCGGGGCAGCGGGCGATCCAGACCCGGAATCTGAAGCAGGCCGAGGAGATCGCCTGGGCCATTCGCCAGGCCGATCCGGAAAACACCCAGGCCGATCATCTGATCGATGCGTCGCAGAAGCTGCGGGCGAAGATCAAGACGGTGCAGTTCGCACCCCCGGCTCCCGGGGTGGGCAATGTGGTGCCTCCGCCCCCGGCTGGAATCAATCCCTCGTTGCCCTCCGGAACCAATCTACCCCCGGCACCCGGCAGCGTGGCTCCGCCGGTGCCCGGGCAGATCCTGAACAATCCCCCTCCCCTCCCCTCGGGGGGAGTCATCTCGGGTCCGACTTCCAATGGGTTCGTCCCGGGGCTGCCCATCGAGTATCCCCAGGGTTCGATTGGGGGTGGAGTTGTCGAGGGAACCGCTCGTGAAGGTGACCTCGTCGACGAAGAGATCGAGGCGAAGCGAATTCGCGGACAGCAGCTGAACACGCTGGTCAAGAACAGCATCAAGGAGATCGACCGGACCAAGAAGGCGAATCCGGAAGATGGACTCAAGAACCTCAAGCGGCTGTTGACCTCCATCAACTCGTCGACCGACATCGACGCGAATGACCGCGAATCGAACCGGCTGCGGGTGCAGCAGAAGATTGACGAGCTGACCACCCTCCAGCAGAAGGTCGAACTGCAGCGGATCAACGCCCTTGAACGGCAGGCGCAGCTCGAAGCCCAGCGTCTGACCGCCGACCAGTTGGTGTTGCGTGACGAGCGTCTCACCAGCCTGATCGAGAAGGTGCGGGCCCTGATGAACGAAGGGAACACCGGCAACGAGCAGGCGTTCGAACAGGCCGAATTGGTCGCCCGCACCACGATCGAAGTCGCCCCGTACAACGGGGTGTCGTGGCAGTCGATCTTTGTGACCGAAGCAGCCAACCAGCTCGATCGGATCATGCGGCTGAGGCTGCTCCGCAGCGACAAGTTCCTCGAAGCTCTCTACCTGGTTGAGAAGGCCCATGTGCCGTTCCCCGATGAACCTCCCCTGCTCTATCCTCCCCCGGAGGTCTGGCAGGCCCTGACCCAGCGTCGCAAGAAGTGGGCGTCGGTGGATCTCACCAAGTACAGCCCCAAGGAAGAAAAACTGCGTGAGGCTCTCAACCAGCCCACGGACGTGAACTTCACCGACCAGTCGCTGAAAGACTGCATCGACTACCTCTCGAAGGCGCGGGGTATCGACATCGTGATCGACCAGAATGCGATCGATGAGGGGGGCAGCAGTGCCGACCTCAACGAAGAGAACATCACCCTGCAGCTCAACGGGGTGACCCTTCGCAGCATCCTCAAGCTGCTGCTGAACGGGAAAGATCTCACCTGGTTGATCGAAGATGAGGTGATGAAGATCACCACGACCGCGGCGGCCGAAGACGAAGGGAGCATCAAGCCCCGCGTCTATCCCGTGGGTGACCTGGTCATTCCCCCGATGATGCTCCAAAGCTCTGGCGGCGGCGGCTTCGGCGGTGGGATGGGGGGCATCGGAGGCGGCATGGGTGGCGGTGGCGGCGGCATGGGTGGCGGTATGGGCGGCGGCGGCATGGGTGGCGGTATGGGTGGCGGCGGCATGGGTGGCGGTATGGGCGGCGGAATGTTCTCCGTCGACTCCGTCCTTCCCCCGGGCGAATTCAGCCCCCTCCCCCTGAAAAAAAAACCGTTGACCAACCGGTAATCCAGGAAGACTGCGGGAATTCGGCAATCTGCCTCAGTTCCCTTACCAGAAGTTTGCCACGGCGAAGCGATCCCTCCGGGAATCACTTCGCCGTGGCTGTTTTTTATCCGCAGGATCAGGCCGAACCGGGCCCTGCCCCGGAGGAACCGGCCGCCCCACCCCCGGCCGAGGCACGCCCCCGGGCAACCCGCAAGTCGACATCCATCCCGCTGAATCCCAACGACCAGTTGCCTCCCGAGGAAGCCTGGGAGGAATACTTCAGCAATCACTCCCCCACCGCCGGGGAGGTGGCTGATGTCGTGCTGAAACTGCAGAAGGCCCGGCAGACCGAGGCGTTGGTCGCCTGCCTGGAAGCCGCGCTGCGCAATGGGTTTGGGCAACCCTGGATGTACACGGTGCTGGCGCTCGAGATGGAGCAGTTAGGGCGTCCGGAAGCCGAAGTCCGCCGGGTACTGCTGTCGATGATCGACAGCCAGAGTGACCCGGCCAACCTGATGCTGACTGCGGCGTTTTTGACCCGCTACGGTGCCAAGGACAAGGCTCTCGAACTCTACCGCCAGGCGGCGGTCTCCGATCCCACCCGGACGGAACCATTCAAGATGGGGATCAAGCTGGCGGGGGAAACCGGCAACGTCGACGGTGCCATCTGGGCCATCACGGGCATTCTGCAACGGGCGTGGGACAAAGGGTCCGAGAAACTCCACCAGGATGCCCTTGCCACAACCGATGCGCTCGAAACCCGGCTGCGCGATGCCGGGGAGACAGCAGAGGCCGAACGGCTCGCCAAGGCGGTGCGTCTGGCTCGCAGCCGGGATCTGTTCGTGGAGCTCACCTGGAACGGCCGCGCCGATCTCGACCTCATTGTGCAGGAGCCCGGCGGCACGATCTGCTGGTTCGATCAACCCCAGACCCTGGGGGGAGGGATTTTGGCGGCCGACGGCCATGGTGCCGTTCCCGCGGATTGTCTCGATCGCTACGTCTGCCCCCGGGGGCTTCCGGGAGAGTACCGCATCTTCGTGCGGTACAACTCGGGAACTGTCGTGGGCAAACGGGCCGTCCTGCGGATCGTGCGCTACCAGGGGACACCTCGCGAAGTGGAAGACCGACAGACCATCGAGCTGACTCCGGAAGACCAGCTGGTGCGGGTCTCCCTCAATCAGGGACGTCTGAACGAACTGGGCTGGGTTCCCCTGATGCGGCGCGAGGAACGTCCCCAGGCGGCCGGGGGTGAAGCCCGCGGTCAGGGACGCGCAGAACGGGCCGCCCGCGATCGCCTCAATGCCCGCAATCGCCGGTTTGCCGCCGGTCAGGCGGGCTATCAGCCCATCATCACCATCCTGCCCGAGGGGATCTCCAACACTGTGTTTGGTATCGTCTCGGCCGATCGCCGCTACGTACGGCTCTCGATGGCACCGCTGTTCTCGGCCATCAACGACGTCTTCACCTTCTCTTTCCTGAGTTCGGGGGGGGGCGGGACAGGCGGGAACCCTGGTGGCGGCGGAGGAGGCGGCGGTAACACCGGCGGGGGTCTGCAATGAGGCGGATCGCGGCGGGGGGCGGGACCCGAGGTTCGCGCAGGCTCGATCTCACGGCGCGGGGCGCAACAACGTTACGCGGCCCCGTGGGGAGTGCCGCGGGAATTCCGATTGCGGAGAGCATCGATCCCGATCACCCGCGAGGACGACAGCGGTTGGGAATCTGATCCGGCAGTCCCCACAGCGGCGCTCCCGCGATACAATCCGGGAACGAAACCCAACGGGTCGGCCCGTCGCTGGATGACTCCGCCCTCCGTCTGGACGACTTCTCTCCGGAATGATCGCCGCGATGTCTGCTCTTCCCCGGCTGTTCCCCTTCGAGGGGTGGCATGCGTTTCGCTACCTGCCCGCCCTTCTTTTGTGGCTGAGCTGTGCCGCCAGCCTGCCTGCGGCGGCTCCCGTCAATTTCAATCGCGACATCCGGCCGCTGCTGTCGGATGCCTGTTTCCAGTGTCATGGACCCGATGAACAGCAGCGCCAGGGGGGGCTGAGGCTCGACCAGGTCGACTGGTCGCGAGCCCGGGGAGATTCGGGGGCCCTGGCCATCGCTCCTTCGAAGCCCTCCGAGAGTGAATTACTGGCCCGGCTGCGCAGTAACGACGCGCAAGAGCAGATGCCCCCGCCCAACTCGGGGAAGAAACTCACTCCCGCTCAAATCGAACTGATCGAACGCTGGATCGCCGAAGGGGCCTCAACAACAGGACACTGGGCCTTCAGCCCTCCCGTCCGTCCCGACCTGCCGACCCTTGAGGCGGGCCTGGGGATCACGCATCCCGTGGATCGCTTCCTGGTCAGCCGGCTGCAGCGGGAAGGACTGTCTCCCGCCCCGGAGGCCGACCGGACGACCCTCATCCGGCGGGTCACCCTCGATCTCACCGGGCTGCCCCCCACTCCCTCCGAGGTGGACACCTTCCTGGCGGACAGTTCTCCGGAAGCGTGGAATACCGTGGTCGACCGGCTGTTGGCGTCACCCCGGTTTGGGGAACACTTCGCGCAGACCTGGCTCGACTTCGCCCGCTATGCCGACAGCAACGGATTCCAGATCGACAGCAGTCGGCAGATGTGGCCCTGGCGCGACTGGGTCATCGAGGCGTACAACCGCAACCTCCCGTTTGACCAGTTCACCATCGAGCAACTGGCGGGCGATCTGCTGCCCGACGCCCAAACCAGGCAGAAGGTTGCCACCGGCTTTCTGCGCAATCATCGCCTCAATGGAGAAGGGGGAATTATTGCCGAAGAATGGCGGGTCGAAACCGTCATCGACCGCGTCGAAACCGTGGGCCTCACCTGGCTGGGTCTGACGCTCAACTGCTGCCGCTGCCACGACCACAAGTACGACCCCATCAGCCAGCGGGAGTTCTACAGCCTGTTTTCGTTCTTCAACAACGTGCCCGAGAGCGGCACCTTGCAGGGGGAGTCGCGGAACACCGAGCCCGTGCAGCCGGTCCCCACCGCGGCCCACACGGCCCGGCTGGCCGAACTGGCTGGCCAACTGACCCAAGCCGAAGAAGAGGCAGCCCGTTTGGCCGGGCAATTGCCCGACCTGGTCCGGAAGTGGGAACCCGGGTTCCGGAAGCAACTCAGCGACAATCCCGCCGCGTGGGTCCAACTGCAGCCGAAATCGGTCAAATCGCTGGGGGGTGCGACACTCACCCGTCAGCCCGACGCCACCTGGCTGGCCTCGGGAGAAAACCCCGCCCACGACACCTACGAGGTGTCTGGACCGCTGATGCCGGGCCCGTTCTCGGGACTGTTGCTCGAAACATTCCCGGATCCGTCCCTCCCCATGCAGAGCCTGGGACGGTTTCCGAATGGCAACTACGTGCTGAGTCGAGTGGAAGCCGAAATCACCGCCCCGAGCCTGGCGGAGCCCGTGCGTGTGAAATTCCACAAGGTGGCGGCCGACTATTCGCAATCGGGCTGGGAGATCGGCCTGGTGCTGTCTGGGGACCGCTCGAAGGGGTGGGCGGTCGATGGCCCGACCCGACGGGAACCCCGGAAGGCGATGTTCCTGGCCGAGACCGAAGTGAGCGTGCCCGCGGAAGCGACGCTGACCATCCGTCTGTTTCATGAGGCGATCAACCAGCACAACATTGGCCGGTTCCGCCTGTCGACAACGGGGTTGGCTCCCGCGACGGTCACACTGGAAGGCCCGCGCATTCCCGATTCGATCCGGCAGATTGTCTCGCTCTCTCCAGAGCAGCGCAGTCCGGAACAGGAGACGGAACTGCGGGCCTACTTCCGCGCCACTGTCGATAATCCTGTTCGCCAGGCGGACGTGCGGGCTGCCACGATCCGCCAGGAGTTGCAGGAGTTGCCCAAGAGCTTCCCCAACGTCATGGTGATGGTTGAGGGCCCTCCGCGTGAGACCCGTGTCTTGCGGCGGGGCCAGTACGACATGCCCGGCGAGGTCGTGAACGCCGGTATTCCCACGGTTCTGCCGCCGCTTCCCGAGGGTGTTCCCATCAACCGTCTGGCCCTCGCGCGCTGGATGGTCCGTCCTGAACACCCCCTGACCGCCCGCGTCTGGGTGAACCGCGCCTGGGAGCGGTTTTTCGGAACCGGGTTGGTCAAGACAACCGAGAATCTGGGCTCGCAGGCCGAGTATCCCAGCCATCCCGAGTTGCTCGACTGGATGGCCTGCGAATTCATGCAGCCCACCCAGACCCCCGCGGTGGGAGGGCACGCTCCCCGTCCGTGGGACATGAAGGCGTTTTTAAAATTGCTCGTCACCAGCCAGGCGTATCGTCAGTCTTCGGCGGTCACCCCCAAGCTGCTGGAACAAGATCCCGAAAACCGGCTGCTGGCTCGGGGCCCGCGGTTTCGACTGTCGGCCGAAGCCCTCCGCGATCAGGCCCTGGCGGTCAGCGGACTGCTGCGGGAAACCGTGGGGGGGCCCAGTGTCCGCCCCTATATGCCCGAGGGGGTGTGGGACGAAACGAGCCGCTATGGCGATCTGCTGAACTACAAGCCCGATGGCCCCCCGGGCCTGTATCGCCGGACCCTGTACACGATCTGGAAGCGGACGGCCGCTCCCCCGACCATGCTGCTGTTCGACGCCCCCAATCGTGAAGTCTGTACGGTTCGCCGGTCGCGGACCAACACCCCCCTGCAGGCCTTGGCCCTGCTCAATGAAGTCACCTACGTCGAAGCGGCGCGCAAACTGGCGGAACGGATGCTGCTGGAAGGAGGCCCCACAGATGAAGACCGACTGCGGCTGGGGTTCCGGCTCGCCACTGCGAGGCGTCCCACGTCCGAGGAACTCGACCTGCTGCAGCGGGGACTGGCCGTCGATCGAGATCGTTTCCGACAGGCTCCCCAACAGGCATCGCAACTGGTGTCGTTCGGAATGTCACCCCCCATGGCCGGGCTGGCGACCGAAGAGCTCGCCGCCTGGACACTCACCGCCAACACGCTGCTGAATCTCGATGAGGTCACCACCCGTGAATGACATCTCGCTCTCTCCCCTGTCGCGCGTGCAGGCTCTCAACCGCCGGGTGTTTCTGGAAGGTTCGGCCGGCGTGGGTGCCGTGGGTCTCGCCGCCCTCGCCTCGCTGTTGGGCCAAACCGCCTCAGGAAACGAATCTCCAGGCAAAACCGAGTCCCCCCTCGCACTGGGACAAGCCGGTCTGCCGCATTTCACCCCCCGGGCGAAGCGGGTGATCTACCTGTACCAGTCGGGGGCCCCCTCGCAGTTGGATCTGTTCGATCCCAAGCCGGGTCTGGACGCGCGGCGGGGTGAGAATCTGCCCGAGTCGATCCGTCAGGGCCAGCGACTGACCACCATGACCTCGGGCCAGGCGAACTTTCCGGTCGCCCCCTCGATGTTCCAATTCGCCCAGCACGGAGACTCGGGAATGTGGTTCAGCGAGATCCTGCCGCACATGGCAGGTCTCGCCAATGATTGGTGCCAGATCCGTACCCTGCACACCGAGGCGATCAACCATGACCCGGCCATCACTTTTGCCCAGACCGGGGCGCAGTTGGCGGGTCGCCCCAGCATCGGAGCGTGGGTCGCCTATGGACTGGGGAGCGTCAATCAGGATCTTCCCGCGTACGTGGTGCTGACTTCATTTGGCAGCGGGCGCCCCGACGATCAACCCCTCTACGACCGCCTGTGGGGAGCCGGTTTTCTTCCCTCGCGCCACCAGGGGGTGAAGTTTCGGAACAAAGGGGATGCGGTCTTGTATCTCTCGGACCCACCCGGGGTGGACCGCGCCGCCCGACGGGGTGTGCTCGACCGGCTGCAGTCGCTGAACACGCTGCGTCATCGGCAGGTGGGAGATCCCGAGATCCAGACCCGTGTCGCGCAGTATGAGATGGCCTTTCGCATGCAGGCCAGCGTTCCCGAACTGCTGCAGGTCTCGAACGAACCCCGGCATGTCCTCGAAGCCTACGGCCCCGATGTGACCCGTCCGGGAAGCTATGCCGCCAATTGCCTGCTGGCCCGTCGGCTGGCCGAGCGCGATGTCCGCTTCGTGCAGTTGTTCCACATGGGGTGGGACCATCACGGGGGATTGCCAAACGCCATTCGAGGTCAGTGCCGCGATACCGATCAAGCCACCGCAGCACTTATCAACGACTTGCGTCAGCGGGACCTGCTGAAGGACACACTGCTGGTCTGGGGGGGTGAGTTTGGCCGCACGGTGTATTCGCAGGGGGCGTTGTCTCCCACCGATTACGGGCGGGACCACCATCCCCGCTGCTTCAGCGCGCTGTTGGCGGGAGCGGGCATCAAAGGGGGCTGCACTTGGGGAGAGACCGACGACTATGGCTACAACATCGTACGGGATGGGGTTCACATCCATGATCTGAACGCAACGATCCTGCATCTCCTGGGAATCGATCACACCCGCCTGACCCACCGTTTCCAGGGCCGGGATTTTCGGCTGACCGATATCCATGGCGAGGTGGTGCAGGGCATTTTGTCCTGAACCGTTGACGGCCTGCAGACCGGGGAGCTGGAAGCACAGAGCTCAGCCTGCTCGCAAATGATTGAAGGGTCCCCGCCGACTTGCAGACGTCCTCCAGCAGGTCGATTGGAAAGCAGTCGATCAGTCGTCGCCTGTGGGCTGCTGGACGTCCACTGCACCGGCCCGTACGCTGGGCGTCACTGATCCAGCGGCATGTAGTCACCCCGCGGGTCCGTGTCTGGCCCCTCCCGCGACCAGCGCCTTGGGATTCTCGCCGAACCCCAAGTCAGTGTTCCTCCGCCCTGCCCATCACCTCCGGATCGACGCCGGTACGCGTCGGCAGCAGTTCATGGCTGAACCACTCATTCCCCCCGGTTTTCTCTTTCGATTCTGCCTGCGGGTGCCGCATGTGTCCGCACTGCCAGGATCGGGAGAGTCGACCTGGAACCTGGACCCTCGCTGTCGGCTCCCCGCAGTTTCACTGGGGGACCGGCAACCGTTCGCCGACGTCCGGTTGGCCTGGAACCCCCGGGGCCTCGCAGTTTCCTGGCAGATTGAAGGGAAGCAACGCCCCATTGCACGGGGGGCGGCTGGATCGCTCGGAGACCGGCTGCGTCTCTGGATCGATACCCGCAACACGCAGAACATCCATCGAGCCAGCCGGTTCTGCCATGCGATCGTGGTCCACGCCGCCCAGGGGGCTGGGACCGATCCCGGCCCACGCGCCGAGCAGTACGCGATTGACCGGGCCCGCGAGAACTGCGATCTCAGCCGGGCTGACCTCCTGCAAACGAGGCGGTACCCCTTGCAGGGGGGCTATCGCTGCGAGACGTGGATCCCGGCGGAATGCCTGACTGGTTATTCCCCCGCCGATCAGCCCCGACTGGGCTTCTACTATGACCTGAGGGATGCGGAATTTGGGCATCAGGTGCTCTCGGTCGGTCCCGAATTCCCCTACGACCTCGACCCTTCTCTGTGGCAGACGCTGGAATTGCTGCCGGCTTGAGGCGTTCCTCATGAGAGGCAGTCCCGGATCGCTTCCGTTGGTGGTGCGTGAGAAATCGTCCCGGTTGGGTTTCCGGCCCCACAGTCCGTAGAATTCGGAGTTGTTGCTTCGTTGTTGTCAGGACCCTGCCCGAGTTGCCGCATGCCCACGACGCCAGAACGGATTGCCCGGGCCGCCCGCTGGTTGACGGCTCGTGATCCAGTCGCCTGGGGTGTGGGACTGCTGGCCTGCCTGATTGCGTGCGCTGTGGTGATTCCCTGGATTCAGCGAACCCGTGATGCCGCCCGCCGCATTCAGACCCAAGACAATCTCCGACGCTTGGGGACCGCCATGTTCTCTTACAGCGATCTGCATGGTTCGTTGCCCCCGGCCGCTAATCCGCTGCCGCAACCGGCCAAAGATCGCGAGCCGTCCACTTCCTCCCGTCTCCCTTGAACTCCAGATGCGTCCAGTGGCATGCGACTGCTGATTACCGCGGGCCCCACCCGGGAATACATCGACGATGTGCGGTTTCTCTCCAACGCGAGCAGTGGGCGCATGGGCTTCGCCCTGGCCGAGGCGGCGCGGGATCTCGGCCATCAGGTGACGTTGGTCTGCGGTCCGGTCGCCTTGTCCCCGCCGGCCGGTTGTGACTTCGTCCCCGTCGAAACGACCGACGAAATGCATCAGGCCTGTCTCGCCGCCTGGCCCGAGTGCGACGGGGCCATTGCCGCGGCCGCAGTCTGCGATTATCGCCCCCTCCGACGATCCACCGGCAAACTGAAAAAGACCGGTCAATCGCTGTTGTTGGAGTTGGTCGAAACGACCGATGTTCTGGCTGAACTGGGACGACAGAAGGGCTCGCGATTTCTGATCGGTTTCGCCCTGGAATCGCAGGATGCCCGGCCCAATGCCTTGCGCAAGATGCGCGTCAAGAATTGCGACGCGATTGTTCTGAACCATGTCTCGGCCATCAATTCCGACGACAACGAAATTGAACTCTTGACCAGCGATGGCATGCTTCGCGGGGCCTGGCACGGGACCAAAAAAGAGGTGGGGCGCCGGCTGATCGAATGGATCAGCACGCGATTCGGGTCCGCACCCGAATGACCGCTGACGGGAGGGGATCACCGGATGGATTGGCCGGTCTTCGTCGTCAGCGCACGTACAATCGGCAAAGTCGCTGAAACGAAACGACATCGGGCAACGCGAATTCGGCCGCTTGGTGGCTGACGGGTGCTAGTCTCCAGACGGGAGACTGTCTGATGATCAACCGCCGCCGCCTGCCGATTGACCTGTTGGCCCTGGGTTTGCTGGGCCTCGTGGTGTTCGTGGGCCTTGCGCTCTGGAGTTTCGATCCTGCCGATCCTCCGGGGGATGCAGTCTATCCCCCGCCCGACGAGGTGACGAACCTGCTGGGAAGCAGGGGCGCATTCGTGGCGAATAACCTGCGCAACCTGCTGGGCTGGGGGGCTTGGCTCGTTCCCCTGTCGCTGGGGTCCTGTGGGATCAGCTGGCTGATGCGGAGTGAGCATGATCGCCCGTTGCAGCCGCTCGCCGGCTGGATTCTATTGGTCGGTGTCGGATGCACCACCCTGAGGGCCCTGACACCCGACTTGCCCGGTTCGCCCCTCATGGGAAGTGGGGGCATCTTGGGCGCCTGGATTTGGGCCACGTTGCACCCCCGTTTTCAGGAACCTGGAATTTCGCTGCTGTTGTCGACACTGACTGCGGCGGGTGCGATTCTCGTGTTCGACCGCTGGACGGCCCGGGGCTTGCTCGCCCTCGTTGTGGGTCCCTACCTCCTGTTCCAGAAACTGGGTTTTGGACTGGCGGACGAACACTCTGCCGAACCGGCCGAACCGGCCCGCGCTCCGTTGGGGTCAGACGCCACTGTTGCCGCTGCGAGTTCACCCGCCGCACCGATTCCGACACCTGTCCCGGTTGCGTCTGTCCGGGAGGCGATTCCCCCCCAGCCAGCCGAGCCGGTTCCTCCCTGTGAAACCCCAGCCGTGGAGACACCCTCCGCGCCAAAACTGGTTGGAGCCCCGACTTCAAGTCCAGAAATCCCGGCTGGAGCGCCCCTTGTGGAAGTTCCGGTGTCGTCGTTCGTGACCCGGCCCCCTGCCAGCACGCCCGCTGCGGAAGAGAATTTTCCGGCACTCGAGGGGCTTCCCAAACTGGTCGAGCCCCCCATCGGCATCCTTCGCGAGCTCGAGCCTCCCGATGAGTCGAACCTCCGCGACGATCCACTTGCCGAGGCGGACTCTGTCGAAGAGGAACACACCCCCTCTCCTCCGGCCACGACCACTCCGGCTCCCATTCGCATCAATCCGCCCCGCGATCTAACGCTGCAGCAGGGGGTGCGGGTCAGCCCGCCGATTCCCCCGCGGGAATACAACCTGCCCACCGCCGCACTGCTCGAACCGGCGGAACCGTTCCCCTTCGAGGCCCTGGCCGAGAAGGCCCGGGGGGCCGCGGCCATTCTCGAACGGACCTTTCAAGAGTTCGGACTCAACGTCCGGGTCGTCGAGATCGACACCGGACCGGTCATTACCCAGTTCGAACTGGAGCTGGAGGCGGGCCTGCGGCTCAACAAGGTAACGGCGCTCGCCGACGACCTGGCGATCGCCCTGCGAGTCCCCAGTGTGCGGGTGGTGGCCCCCATTCCGGGGAAGAACACGGTGGGAGTTGAGGTCCCGAACGACCGGCAGGTGATGGTGCGGTTGCGGGAGTTGATCGAGGCCTCGCCCGACGCGGGAGACAAGAAGCGGATCCCCGTCTTCCTGGGAAAGGATGTCAGCGGCCGTCCGCTGGTGGTCGATCTGGCGAAGATGCCTCACCTGCTGATCGCCGGGCGGACGGGCACCGGCAAGAGCGTCTGCCTGAACGCCCTCATCCTGTCGATTCTGATGACCCGCACCCCCGAGCAGGTCAAGATGCTGATGATCGACCCCAAGATGGTCGAACTCAGCCCCTACAAGCGGGTGCCCCACCTGATGCACCCGGTCATCACCGATATGAAGAAGGCCGAGGCTGTACTGGGCTGGGCGGTCGACAAAATGGAGGAGCGGTACGACCTGCTGGCCCGGTGCGGGGTTCGCCATCTCGACAGCTACAACGAGCTGGGACGTGACACCATCCTGAGGAAACTGGGGCTGGACCCCAACTCGGAAGAGGCCGATCAGGTCCCCGAGCGGATGCCCTACATCGTCATCATCGCCGACGAAATGGCCGACATGATGATGACCTCGGGCAAAGAGGTGGAAGGATTCATTATTCGGCTGGCGCAGAAGTCGCGGGCGGTGGGCATTCATCTGGTGCTGGCGACGCAGAAGCCGACGGTGGATGTCATTACCGGGCTGATCAAATCCAATCTGCCGGCACGCATTGCCTTCCAGGTCGCCAGCCGGGTCGACAGCCGAGTGGTGCTGGACGAGATGGGGGCGGAGCGTCTGCTGGGGAACGGAGACATGCTGTACTTGATTCCCGGGACAAGCAAGATGACCCGTGCGCAGGGGACCTATGTCTCCGACAATGAGGTCAACTCGGTCATTGAATTCTTCGGCGACTGCGAGCCCGAATACAGCCGCGAATTGGCACAGCTGAGCACGCAGGGCAAGGGAAAAAGCGGCATCGATGCCATCCGTAGCCGGGATGACATGTACGAACCGGCCATCGACGTCGTGGTCCGCGAAGGGCGGGGGAGCGTGTCATTGCTGCAGCGGGCCCTGGGAATTGGATACGGCCGGGCAGCCCGACTCATCGACTACATGGCCGAGGATGGAATCGTGGGAGATTACAACGGATCGCAGGCCCGCGAAGTGCTCTATACGCCCGAACAATGGGCCGAATTGGTCTCTGGCGGCAATCCGACCGCCGCGCTGCAACCGGGCTGAGTTGCACCCGCGACGATAAGCTGCCCGACCAGGAACGGTAATTTCACCGCCGCAGACTGATCGGTCAGCAGAGAAAGCCGCGCGACAAAGAATCCACGACCTCGTTGAGGAATACCCGATTGGGTGAAGCACCACCCACCGCGGCCTGAAACGCGACCCCAAAGAATGACAACGGGCTCCAGGATGGTGGAGCCCGTTTTCGGTTCGGAGGTCAGGCAGTCCTCAGGGGGCCTTCGCCAGAACAAGACAGGCGTTGTGGCCACCAAACCCGAAACTGTTTGACATCACGTACTTCAGCCCCTTGTTTCGGGCCTCGTGAGGCACATAGTCGAGGTCGCAGTCGGGATCGGGGTTATCAAGGTTGATTGTCGGAGGCATCACGCCGTGCTGAAGTGCCAGGACCGACACCACAAACTCGACGCCGCCAGACGCACCCAACAGGTGTCCCAACTGGCTCTTCGTGCTGGAAACCGCCACTGAGCGGCTGTGTCCGTTGAACACGGACTTGATCGCCGCCGTCTCGGCCTTGTCACCCAGGGGAGTGCTGGTGCCGTGGGCGTTGATGTAATCGACTTCGACGGTGTTCAATCGGGCATCCTGCAGTGCAAACAGCATCGCCCGGGCCGCTCCCCGGCCTTCCGGATCAGGAGCTGTCATATGGTTGCCATCCGCACTCAGGCCATATCCCACCACTTCGGCGAGAATGTTGGCTCCGCGGCGTTTCGCGTGCTCGTATTCCTCCAGGACGGCCATCCCGGCCCCTTCGGCAATGACGAAGCCATCGCGATCCCGGTCGAACGGACGGCTGGCCCGCTGCGGATCATCATTGCGGGTGGAGAGGGCGCTCATCCGTGCGAATCCCGACAACCCCATGGGAGTAATCGCGGCCTCGCTCCCTCCAGTGACAATTACATCGGCCCGATTCGCACGAATCAGATCGAAGGCGTCGCCGATGGCATTCGAAGCCGAAGCACAAGCGGTCGCCACAGCGGTGTTGGGCCCCTTGAGGCCCCAGAACACCGAGATGTTCCCACTGGCGGCATTGACCATCAGCTTGGGAATCATGAACGGGGAGACGCGGTTGGGTCCCCGGTCGAACAGGGCGCAGTGCTGCTCCTCGATTTCGTGCAGTCCCCCGATACCGCTACCGGTGACCACACCGTGGCGATAGGGATCTCCCTGATCAAAATCGATTCCCGCCTGCTGGATCGCCTTGGCGGCCCCATACATGGCGAACTGGCAGAAACGGTCGAGACGCTTGACCTCTTTGGCCGGGATGCACTCCTCAGCCGAGAAATCCTTGATCTCGCCGCCAAACCGCACCTTGAAATCGGTGGGATCGAACCGCTGAAGATGGCTGACGCCACTCTTCCCCGCGCAGAGATTGTCCCAGAATTCCGAGACGTTGGTTCCCAGCGCAGTCACGACCCCAACACCGGTGACTACAACACGCCTCGTCATTGCTGGCCGCCGCCCTTTTCCGCGATGTAACTGACCGCGTCTCCCACGGTCTTGATCTTCTCGTAGTCCTCGTCGGGGATCCCGATCTTGAATTCGTCCTCGAATTCCATGACCAGCTCGACGATGTCCAGAGAATCCGCCTGCAGATCGTTGATGAACGAACTGTTCGCGGTGATGTCTTTCTTCGGCACCTGCAGCTGTTCCGCCACAATCCCGAATACTTTTTCCTCAATCTTGTCCTTGGTCAACTCAGTGGCCACGCAGGCTTCCTCCGTTGTCTTCGTGAACTGCAAACGCCCTGCCGAACTCGGGCAAGATATATCGCGTTTGCAGAGGTGTGTAAACTGCAACCCTGAGGGATTGATACAGGCTATCCATCTCCCCCGACCGTCACGCATTCGACCTTGCGGTCGATCCGCTTCAGCAGCCCCTTCAGCACCTTTCCGGGACCAATCTCGTAGAATTTGTCGACCCCGGCGGCCAGCAGCCCCCGCACACAGTCTTCCCAAAGCACCGGGGCCAGCACCTGCTTGACCAGCAGATCAGGAAAATCTCCCGCCGCCTGGTGAGGCTGGGCGTCCACATTTGAAAAGACCGGGATCCGGGCCCCCTCAAACCGGGTCTCCCGCAGCGCCTCAGCCAAACGCTGATCGGCCGGACGCATCAACTCGGTATGGAAGGCACCCGCCACCGCCAGAGTGGCGGTCTTGGCCCCCTGCTCTTCCGCCAGTTCCAATGCCCGGGCACATCCTTCTTTCGAGCCCGAAAGAACCGTATTCCCCGGACACAGATAATTGGCCACCCACAGTGGACCAGCATCCCGAGACTGCCCGCACAGCGCTTCGACCTGGGGTCGATCCAGCATCAGAATGCTCACCATTCCCGAGGGATTCGCGTCGGCCGCCGCCTGCATCGCAGCCCCGCGACGCTGGACCAGCCGCACCCCGTCGGCGAATGACAATGCCCCCGCAAACGTCAGCGCGGTGTACTCACCCAGGCTCAATCCGGCGCAGTACTCTGCCCCGGCCACCACCTCGGGAGACTCCTGCCGCAACTGTTCGAGACCCGCCAGGCTGGCGACGTAGATCGCGGGCTGGCTCACCGCCGTCGAATCGA
>CAIOTJ010000041.1 GCA_903861195.1 uncultured Planctomycetaceae bacterium | reverse complement strand
CTGCGACGCCTGCCTGCTGGTTTCGGGGACCGGGGGGAATTTCTATTCCCCCGGCGTGCTGGAGGTGTTCGCCCGGCTGGCCCGGGCCGCGGGCCTGGCGACCCTGCGCATCAACACCCGGGGTCACGATGGCCTCTGCACGCTGCGCGGCCGGGGGGGAAGTCGCCCGGGCGGGGCGGCGTATGAGATCATCGGCGAGGCCCCCTTCGATCTGACCGCCTGGCTCGATTGGCTGGTCGCCCGGGGCTGCCAGAACATCGTGTTGGTCGGCCACAGCCTGGGGGCGGTCAAGTCGCTGCTGGTGCAGGCGCAGGCGCCCCATGCCGCCGTCCGGTGGGTGCTGGCGATCTCGCCTCCCCGGTTTCATCATGCCACCTGGCAGCAGCATCCGCAGGGTGAACTCTTCCGGCAAGATTACCGCGAGGCGTCCGAGCGTGTGGCCCGGGGAGAGGGACATTCATTTTTCGCGGCCCGGCAACCGGTGCCCTATGTCACCACCGCGGCCGGCTATCTCGAAAAGTACGGCCCCGCAGACCGCTACGATTTTGTTCCCTGGCTGCCGCGGATTTTGTGTCCGGTGCTGCTCTTGGTGGGGGAGCAATCGGAGCGAGATTCTCCCGCGTTCGCCAAGTCGGTCGAACTGCTGCAGCACGACGCCCGCCTGGCCGGGCGGATGACCGTGCGGCGGGTGCCCCGGGCCGACATTGGCTATCGGCACGATCCCGAGGCTCCCTGGCGTGAGTTCCGCGATTGGGTCGCTGCACCGACCGTCACTCCCGGCTTGTCATTTCCCCAAGGCGCGCACTGATCTCCCATGTCGAACACCTGGTACTACACCTGGGCGGTGCTGCTGTTGCTGGGGAACCTGGGAGGGTTCACCGCGACGGTGTTTGGATTGCCGGGAACGTGGCTGATTGTGCTGTTCTCGGCCCTGTTCACCCTGTTCGTGCACCCGCTGGAAGGGGGGGGACTGACGTGGTGGGCGTGGGGGGGAGTGCTGGTGCTGGCGATTCTGGGAGAGATTCTGGAGTTTGCCGTGGGAGCGGCCGGGGCGGCGAAACAAGGGGCCAGCCGGCGGGCGATGATTTTGGCGACGTTGGGGGCGATGGGGGGAAGCTTCGGCGGCTCGGCCGTCGGCAGTGGACTCTTACCGATTGTCGGGACGGTGGTGGGGGCGATTCTGGGGGGCGGGTTGGGGGCGTTCGCCGGGGCGTGGCTGGGGGAATACTGGCGCGGCAGCGACCACCAAAAAGGGTTTGCCGTGGGGACCGCCGCCTTCATCGGCCGGCTGCTGGGGACGCTGTCGAAGCTGCTGGTCGCCGCCTCGATGGTGGCCTTGGCGACGTGGGATTCGTTCTGGAACTGAAGTTCCCTGGAGCCCGTTTATGACGCCGGTTTTTTCTTCCCGGCGGTGGGGGATTGTTTCGCGGAGCGCCGGGGCGGGGCGGACTTCTTCGCGGCCGGTTTCGGCGATCGCTTGGTCGTGGATCGCTTGGGGCCCGTTGGTTTGGTACCGGCTGCTTTGGCACCCGTCACTTTGGCGGGGGCCTGCTTGACCCCGGCGGGTTTGGCTTTCGCTGCGAGCCGGGCGG
>CAIOTJ010000040.1 GCA_903861195.1 uncultured Planctomycetaceae bacterium | reverse complement strand
GGCTCCAACCGCTCCCGGTTCCCCCAAGGCCACGCTCGGACACCCCTGGCAACGCCCCGTTTGGCAGCCTGCGGCCCACCCAGTGCCGAGAATTCCACAGGGGTTGCCGGTGTTGCCCGTCAATCGGCGAATTCCGCTCGAAGCTGCCTTTGTTCGTCCGAGTTGAGATTGAGAACTTGGATAGTGACCCTGCCAATTGCAGTCCGTCCGACAATCAGAACCCCACGCCGCTCGAAGTGTTCCGCCCACAGTTGGCGTCGGGGATGGAAGAGTTCGGTGAGTGCGCCCGTCTCTGGATCGAAGCCGGCGACATTCGGCCCTTTGTGCAAATTGCAATCGATACACGCCAATGCGAGATTTTCTGGACCGTCACCCCCAAAGTGCTTTTTGGGAATCACGTGCTCCACCTGGAGAGCCGCCAAGGGGGACTGTTCCTGAGTCAGCCCGCAATACTCGCAGCGATGTCCCGCCCGCTCGCGGACAAATCGGCGTGTGGCCGCATCCATCGCGGTTACCCATTGGCCAACAGCTTGCGGGCCTTGGCCTGCAGCGTGGCGATGAACTTGTTCGCACGCACGTAGCCGGCGTACTCGGCCTGCTCAGCCTCCGTCAACTCCCCCTCGGTATTTCGCTCGGCCAGCGCGTCAATGCGTGAACGAAGCGTCTGGTCTCCCCGATATTGAACGAGTGCCTCAGCCTGCTGCCGGGTCATGAATTGAAGCAAGCCATCCGTGGCGCGATCGAAAGCCTCGGTGTCGATTGTGGCTGCCATTTCGAAACTCCTGGGGGGTTGTCTGGCGTCAGACCCAAGTGACGTGGGACCGCCACGTTTTCGCTCATCGGGGAGGCAACAGCCCGATTTGGTTCGCACGGAGACGAGCCTTCACCAGCCGCATCAGACGTTTCGCCTGTTCAAACTGCTCCAACCCCTGGCGAGCGTCTTCGTCAAGCGAATTGTTGCGGCTCATTTCGAGCAACCGATTCGCCCGGTCGACGGATGACGGGGAGGGGCGAAATTCGAGGATCATCTCGGGCGTCGGGGCCCTGGCGAACAATGTCGCCAACTCATCCATCAGCGACGAGGAAGTCGGCTCGGTCGACATCGAAAACTCCCCCACCGTCCAGTTGGCCTTGTCGCCACCGTCAGTGGAAACCCCGGGACGTAAAAAAAGCCGAGATTTCCATCTCGGCTTTTTCAGCTTTCCAAACCAGCCTCAAATTGGAGGCTGCCGCAAAAAGCTCCCCGACTAGGGGTCGAACCTAGAACCTAGCGGTTAACAGCCGCTCGCTCTACCATTGAGCTATCGGGGAAGGAGCTCTGTCGGGCAACTTTTAACTCGTGTTGTGACAACACGTTGTGGAAAGTTGCTTGTTGACAGATCTGTATTCTAAATCGGCTCGCCATTTCTTGCAAGCGATTTGTCCAGAGAGACACCGCCGCACCGCCGCAGGGCCGCGAGTTCGCAGAATCGTCGGGAATTTGCAACATGTAGCCCGTTTACGGCCGCCACCAAGCATCCACGCAACCAGGGATTTCCAGCCGCAACCTTACCCGTCCGTCCCACTGCGTGTCCGAGATCTCCCCTCGCGCCGCCACCCGCCACCCGCCACCCTGCCGTCCAACGCGGCCGCCTTGGCGACCCCGAAGACATGGCCCCCCTTACACCGGTGGGCTCGGCGGCGGGATTTCCTGGTGGTGATACCGCGCATCGACTGGCGACAACCAGAAATTCGCCACCAGCCCCAGCAACAGCAGGCCGCTCATGAAGTACAGCACCTGGCTGTACGACTCGGCCGCGGCCACCCCCTGCCCCTTCTGGCGCTCGGCCCAGCGGGTCAAAAGCACCGGGCCCAAGACGCCGGCGGTCGACCAGGCGGTCAGCAGCCGGCCGTGGATCGCCCCCACGTGCATCGTGCCGAAGAGATCCCGCAAATACGCGGGAATCGTCGCAAACGCCCCGCCGTACATCGTCATGATCACCACGCTGGTCACCACAAACGCCGGCCACCACCCCGCCCGCCCCAGCGTCGGCAACAGGGCGTAAAGCACCAGGCCGAGGCCGAAGTAAATCGCGTAGGTCGTCTTGCGTCCGAGGATGTCGGACAGCGTCGACCACAAGAACCGCCCCGCCATGTTCGCGGCACTCAGAATCAACACAAACGACGAGCCAGCCGCGACACTGACGCCGAACATGTCCTGCACCATGTCCGAAGCCTTCCCCAAAATGCCAATCCCGGCCGTCACATTCAGACAGAGCATCGCCCACAGCAGATAAAACTGGGGCGTGCGGATGGCGACATCGGCATGCACGTTCTGCCGGGTGACCATGCCGCTCCGTGCGGGAGCCGGAACATAGCCGGCAGGCTGCCAGCCGGGGGGTGGAATGCGCACCGTGAAGGCCCCCACCAGCATCAGCAGGCCATAGAGAACACCCAGACAGACGAATGTCTGCCACACCCCCACGCTGGAAGTCGATTGAAACGCCTTCATCAGCGCCACGCTGAGAGGAGCGGCCAGCATCGCCCCGCCGCCGAACCCCATGATGGCGAGCCCGGTCGCCATGCCGGGGCGGTCGGGAAACCAGCGGATCAGCGTCCCCACCGGCGAGATATACCCCAGCCCCAGTCCACACCCACCCACCAGGCCATACCCCAGGTACAGCAGCCAGATGGCGTGGAAGGCTACCCCCAACGCAGAGAGGAAAAAACCTGTCGAGAAGCAGAGGGCGCTGACGAACATCGCCTTCCGCGGCCCAACCTCTTCCAGCCACTTCCCCCCGAAGGCGGCCGACAATCCCAGGCAGACAATCGCCAGGCTGAAGATCCAGATGACCGACTCGCGCGACCAGTCTCCGGCAGCCGACTGCGTGATCCCCAGCACCCGTGTGAGGGGAATGTTGAAGACGCTCCAGGCGTAGGCCTGG
>CAIOTJ010000039.1 GCA_903861195.1 uncultured Planctomycetaceae bacterium | reverse complement strand
TCTTGCCGCAACAACGCCGCCACGGCGGGATGCTCGCGGTTGGGCAGGGCCGCGCAGCGGGACATGAGGACCGCGACCTGCGGTCCCAGATCGGGTCGCCCATACTGTGCCCACTCCGATGCCACCAACCGCAACAGAAATACCGCACAACCCATCACGATAAACGCCCGGATCATGCGTTCGAATCCGGAACGACGGGGCGGCTGTTGTGCCGCAGACCAGCGATCCAGATCGTTGGCCAGATCCTCGGCACTGGCGTACAACCGGGGATCGGACTTCTCCTCGGACAGATGCGGATCGCGGTCTCGCAAACCCCGCATGACGATCTTGACGAGGGCGCGCGGGATCTTGTGTGCCTTCAAAGCGGCGTTCTGCCGGAGGGCCCCTTGCCTCTCTGGCTCGGAGCCGGCGAGTTGGCCCGTCAACGCATGAAACACCACCGCCGCGCACTGCCGCAGATCGGTCGCCTGACTGGGCCGGACCTCGCGGGCCAGCAGGCTGGCGGGAGAAAACCCGCCGGTGCCCGCCTGTCCCGAGACCGAATGCACCGAACGATACCCCCGGGTCAACCGCCCTCCCTGGCCGACGTCGATCAGCCGGATGCGGTCCCCCTTGCAGACCAGCACGTTGTTGCTCGAGATGTCGCCGTGGACCAGATTGGCGTCGTGCATCCGCTGGACGGCCCGCGCCAGGGCGGCACACAACCGCACCCGGTGGGGCAGGGGAAAGTCCCGGGACTCGGCGATGTAGTCGCAGATGCGCCGTCCGGGAATCGATTCCAGCAGCAGAAACGGCTGGCTGGATTCTGTGCCGGGAGACTGCGGTCCCGCTTGATCGATCCCGCCGTAGTAATGGGGCAGCAGATCTCCCAGGTCATGGTCGCCCGCCAGGATCTGGCGTTCCCGCTGGAACAACTCGAGCGCGACACTGTTGGTGGGGTCGTAGCAGACCTTCGCCACGAGCGTCCGCCCGGTCGAGCGTTCCTTGCAACTGATGACCACCGACGTGGCCCCCTGGGCGATCTGTCCCTGTGGTTCGAACCCGCGCCGCCGCAGCTCCTCCACCGTGCCCGGCCACAGCAAGCGCCGCGCCGAATCATCGAGCCCCAGTTCGGCATGCAGGTTGGGAGGGTCGCTGCTGGAGAGGGGAATCATCGAAACACCCGGAGAGCAGAGGGAAGACGATGCGGGCCGAGGTCAGGCTGGGGGGGGAATCTCAACACCGGTGCAGACGCAGCCATTCGAGAGCCGCCTGACGGCGTTTGTGAACGGTGGCCTCGGCAATGCCCAACATGTGGGCAATCTCTCGATAGGGCAGGCCGTCGAGATAGCGGTACCGCAAGACCAGCCCCATCTGGCGGTTCACCTCGAGGTCGCTGCCGATCCACAACTCGATCTGTTCCAGCACCGTCTCGTCGAGCGGCCGGTGGGCCGTCTTCTCGAAATGCTGGCTGCGGGCCGAGAGCAGGGGGGCCAACTGCTCTTTCAAAATCTCATCGCCGCGACGCTCGCGGCGCAGCACGTCGCGCATCAGGTTGGCATTCGCCACCGAGGCCCACTGCCGAAACTGCCGCGCCGTCTGCGCCCGCCACAGTTCATCCGGACGTTTCTCGAGAATCTTCAGCAGGAAATTGTGCAGCATCTCGGTGAACCGGACTGTGGCATCTTCCCGCTGCGAGAGAACTTCCGGCCCGAACAGCCGGCACATCAGCCCTGGCAAGGCCCGCCGCAGGTAGCCATACACAATCTCGATCGCCGCCTGCTCACGCACCAGGATCGCCCGTTGCGTGGCCGACAGATCGGCCTGACGGGGGGAAATCAGTTCGTCCGGAGACTCGAGTTGCGAACGGAGCTCGTGCACCTGCTGCAACAGGCTCAGCAGGGCCGACTCATCATCGGGCGGTAACCCAAATGGATCGTTCGCAGCAGTGTGCATGACCAAACCTCACACGCACGTGACACGGGGAACCGCATTGTAACGCAGAAACCGGAGAAACACGCAGTGCGGGCCAGTTCGCCGGGAAGCCGCCCCCGGCCGGCCGCGCGGTGGCGCTTCCCCGGTTCGGCCGGACCGGTGGCCATTAGTCACCCGCCGGGCGCGAAACGAGTTCGCCGGGAGATGGTACCGTCGCCAGCGAGTCCGACCCGGTGGCGGCCTGTCCGGCGGGCCGCCGGTCCCGAATGGCCCGCAGGGCTTCGAGCCGGTCCCACTGCCGGGCCAGACGATTGGAACTGGCCACGGAACCAGTCGGGGCGTTCGCCCGGCGCGCCTGGTTGCGTGTTTCCAGCTCCTGCACCTCCTCGCGCAGCCGGGCCACGCTCCCCACGAGCGAGTCTTCACCGGTGCCGCGGGGCTGGGTCACGGACAGGGCCATGTCGAGCGTCTGTCGCTCGACCTCGGCCTGGGCGCGACGGGCAACCAGCAGTTCAACCTCCTGCTCGGCCTGGGCGAGGGTGTGCTGCAACTGCTGAATGGCGGCTTCCGCCTGCTCTTGCGTCTGTTGGAGGCGGACAATACCCTGCCGCTGGATTTCCAATTGCCGCTCTTCGTGCTGCTGTTGCGCCAGCAGTTGATCGAGTTCCTGCTGAAACGCGGCGAGGGACAGGGACTGCTGCGCGAAGACCACCGATTCGAGGTGCTGCTCGGTCGCCTGTTCGAGCACGGACGTCGCCTCGCCCAGCAGGCGTTGACGGCGTTCCACGCTGGCCACGAGCCGGTCGATCTCTTTCTGAATCTCGGCGACCCGCGATTTCGAGCGGGTCAACTGCACCTGGCGGTCCAGCAGGTCCTGGCGGAGGGTGGCCAGTTCGTGCTGTCGGCGGCGGTCGTGAACCTCCTGCGGAATTTCCGCTTCCAGACCATCGACGGTGAGTTCGGCCGAAGCACGGACGAGCCTCAGCAGATCCCCCACGCGACGGTCGGCCACGAAATACAGCCCGACCGGGACCATGGACCCCCAGACCAAGAATGAAGACAGCCGCCGCAACAAGGACTTCTGCGAATCGATGAACATGAGCAGGCACTCCGGGAGGGAACAGCAACTGACGGAAGCCCGACCGACGGCAACCACCTGCCGCGACCGACCCCTAAGACACGAACCAGCCCTCGGGAAACTCTCCG
>CAIOTJ010000038.1 GCA_903861195.1 uncultured Planctomycetaceae bacterium | reverse complement strand
GGCTCGATTGGCAGAAGTACGTGGTGGTCGACCCGGCGTTCTACCGCCCGGCCGAGGTCGACCTGCTGCTGGCCGACCCCACCAAGGCTCGCGAGAAGCTCGGTTGGGTCCCCGAATGCGGGTTTGAAGAGCTGGTGCGGCAGATGGTGCGGTCCGACGTGGAGGGTCTGGGAGGAAAGCAGGCCCCCGCCCTCCGGCGGGCGGCCTGAGCCCGGCCTGATTCGCGTGCCCCCAGCTTTACCCCTGGGGCCGATCGCCGGCAACAATCCGAGGCACAGTCTGCGTATGGCAGCCCCCTCGGACGTGCGGCCGGCGTTGTTGCCTCTCGCATTGTGCGGCCGATGTTCTGCTTTTGGCGCGAGGTGTGGGTCACATCAGGCCGCGACCGCCGCACGGTCATTCAATCCGCACCGTCATTCGAACCGGTGTCGCGAGACCACCGACGTTCGCCCTGTCAGGAGCCGCGGCGCCGCACGGCCCGCAACGTGTCGATCAGGCACGGCGGCAGACACCATCGCACGAACTGCTTGATGCGGCCCGCCCGGGTTAAAGGGGGTTGGGGATGGAGAACGCCGCGGCGCTGCCCCTCGTCCTCGAGCAGTTGCCGCACGACCGCGCAGAGGCCAATCTCCTGGGGCCATGCGCAGGCCGCCAGCCGCCAGTCCTGCAGCACAGGCAGCCCAATCTGCGTCAGGTAGTCGCGCAACAGGGGGACCCAGCCCCGCGGTTGGGGTGCGTCCAGCTCTTCCAGCACCTGGGCCATCCGGATCCATTGCCCGACTTCGGCCCCCTGTTGCGACATCAGCAGCGTGGATTGCGCCTGCTCATGCTGACGGAACATTCCGGCCACGTAGGGGTCGGCCACGATGGTCTGCTGTCGGGCGACCGCGGTCAACAGCGTCCGTTCGGTGTAGAGGGGAAACGTCGGGTCGGCGAAATGAGCCGCGAACCGCCGCAGATGCGCCGTGCGGAAGATCTGCGCGGGGGGAATGGCGAAACTGACGAACAGCGACAATGGCAGCACGAGGTCGCCCGGTACGGCCCGCGGGGCGCGGCCCGCCCAATCGAGCGGCACGGGCGGCCCCATCAGCCAGGGTTTGATCAGCAGGTTGGGGGTCGGCGTGGCATACATCGAAGCCAGGCTGCAGACCGCCTCGGGGTGTTGGCCCAGACCCGCGACGGCCCGCGCGGCGAATTCGGGAAACAGCAGGTCGTCGTCCTGCAGCCAGCCAAACAGTTCTCCCTCGGCCAGCTCCAGCACCCGCTGAAAGTTCCAGGCCGGTCCCCGGTTGGTCTCGGAGCGCGACACCCTCACCCGCGGATCGGTCAGACCCCGCAGGAACTCGGCAGTGCCGTCGGTCGAGCCATTGTCAGAAACCACGATTTGCAGGCGGGCATAGGTCTGGGCCTGGGCCGAGGCGAGCGATTGCTGCAGCAGCCCCACCCGATTGAACGTCGGTATGCCAATCGTGACCAGCGGTTCGAACATGACGCACCAGAGAAAACGTGTCGGGAAAGATTGGCCGGAAAACACGCCCATGATAACGGGCCCGGTTCGCCCGATCGGAACTCGTGGCCCGCCTTCAGCCCGGTCGATCGACGAGGTGTTGCCGCCACCACGCGGCCGACTGCCGCAACCCCTCTTCGAGAGGAATGGCCGGCCGCCAATTCAATTCCTCGCGCAGACGGCTGACATCGGCCAACAACCGGGGGGGATCTCCCGGCGGAGAGGTCAGATCGCCCAACCGCACGAGATCGGGCCGGCCGCACACCTCGCCCGCCAGCCGCACCAGGTCGGCCACCCGCACGGGCTGCCCCGAGGCGAGGTTCAGCGTCCCGGCCAGCGGGCTGCCCAGCAGTTGCTCCAACGCCGCCGCCAGGTCATCGACATGCAGGTAGTCGCGCCACTGGGTGCCGTCGGAACACCGCGTCGGACGTCCCGCCAGCAGGTCGTTGAGGATGGCCCCGACCAGTTTCTGCGGCGGCTCCCCCGGCCCATAGGGGGCGAACACGCGTCCCCAGGCGAACCAGAGACCGCGGTCCCGGCAGAACGTCTCGGCCACTTCCGCAAAGGCCAGCTTGCAGCGCCCGTAGAGTGTGGCGGGGGTGCGGGGCGTATGTGTTTCGTGACAGGTCCCGTCGGCGTGGTTCCAGGCATACTCGGCACAGGTGCCGACCCCCACAAAGCGGCTTCCCCCCGCATCGGCGAAGGCCCGCAGCAGGTTCACGCTCGCCGCCAGCCAGTCGAGATTGGCCGGCGATTTCCAGAACACTCCGGGAGTCGCCTCCCAGGCGAGATGCAGGGCGTGCAGACCGCTGTTCCGCGGCTGGGTTTCGCCCGGCCTGGAGGGCAACGCGGCGAGTTCCGCCACGACCTGGCGCACGCGCGGCTGGTCAAACAGGTCGACCTCGCAGACCGAGACCCCCGCCGGTAGTTCAGACGGGGTGCCGCGAGACAGCAGCCAGACCCGCCAACCGGCCGCGGCCAGCCGGGGCACCACCCGCCGTCCAATAAAGCCCGTCCCTCCCGTCACCAGCACGGTGGGCCCCTCCTGCGGCAGCCTCACGCCACGCATTCCAGGTAGCCGTCGGGAGCGACGGTGATCTGCAGCTTGTCGGCAATTTCGTGGTCGATCCGGAATCGCGAGTTGGTCCGCAGGAACTCATGCACGGCGGTCTTGGGGTTGTTTCCCGGTCCCCACGGACGGTCGGGGAAGGCGTCGGCCGGCATGTCCTCCACCACCGTGTCGAAGACCACCAGGTAACTCCCCCGGGTGACCAGGTGCGAGTACAGTTCCAGTTCTTTCAGCACATGCTCGTGGGTGTGGTTCGAATCGAGACAGACCAGCACGGGCCCCTCCGCCGGGATCCGCTGCCGGACCTGCGCCACCACTGCCGGATCAATCGCCGAGCCCTCGATCATCTCGATCCGGCGGAACAGGGGATGCTTCTCGATCTCGACCCGGTTGTGGGGGCGGATGTCGATGTCGATTCCCAACACCCCGCCGGGGCCGCCGATCAGCTCCAGCATCGAGGCCGAGAAGATCAGCGAGCCCCCATGGGCGATGCCGGTCTCGATGATCAGCCGGGGACGCACCTTCCAGATGATCTCCTGCATCGCGACGATGTCCTGGGGATACTGGATGATGGGGCGTCCCAGCCACGAAAAGTTGTACGAATACCTGTGCTGGAAACTGCGATCGAAAAAGTCGCGGGTGGCGGAACGTATTCCCGGGTCGGCCGCCATGCGGGCGATCGCGGCGGGATCCTTCGGGTCGTGGGGTGCGGGCATCGGCGGAATCCAGAAGAAAGAACAGGTCAGCGGAGAGGTGTGGGCCGGTCCGACAGCGGCGGCCACTCCTGGTCGCGGGAAGAAATCACGGTCACCGGCAGGGGCCAGGTCAGCCCCAGCAGAGGATCATCATGCCGGGCCCCCCGGCCCGACGCGGGGTCATAAAAGGTCGAGATCTCGTAGGTCACCTCGGCCCCGTCGGTCAGCGTCTGGAAGCCGTGCGCGCACCCCTCGGGGATGTACAGCATCCGCCGGTTGTCGGCACTCAGCTCGAACGCCACCGACTGCAGCCGCGTGGGAGACTGCGGACGCAGGTCGACCGCCACGTCCCAGATCGCCCCCCGCGAGGCCCGCACCAGTTTCGCCTCGGCGTGCGGCGGGGCCTGCCAGTGCATTCCCCGCACCGTGCCGGCGCGATGATTGAACGACACGCTGGTCTGCGCCAGGGCCGGGTTGAGCCCCCGCACGGCCAGTTCCCGCGGGCACCACAGCCGGGCGAAAAACCCGCGCTCATCGGCCCGCAATTCGGGCTCGACCAGCCAGACACCGGCCAGCGGCGTGGGGGTGAACTTCATGGGCACTCAAACCACCCGGACATCGGGAATGGGAACGACAAACCGGCCCCCCGCCAGGCGGTACTCCGTCTGCTGCGCGAGAATCTCCCGTTCGAAATTCCAGGTCAGCAGCAGGCAGTAGTCGGGTCGGCGCAGGGCGAGTTCCTCGGGAGCCACGATCGGCAGGCGGGTTCCCGGGGTGAATTTCCCCTGTTTCACCGTGCTGCGGTCGGCCACGAAATCGAGCACTCCGGCCCCAATGCCGAAGACGTTCAGCAGCGTGCTCCCCTTGGCCGAGGCCCCATAGGCCGCCAGGGAACATCCCGCCCGCTTCAGGCCCCCCAGCAGGCCGGTCAGCGTCTGCCGCAGCCGTTCGACCTCGGCGGCGAAGCGGGCGTAGTACTCGAATTGATCGACCCCGGCGTCCCGCTCGGCCTGCAGCAGACCGACGGCCGAACCCCGGGCCGGCGCGTCGGCGGCTCCCCGCCGGGCGAAAATTCTCAGGCTCCCCCCATGGATGTCCACCAGTTCGGCGTCATCGATGATCAGCCCGTGGCTGCGGAACAGCCGGTCGAGCGCCGTCAGCGAGAAATAGCAGAGGTGCTCGTGGTAGATCGTGTCGAACTCCCGCTTCTCGACGAACGGCCGCACGTAAGGGGCCTCGATCACGGCCACGCCATCGGGCTTCAGCACGGTGTGAATGCCGGCGACGAAACCGTTGAGGTCGGCCACATGGGCCAGCACATTGTGGGCATGGAAGACGTCGGCGGTCAGCCCTTCGTCGGCCAGCGCTTGGGCCGTCGCCCGGCCGAAGAATGCGACCCGCGTGGGAACTCCCCGCTCGGCCACCGCCACCTGGGCCACATTGGAGGCCGGTTCGATTCCCAGCACCTGCACCCCCCGCTGCCGGTAGTGCTGCAGCAGGTAACCATCGTTGCTGGCCGCTTCCAGCACGCGCTGTCCCGGCCCCAGTTTCCGCTCGGCGACCAGCCGCTCGGCCAGCGCCCGGGCATGGGCCACCATGGTGTCGCTGAACGACGAGAAATAGACGTAGTCGGCGAACAGGATCTCGGGGGGGACGGTCTCGGTGATCTGCACCAGGCTGCACGCCGGGCAGAAGACCAGCCCGAGGGGAAAGGTCGGCTCGGGCTCGGCGGGGTGAGCCGACGGCAACAGCCGGTTCGCCAGCGGAGTCTGCCCCAGGTCGAGCACGGGGCGCAGGTCGGGTGAGCCGCAGGCGCGGCAGCCGAGAATGCGATGGGTCAACGCGGGGCTCCCAGGAAATCACGGTACCAGTCAATGGTTTTCTGCAGTCCCTCGGGAAAGGTGAAGGCGGGGGACCAGTTCAGCAGGCGGCGGGCCTTCGCGGCCGACAGGTATTGGTGCGGAATCTCGTTCGAGGCCTGGTTGAGGATCTCGGGTTCGAGGGACGAATCGAGGGCGGCCAGCACCTGCCGCACCACGTCGAGCGCCGTCAGCTGGATCTCGTTTGAAAAGTTGAACGCCTCGCCCCGCAGTTCGGGACGCCCGGCCAGTTGCTCGGCCAGAAGCATGTAGGCCGCCGCCCCATCCTCGACGTAGAAGTAGTCGCGAATGAAACTGCCATCCGAACGGATCACCGGCCGTTCCCCCCGGATCACACTGCGAATGGTCCCGGGAATGATCCGGTTCCAGTTGAGGTCTCCCCCGCCATAGAAATTGCCGCAGCGGGTGATGGCCACCGGCAACCCGTACGACTTGGCGTAGGTGTGGGCGATGAGGTCGGCACACGACTTCGAGACGTCGTAGGGATGATCGCCCCGCAACGGGGCGGTCTCGTCGTAGGGCAACTGGTCATGCACGCCGTAGGCTTTGTCGGACGACGCCACCACCACCTGCTGCACCAGCGGGCTGCGGCGGCATGCCTCCAGCAGGGCCCAGGTCCCCTGGATGTTGGTCTCGAAGGTCGAGACCGGGTTGCGGTTGGCGATACCCACGATGGTCTGCGCGGCCAGGTGAATGACCGTGCCGATCTCGTGTTCCCCCAGGACGCGCTCGAGCGTTGCCTGGTCGCGCACGTCGCCCCGCACCACCGTGGCCCGGGCCAGATCCCCCGAGCGCACCAGCTCGCTCTCGGGAACCCAGTCGCGCACCAAGCAGACCACGCTGGCCCCCGCCTGCCGCAGCCGCCGCACCAGCCAACTGCCCACCAGCCCGGTCCCCCCGGTCACCAGGGTCGGGCGATCCACCCAGAACCGGTTCACTCCCACGTCTTCCACGGAGCACTTCCCTTTTGCCACAGGTCTTCCAGGATCTTCTTGTCACGCAGCGTGTCCATGCACTGCCAGAAGCCGTCGTGCTTGTAAGCCGCCAGTTGCCCGGCCCGCGCCAGCCGCTCGAGCGTCTCGGCCTCCAGGCTCGTCGCGTCTCCCTGCAGGTAGTCGAAGATCCCCGGCTCGCACACCAGAAACCCGCCGTTGATCCAGCCTTCCCCCGCCTGCGGTTTCTCGGTGAACTCGGCCACCATGTCGCCGTCGAACAAGAGGCCCCCAAACCGTGCCGGGGGACGGACCGCCGTCAGCGTCACCAGCTTCCCCTGCCGGCGATGAAACTCCAGCAAGGCCCGTACATCGACGTTCGAGACGCCGTCGCCATAGGTCACCATGAAGGTCTCCCCCTTCAGGTAGGGGGCCATCCGCAGCACCCGCCCCCCCGTGTTGCTCTGCGAGCCGGTGTCGATCAGGTGCAGGTCCCAGTTCTCGCTGACCGGGTCGAGCGGCAGCACGGCGTTCCGCGCGGTGTTGATCCGCAGGCTGCCCGAGAGCGACCCGAAGTCGAGGAAGTACCGCTTGATGTGCTCCCCCTTGTACCCCAGCGCGATGAAGAACTTCCCGAAGCCATGGTGGCTGTAATGCTTCAGGATGTGCCAGAGAATGGGGCGGCCCCCCACCTCGACCATCGGCTTGGGGCGGACCTCGGTCTCTTCCCCCAGCCGGGTTCCCAGGCCTCCCGCCAAAATCACCACATTCATGCCGAGACCGCCTCCCGCGCGGATTCCCGCGTCGTGTCCCACTCCAGCACCGGCCGGACCACCCCGGGGAACACCCCCGCATACGGTCCGCGGGCCGAATCGCCATCCAGCGAGTCGACCACCTCGAAGGCCACCGACTCGGGAGCGAAGAAATGGACGATGATGGGGTCCAGCGTGCTCAACGCGACCCCCACTGTAAATGTCCCTTCCGACAACAGGTTGCCCGGAATCCACGCCACGCTGCGGTACCGCCCCGGCCCGCGCGGCGGCCGGGCGTGCTGCCAGCCATTGTTGATGAACACGCAGATGCCGTCGGCGTTGTAGAGGTGAATGTTCGGGACCAGCACCTGCCCCCCCGTGCAGACCTCGTACTCCATCTCGATCCCCACCGGGCGGCGGATATCGAGCGTCTGGCTGGTCTGACCCGACGGGTTGATCACCCTCGCCCGCAGCAGGCGGGCCACGTCATTCCCGGGGGCCTCGGCCGGCTCCCAGTGCCGCTCGGCCGCGCTGTGGTTGCCGTCGGTCAGATAATGCCGCACCACCGTCTCGACCGACCCCTCCGCCGCCACACGGCCGCGCGAGAGCAGAATGCCCCGGTTGCACAGCCGGGTCACCGCCTGCATGTTGTGACTGACGAACAACACCGTCCGCCCCCCCGCCGCCACCTCTCCCAGCCGCCCCAGGCATTTCTTCTGGAAGGTCGCATCCCCCACTGCCAGCACCTCGTCGATGATGAGAATCTCGGGGTCGAGATGGGCGGCCACCGCGAACGCCAGCCGCATGTACATGCCCGACGAATACCGCTTGACGGGGGTGTCGAGAAATTGCTCGACCTCGGCGAACGCCACAATCTGGTCGAACTTCGACCGGATCTCGCGGCG
The DNA here is from genome assembly GCA_903861195.1 of uncultured Planctomycetaceae bacterium. Taxonomy (GTDB): domain Bacteria; phylum Planctomycetota; class Planctomycetia; order Planctomycetales; family Planctomycetaceae; genus UBA10511. Next base: position 8,411 of record CAIOTJ010000038.1, on the reverse strand, counting down.
GTTCATCCCCAGGATGGCCCCATTCAGGTGGATGTTCTCGCGCCCGGTCAGCTCGGGATGAAATCCCGTCCCCACCTCCAGCAGGCTCGCGATCCGCCCCGCGATCTCGATGCGGCCGGTGGTGGGGGGAGTGATCTGCGAGAGAATTTTCAGCAGCGTGCTCTTGCCCGCCCCGTTCCGCCCCACGATCCCCACCACGTCCCCCGGCGCAATCTCGAATGACACGTCGCGCAGCGCCCAGAACTCTTTCGTCCCCGCCGCTTCTTCGCCGCCCGTCCCGTCGCTTCCCGCCAGTTCGCGGAACCGCCGCAGCGGAGCCGAGAAGGCCCCCGCCAGCGACTCGCGCAGGGTGCGGTAACCCGCCGGCTGAGCCCCCAAACGGTAGCTCTTCCCGAGGTCGCAGACTCGAATCGCGGGTGTGTCCATGGTGGGGCCGAATCCCTTAGACAATGTCCGCCAGGCGTTGCTCAACCCGCTGGAAACAGGCCAGACCCACCCCCAGCAACACCAGCAGCGCCACGACTGAAACCAGAATCGGCCCCCACGCAAACGACTGCCCCAGCAGTGCCGATCGCAGGCCCGAAATCAGCCCCACCAGCGGATTCAGCGCGTACACCCACTGCCACCCCCCCGGCACCACCGACAGCGGATACGCCACTGGCGAGACGAACATCCAGATCTGCAGCAGGAAATTGGTCACATACCGGAAGTCGCGGAACTCGGCGACCAGGGCGCTTAAGCCCACCCCCACGGCCAGCGTGGCCACGATGACCCCCAGCCCAAACACCGGCACCAGCCACTGGCTGGCATGCCAGCCCACCCCGCGCCACAACAGCCACGGCACGGCCACCAGGCAGGCCACAGCAAAATCGACCACCGCGCTCCCCAGGGCGGCCATCGGTACCACCAACCGGGGAAAATACACCTTGCTGATCAGGTTCTGGTTCTGCACCACACTCTGCGCCGCCTGACCGACCCCGGTCGCGAACAATTGCCAGGGCAACAGCCCCGCCAGCAGGAACAGCGAATAATCTCCCTCGACCTTGTCGGCGAGCCCCCCCATCCGCCCGAAGAAAAGCCAGAAGGCCGCCAGTTGCAACAACGGCTGCCCCACCGCCCACGCCGCCCCCAGCACCGTCTGCTTGTAGCGAACGGAAATATCGCGATACGCCAGAATCGCCAGCAGCTCGCGGTACCGCCACAGCGCGGGCCAATCCACCAGTTGCCACGCCCGGCGGGGTTCAATCACCACCACCGGAGAACTCCCGGACCGGGACGATTTCGCCCGAACCGACGCTGCCCCAACCATAGTCCCAGGGTTCGCGATCGCGCACTCTCCCCCGGGGGTCATCTTCGACCCGCCCGACGGGAATGCCTGCGAACTCCCTCCGGGAGCCGGTTGAATCACTGCGAATCCTTTCTGGCAGAGCAACCCCGGAGCAGGCGGACTCCTCGCCGCCCCACCCCGGCCGAAGTTTGGCTCGACCGGGCAATCTGCGGAAGGGAGGCTATCTTTTTGGGGGCATTGATGTCAATTCGAGTCATCAGCCCCCGTCTTTCGCCCCCCCCTCCGCGAGTCGACCACGTCGACACGTCGCTCGGCCTGATCCTCCGCGGGGGGGAAACCTCCGGCCCGCGAATTCCCAACCGTCGCACCAGCCCCAGCCCCAGCCCGCCCCAAAAACAAAAAGTCCCCGGGCTCGAAGATCGAACCCGGGGACTTGCAGAGAGGGACTTCTCCAGGCGACAACTGCCGTCGCCGCATCATCCGCGACTAGAGACTGCGGAAGGGTCCAGTATTGAACCGCTGGGGACGATCGCCCCGGCGGGGAATCCAATTCGATTCGTTCTCGGGTTGATTCAACTGCAGATCCGACGTGGGCAGGGGCACACGCAACGGCTGGCTGTTCACCGGGTTGGACACGGTGCGATTGGGGGCCAGCAGTCCCTGCGGGGTGTTCGAACCTCCCGACATCTCCCCCACCGTCCGGCTCGAATTGAGCCGCAGGGGATCCAGCATGTCGGTGGTGATCACCGTCACGGTCAGGCAGGCGGCCGCCAGGGCGACTGCCGGCAGCCAACCCCGCCAATTCGCCCGTCCCGCCCGCTCGTCGAGCACGCGGATCTGCCGACTGACTCCTCCCCAAACCGAAGCCTCCTCGGCCACGTTGGACGGAGACTGGGTGCGGGCCTGCTGCAGCACCTGCTGCCCCGATCGCAGCGACTGCAAATGGACCCGGCAGTCGGGGCAGGTGGCCACATGCCGCTCGGCCTCAACCTGCGCGACCATGTCCAGATCCTGCCCCACCAACAGGGCCAGCTCCTGGCGGTACTTCTGACATTTACTCATCCACATGGTCGGTCTCTTCCTCGCTGTCACCCGGGACGGCAATTCGATCTTCAGGACTCCGCTCGGCCTGCCTGCGCCGCCAGATCTGTTCGAATCGGGTGCGGGCTTCCGCCAGCCGCCACCGAATGGTCGCCTCTTTGCGGTTCAAAATGGCCGCAATCTCGGACGACGAAAAATTCTCCAGATCGCGCAGCACCAACACCGTGCGGTAATGCTCGGGAATTTGCTCCAGCACAAACCGCACTTCCTGCTCGAGATCGAGCTGGGTGCGAGGGTCTGCCGAGGCGGGGTCGGGAGGGGTCTCTGACCGGCTTTCACTGAACAACAGCGGCCAGAGCCGCCGCTTCCGCCGCCGCATGTAATCGAGCCCCAGATTCACCCCAATCCGGAAGAGCCAAGGGCCAAACCGCCGGGACGGATCGAACTGCTCCAGCCGCTCATAGACACGCAGGAACGTCTCCTGCGACAGGTCACGGGCCAGTTCGCGGTCCCGCACAAACCGCAGCAGCACACTCATCAACCGCCCTTCGTACCGCTTGACCAATTCGCCAAACGCGTCGTGGTCCCCCTTCCGCACTGCCTCGACCAGACGCGCATCACTCACCCCACCCCCCGGAGGAGGAGACTCGAGCGACTGCGTCCCGGGCTCAGACATCGTGCGGATGCGGTTGATCATGCACTTACTACGCCGCCCCTCCGCCGGTCTGTTGGATCCGGTTCAACGGGTCGTGCCGGGAAACACCCCCAGCAGGGCGGACGACAGTGCAGAACTTGACGCCTGTTTATAGTCACACCGGGACCCGACGGCAAACGCCGATCGGTGCAAACGATCAGGGCCTGTTTCCCCTCACCGGTTTGGGTTCCGACGCCCCCCGGGTTACCTGGCTGGCGCGACTGGTTCCCGGGCTGCGGACCACCCCCGGCTGGCAGTAGAATACCGGTGTGGTGGGATTGGGACTGTGCGAGAACCCCAGCGGTCGAGATCGGTTCGCGACTGACCGGAAGCCGGGACGAGTTGGTCCCCCATCCACGTTTCACCAATCAGTTCAGAATTCCAGAGGAGAGACAGACATGAATCGGAGAACCGCGCTGATGGGACTGGTGCTGGCAGGCTGGTTGGGCTGGCTGGCGGGGACTGCCGCCGCGATTGAGCACACCACCGACACGCTCGAGACCGTTAAAAAGAACCTCGCCTCCAAGGGGGCGGTGCTGCTCGATGTGCGCGAGAAGGACGAGTGGGATGCCGGTCACCTGCAGACCGCCCGGTTCACCCCGCTTAGCGGCCTCAAAGAAACCCCCCAGCTCGAACAACTGCTGAAGGATCTTCCCAAAGACAAGGTGATCTACGCCCACTGCCGCAGCGGCAAGCGCTGCCTGAACGCCGGCGAGATTCTCAAGTCGAAGGGGTACGACGTCCGGCCTCTCAAGGCGGGCTACGAAGACCTGCTGAAGGCCGGGTTCGAGAAGGCGAAATAAGCCAAGTCCGGGGCAACTGCCGCACCGTCCGCCAAGGACCGCCGCGTCGACGCAGGTGCCCGTCCGGCAGCAACTCACGACGGGGTGACCGATTCAGCGGACCGCGAGCGCGGGGTGCGGGACAACTTGCCGCCTCGCGCCCCGGTCCCACCCCGCTTGCTGCTCGGCCTCACTGGTCGAACGAAAAGACGCGTTTGAAGTCCCGTTTCATGTCGGCCACCACCCAGCCCCGCTTCCCGGCATCCGCCAGCGCCGCGACCAGCTTGCCCGTGCTCTTGGGCTGCGCGTCGTAGGCGTATTCCCGTTCCGGATCGGTGTGGTGCACGATCATCCCGAAGCTGGCGCGGCGGTTGTTGATGGTGGTGTATTCCAGCATTGCCTTGTCCCCATCACTGTTTCCAAAGCACATCACCGGGCGTCGGCCGATCAGCTGGTGAATGCCCACCGGCTTCCCTTCCTTGTCGCCGATGAACAGTGTGTTGGTGCTTTTCACCAGCACCGGGTTGCCGTCGCGCAGCTCGAACTTTGCTCCCCCGTGCGACCCCACCACCTGCTCGGGCGGGATCCCATAGACCCGCTCGCTCCAGATCCGCATGAAGTCGGCCCCGCCCCCCGAAACGATGTACGTCTTGAAGCCATTGGCCCGCAGGTAGGCCAGCACCTCCAGCATCGGCTGGTAGACGCATTCGTCATAAGGGCGGCCGAACCGCGGATGCTTCGCCGTCGCCAGCCAGTCGGTCACCCGATCTGCATACTCCTCCACCGTCACCCCGTCGTGCGTCAGTGCCAGCAAGGCGAACAACCCCTGGTAGTTCTCTTCCAACAGGGTGTTGAGATCCCCACGGAATGCGGCCTGGACGTAGGTGTTCTCGGCCAGTTCCGGCTTCCTCCGGACGAGGTCCTTCAACGAATCGAGAACGAACGCCACCTGGAATGGCGTCGGATTCTCGGGCCAGAGCGTGCCGTCGTTGTCGAAGACGGCAATCCGCTCGGGAACGGGGATGAAGTCGGGAGATCCCTCGCGGGTCACCTTCCGCACATACTGCACCAGCGCCTGGGTGGCCACCCCGGCGTTCCACGACGGCAAAGCCGTCGCCACATCGGTATCCTGGGCCAGCACCAAGGCCGCCGGCCAGCCGCAGGCGGCCGCCAAAAACGAACGTCGTGTCACACTCATGTCGCACCTCGAAAGAAACCGGACAGAGCCAGATCTGAGCGCCCCTGTTCCGTCATGCCTGTTCCGTCATGCCTTTTCCGTCCGGGTGGTGCCAACAGCACACCCCTCGGAAAAACCTCGTAGGCCTGCAGTGTAATCGCGCGGCGTGGCAACTCTCCACTGCGGGCTTCCGCAATGTCAAAAGCCATTAGAAATGTCCCCATCCTCCGTTCACTTGGAACTGTCCGCTGTGCGGCCGCCGGATCGTTCCCCGGCTCTTCCATTGACGGCCGACGCGGGCAGTGCGGTACAGTCTGTCCTGGAACGGCTGGCAGCGTTCCCTTGATTGACACTGGCCTTTCCGTTGGACTCTCCGGGCATGACACACGATTCTCCTCCGACCCTGTCGGCGCTGCGCTCGACATTGGCCTCCACCCTAGGCTGGCTTGTCCTGGGGGGGTTGGCGTTCGGGCTCACTTACGGGGCCACCCGCTGGTTGCAATCGCGTCCCGCCGCGCCTCCCGAGACGGCCCCACCGGGCATGGTCTGGATTCCCGGCGGAATCTTCACCATGGGAACCAATGCCCCCGAAGGCTGGGATGACGAGAAGCCCGCCCATCGGGTCGAAATCGACGGGTTTTGGCTCGACGAGCACGAGGTGACCAATGCCCAGTTTGGCGAATTCGTCGCCGCCACCGGCTACCAAACCACCGCCGAACGCGCCCCCACCGCCGACGAACTGCTGGCCCAGCTTCCCCCGGGAACACCCCCTCCCGATCCCGACACGCTGGTCGCGGGCTCGATGGTCTTCACTCCTCCTGACAGGCCGGTCGAAACCGACAACTTCACACGCTGGTGGCGCTGGGTTCCCGGAGCCAACTGGCGGCACCCCGAAGGCCCCGAGAGTTCGCTGGAGGGGCGCGAGAACCATCCGGTCGTCCAGGTCTCCTGGGAAGATGCCGAGGCGTATGCGAAGTGGGCGGGCAAACGCCTCCCCACCGAGGCCGAGTGGGAACGGGCCGCCCGCGGGGGTGTCGAGAACCAACCCTACACCTGGGGCACCGACGCCCCCCGCGATCAGGCCGACAGCCAGCACCCGTTCCACGCCAACCTCTGGCAGGGGACGTTTCCGCACGAGAACACCGCCGCCGACGGCCATGTGCGGACGGCACCAGTCAAGTCGTTTCCTCCCAACGCCTACGGGCTGTACGACATGGCGGGGAACGTCTGGGAGTGGTGCCACGAATGGTACCAGCGCGATCTCTACAGCCAGCGGTCGCGGACCGGCGTCACCCGCAATCCGAAAGGACCCTCGAAAAGCAGCGACCCCACCCGCCCCTTTGCACCCCAGCGGGCGCAGAAAGGGGGCTCGTTCCTGTGCAACGACTCGTACTGCTCGCGGTACCGCCCCTCGGCCCGCCATGGCTGCCCTCCCGACACCGGCATGTCGCACATGGGCTTTCGCTGTGCCCGCTCGCCCAGTGAGCCCCCGTCTCCCTGAGCCCCCGTCTCCCTGCGCCCCTGACATTCCACCCCCCCGGCCTCCCGCCTCGCGACGGCCCCCTCGGGGTGCCCCGTTCGGTCTGACCAGTCCATTCCGTAACCCTTCTTTCTCACACACCCACAAAGCCCCATGTCCGACGCCGTCACCCCCATCGAGATCGATTGTCTCTCGGTCAAGCAGCAACTGGATGCGCAGGTCCCCTTCAAGTTCCTCGACTGTCGCGAGCAGGACGAGTACGACCGGGTCAAGATCGCCGGGGCCGAGTTGCTGCCGATGAGTCAATTGGCCGAGCGCGTCGGCGAGCTCGAGGCGTTCAAGAACTCGCCGCTCATCATTCACTGCCACCACGGCGGCCGCAGCCTGCGGGTGGCCCGCTGGCTGCGCGGCCAGGGCTTCGTGCACGCGCAAAGCATGGCGGGGGGAATCGATCAATGGGCCCAGCAGATCGACACCTCGCTGCCACGGTATTGAGAGCCGCGCCCGAAAGGCCGGGAATGCCCGGAAGGTCTTCCCTCCACACGTTCATCCGCTCGACTTGCCAATCACCACCACGCCTCCTTCCGAGACGGTGAAACCCCGGGCCCGGTCTTCGTCGGGGTCGAAGCCTATCCGGTCGTGGTCGGCAATCCTCACCCCCTTGTCGATGATCGCCCGCCGCACCTGCGCATGACGGCCAATTTCCACCCCGTCAAAAAGCAGCGAATCCTCCACCCGCGACCAGCTCTTCACCCGCACCCCGGGAGAGAGAATCGAGCGGCTCACCTCGCCTCCCGAAATCACGCACCCCCCGCTCACCATGCTGTCGAGCGCGTGCCCCACCCGCGGCGGATCGGCCGCCTGGTTCGAGAAGATGAACTTCGGCGGCGGAAACTGCCCTTGGAACGTCCGGATGGGCCAGGAGCCGTCATAGAGGTTCAACTCGGGCGCGACCGCAATCAAATCGCGGTTGGCTTCATAAAACGCGTCGATCGTCCCCACGTCGCGCCAGTAGCTGCGCCCCCCCGTGTTCTTGTCCCGGAACGGAAACGCCTGCACCCGCCGCGTGCCAATCAGCCGGGGAATGATGTTCCGGCCAAAATCGTGCTGGCTCCCCGGCTGCATCGCGTCCTGACACAACTCCTCAAACAGAAAGTTGGCGTTGAAGACGTAGATCCCCATCGACGCAAGGCACTGGCTGGCGTCCCCCGGCAGAGGATGCGGCTCCTCGGGTTTCTCCTGGAAGTCGACCACGTTGTTCTGCCCGTCGACCTGCATCACGCCAAACGCCCGCCCTTCCTCCAGGGGCACCGGCAGACAGGCAATCGTCAACTCGGCTTCGGCCGCCTGGTGCTGCGCGATCATCGCCGCATAATCCATCTTGTAGATGTGATCCCCGGCCAGAATCAGCACCAGGTCGGGATGGCTGCGCTCGATGCTGTAGATGTTCTGGTAGACGGCGTCGGCGGTGCCGCTGTACCAGTTGTCGTTCAACCGCTGCTGCGGCGGCAAAATATCGATGTACTCGTCGAACTCGCGGTTCATGAACCGCCAGCCGAGGTTGATGTGCCGGTCGAGACTCGCCCCCTTGTACTGCGTCAACAATAAGATCCGCCGCAGTCCGCTGTTCAGGCAGTTCGACAGGGTGAAGTCGATGATGCGGTAAATACCCCCAAATGGCACGGCCGGCTTGGCCCGATCACGCGTGAGGGGTTCCAGACGCGTTCCCTTGCCCCCCGCCAAAATCAGTGTCAGCACCCGCGCCATTCGGAACTCCGTCTGCAAATCCAGCGTCTCTGCCAAACGGCATTCTCCCCGATCCACGGGAACCGGGGAATGTCCCCCCGGCCCTGCCGGAGTTTTTCCGGGAATCCCTGACGGACCAGGCGTGCCCTGTTCCAGAACGCCGCTGGTCCCGCTTAGCGCAGGTAGCGAAACTCCACGGTGGC